>DASWPG010000036.1:0-32698 GCA_036404115.1 Cellulomonas sp.
GCGCCAGCTGCTCGAGAGCGGTGTCCACTTCGGGCACCAGACCCGCCGCTGGAACCCCAAGATGAAGCGCTTCATCTTCACCGAGCGCAACGGCATCTACATCGTCGACCTGCAGCAGTCGCTGTCGTACATCGACCGCGCCTACGACTTCGTCAAGCAGACGGTCGCCCACGGCGGCACGATCCTGTTCGTCGGCACCAAGAAGCAGGCGCAGGAGCCGGTCGCGGAGCAGGCGTCGCGGGTCGGGATGCCCTACGTCAACCAGCGCTGGCTCGGCGGCATGCTGACCAACTTCCAGACCGTGAACAAGCGGCTGCAGCGCCTCAAGGAGCTCGAGCTCGTCGACTTCGACGACGTCGCGGGCAGTGCCTTCACCAAGAAGGAGCTGCTGATCATGCGTCGCGAGAAGGACAAGCTCGCCAAGACCCTCGGTGGCATCCGCGACATGGTGAAGGTGCCGTCGGCGGTGTGGATCGTCGACACCAACAAGGAGCACCTGGCCGTCGACGAGGCCCGCAAGCTGGGCATCCCGATCGTCGCGATCCTGGACACCAACTGCGACCCCGACGTCGTGGACTACCCGATCCCGGGCAACGACGACGCGATCCGCGCGGTGCAGCTGCTGACCCGCGTGGTGGCGGACGCCGCCGCCGAGGGCACGCTGGCCCGGCACGCCGCCCGGACGGGTTCGGCCGACCAGACCGCCGCCGGTGCCCCCGCCGAGGCGGAGCCGCTGGCCGAGTGGGAGCGCGAGCTGCTCGCCGGTGCCGAGGCCGACCTGGCCACGCCCGCCGCCGACACCGCTGCTGCCGAGACCGTCGCGGCCGAGGCCGTTGCCGAGACCCCGGCCGCGGACGCCCCGCTGGTCGAGGCCCCGGTCGTCGAGGGCATGACCGCCCCGCTCGAGGCGCCGGTCGCCGAGGAGGCCGAGGTCGTGGTCGAGGAGGCTCCGGTCGTCGAGGAGATCGTCGTCGTGGTCGAGGAGGCTCCGGTCGCCGAGTCCGAGGGTGCCGCCGAGTCCGAGTGACCGGCCGCGCGCTGACGAGTAGACGAGAGGACGGGAACAGCTGATGGCGAACTACAGCATGGCCGACATCAAGGCGCTGCGGGAGAAGACCGGCGCCGGGATGATGGACGTCAAGAAGGCCCTGGAGGAGGCGGAGGGCGACGCCGACAAGGCGCTCGAGATCATCCGCGTCAAGGGTCTGAAGGGCGTCGCCAAGCGCGAGGGCCGGGCAGCCTCGGACGGTCTGGTGGCCGCGCACGTGGGTGCGACCGCCGACGGCGAGGGCGAGTCCGGCGTGATCGTGGAGATCAACTCCGAGACCGACTTCGTGGCGAAGAACGCGACGTTCCTCACCCTGGCGGAGACGGTCCTCGCGGCTGCCGTCGCCTCGGGCGCCCGGGACGCCGACGCGCTGCTCGCGGCCGAGGTCGAGGGCGCTCCGCTGCAGGAGGTCGTGGACGGCACCGCCGCCACCCTGGGCGAGAAGGTCGTCGTGCGCCGGGTCGCCCGGGTGTCCGGCGAGAAGGTCGCGGTCTACCTGCACAAGGTGAACAAGGACCTCCCCCCGCAGGTCGGCGTGCTGGTCGCGACCGACGTCAAGGGTGCCGAGGTGGCGCGGGACATCGCGACGCACATCGCGGCGTTCTCGCCGAGCTTCCTGACCCGCGACGAGGTCCCGGCCGAGACGGTCGAGAACGAGCGGCGCATCGCCGAGGAGACCGCCCGCAACGAGGGCAAGCCCGACGCGGCGCTGCCGAGGATCGTCGAGGGCCGCCTGAACGGCTACTTCAAGGACGTCGTGCTGCTCGACCAGCCGTTCGCGAAGGACTCGAAGAAGTCGGTCGCCCAGGTGCTCGCCGAGGTCGGTGGCACGGTCACCGGCTTCGTCCGGTACCGCGTCGGCGCCTGACAGCTGCTCGACCCGGTGGCCCCGTCCCGTGAGGGCCGGGGCCACCGGCGCGAGAGGCCCGGAGCACGGGCGTCCCGCACCCCGGCGCCCACCCCGTGCGCCAGCCGACGACCTGGAGGTACTCCCGTGACCGACACCCCGACGGACCCGGCCGGCTCGGCGGACCACGCACGACGCGTGCTGCTCAAGCTCTCGGGCGAGGCGTTCGGCGGCGGCGCCGTCGGGCTGGACGCCGGCGTGGTGCGGCGGATCGCCGCAGAGATCGCCCAGGCGGTCGGCGAGGGCGTGCAGGTCGCGATCGTGGTCGGCGGCGGCAACTTCTTCCGTGGCGCGGAGCTCGCGCAGAACGGGATGGACCGGGCGCGCGCCGACTACATGGGCATGCTCGGCACGGTGATGAACTGCCTGGCGCTGCAGGACTTCCTGGAGCAGGCGGGCGTCAGCACCCGGGTGCAGACCGCGATCACCATGGGTCAGGTCGCCGAGCCGTACATCCCGCTGCGGGCGATCCGGCACCTGGAGAAGGGTCGCGTGGTGATCTTCGGCGCGGGCGCGGGGCTGCCGTACTTCTCGACGGACACCGTCTCGGTGCAGCGCGCTCTCGAGGTGGACTGCGACGAGGTGCTGATGGGCAAGAACGGGGTGGACGGCGTGTACTCCGCCGACCCGCGCACCGATCCGACGGCGGTCCGGCTGGACCACCTGACCTATACCGAGGCGATCGTCCAGGAGCTCGGCGTGATGGACTCCACCGCGCTGTCGATGTGCCGGGACAACGGGGTGCGGATGCGCGTCTTCGGCCTGGAGGAGCCCGGCAACGTCACGCGGGTGCTCCGGGGTGAGAAGATCGGCACTCTGGTCACCGAGGACTGACGCCCCCCCGGGTCGCTCGGGACGAGCGCAGCAGCATCGAGCCACCGAACCACAAGGAGCACACGTGATCGACGAGATCCTCCTCGAGGCCGAGGAGAAGATGGACAAGGCCGTCGAGGTCGCCAAGGAGGACTTCGCGGCGATCCGCACCGGCCGTGCGAACGCCGCGATGTTCAACAAGATCGTCGTCGACTACTACGGCGCCCCGACGCCGCTGCAGCAGCTCGCGTCGTTCAACGTGGTCGAGGCCCGCACGATCATGATCACGCCGTTCGACAAGTCGGCGACCTCCGGGATCGAGAAGTCGCTGCGCGACTCCGACCTGGGCGTGAACCCGACGAACGACGGCAACGTCATCCGGGTCTCGCTGCCGGCCCTGACCACCGAGCGCCGCAAGGAGTTCGTGAAGCTGGCCAGGACGAAGTCCGAGGACGCCCGGATCTCGGTGCGCAGCATCCGGCGCCGGGCCAAGGAGGAGCTGGACCGGATCGCCAAGGACGGCGAGGCCGGCGAGGACGAGGTCGCTCGCGCGGAGAAGGAGCTCGAGGCCGTGACCAAGCGGCACGTCGAGCTGGTCGACGTGCTGCTGTCCTCCAAGGAGACGGAGCTGCTGGAGGTCTGATGTCGACCCCCACCGTCGTCGCACCCGCACCGGGCACCGCGCGTGCCGGGCGGAACCTGCCTGTCGCCATCGCGGTCGGTCTCGGCCTGCTCGTGGTCGTCGCCGCCTCCCTGTTCATCCGCCGGGAGGCGTTCGGCGTCGTCGCGGTGGTGGCGGTGGGCGCGGGGCTGTGGGAGCTGGCGCAGGCGTTCGCCCGCCGGGGGCTCGACATCCCGGTGCTGCCGCTGCTGGTCGGTGATCTGGGGATCCTGGTCTCGGCGTACGTCGCGGGCATGGAGGCGCTGTTCGTCGCGTTCGTGCTGACGGTCGGCGGCATCGTGGTCTGGCGGGTGCTGGACGGCAGCGGGACGCCGGCGCTGCGGGACACGACGGCCGGGGTGTTCGCGGCCTCGTACCTGCCGCTGATGGGCGGCTTCGTGATGCTCATGCTCGCGGCCGAGGACGGCGCGATGCGGGTGGCGCTCTTCATCCTGCTGTGCGTGGCGAACGACACCGGTGGCTATGCGGTGGGTGTGCTGATCGGCCGGCACCCGTTGGCGCCCTCGGTGAGCCCGAAGAAGACCTGGGAGGGTCTGCTGGGCTCGCTGGTGCTGGCCTGCGTGGTCGGCGTGCTCGGGGTGCACTTCATGCTGTCCGGCGACCCCGCGGTCGGTGCGGTGCTCGGTGTCGCGACGGTCGCGGTGGCCACGCTGGGCGACCTCGGCGAGTCGATGCTCAAGCGCGACCTGGAGCTGAAGGACATGGGCACCCTGCTGCCGGGCCACGGCGGCGTCCTGGACCGGATCGACTCGATGCTGCTGGCGGCGCCGGCGGTGTACCTGCTGCTCGAGGTGCTGCTGCCCGCCGCGACCTGATCGCCCGCCCGTCCCGCCGTCCCCCCGCCCCGCTCGACCCCCCGCCCGTTCTGGAAGGCCACTCGCCATGAGCGCCACCCCCGTCACGCTCGACCTCTCGCCGGCCCCGCGGCGCGGTCCGCGCGGCAAGCCGCCGAAGCACTTCGTCGACCTGACGCCCGAGGAGCGGGTGGCGGCGGTGACGGCGCTGGGGGAGACGCCGCTGCGCGCCAAGCAGCTCGCGACGCACTACTTCACCCACCTGACCGCGGACCCGGCGGCGATGACCGACCTGCCGGCGGCCAGCCGGGACACCCTGGTCGAGGCCCTGTTCCCGCAGCTGCTGACCGCGGCGCGCACCATGCAGGCGGACGGCGGTACCACGGTCAAGACGCTCTGGCACCTGTTCGACGGCGCGAAGGTCGAGTCGGTGCTGATGCGGTACGCGCACCGGTCGACGCTGTGCGTGTCGAGCCAGGCCGGCTGCGGCATGGCCTGCCCGTTCTGCGCGACCGGCCAGCTCGGGCTGACGCGCAACCTGTCCACGGCCGAGATCGTCGAGCAGATCCGCCGGGCCGCGCGCTCGCTCGCCGACGGCGAGGTGCCCGGTGGGCCGACCCGGCTGTCGAACGTCGTGTTCATGGGCATGGGCGAGCCGATGGCGAACTACAAGACGGTGCTGGAGACGGTGCGGCGGCTGGTCGCGCCGACGCCGCAGGGCCTGGGCATGTCGGCACGCAGCATCACGGTGTCCACGGTCGGCCTGGTGCCCGCGATGCGTCGGCTCGCGACGGAGGGCATCCCGGTGACCCTGGCGCTGTCCCTGCACGCGCCGGACGACGAACTGCGCAACGAGCTGGTGCCGATCAACACCCGGTGGAGCGTGGCCGAGACGATCGACGCCGCGCACGAGTACTTCCTGGCCACCGGGCGCCGGGTGTCGATCGAGTACGCGCTGATGAAGGACGTGAACGACCAGGCGTGGCGGGCCGATCTGCTGGGCACCGAGCTGAACCGCCGGGGGCGCGGCTGGGTGCACTGCAACCCCATCCCGCTGAACCCGACGCCGGGCTCCCGGTGGACCGCCAGCGACCCAGCCGTCGAACAGGAATTCGTGGCACGCTTGCGGGCGCACGGCATCCCGACCACCGTCCGGGACACCCGTGGCAGCGACATCGACGGGGCCTGCGGTCAGCTGGCGGCGGAGGAGGAAGCATGAGCAGCGGCGTGATGTTCCGGCGGACGACCGGGGCGCGCACGGGATACCACACCGAGGAGGTCGACGACTTCTTCGAGCACGCCAAGTCGGTGTACGAGAGCGGGCCCGCCGGCGCGCTGTCCAGCAAGGACGTGCGGACGGTCTCGTTCGACCTGGTGCGGCGGGGCTACTCGACCAGCGCCGTCGACGCCGCGCTGGACCGGCTGGAGGCCGCGTTCGTGGCCCGTGCCCGGGCGGACTACATCGCCGAGCGTGGTCGGCAGGCGTGGCTGGAGTCGCTGGCCGAGCAGGCGCGCACGCTGTACGGCCGGCTGACCCGGCCGGACGGCGAGCGGTTCGACCGCCCGAAGGGGCGCCAGCAGGGCTACGACGCCGCCGACGTGGACGACCTGTGCGGACGGCTGGTCGCGTACTTCGACCAGAACACGCCGCTGGCCGCGCAGGAGGTCCGTTCGGCGGTGTTCACCCGCAAGAAGGGCGCCGGAGCCTACGCCGAGGCGCCGGTGGACGCGTTCCTGGAGCGCGCCGTGGACGTGCTGCTCGCCGCGGAGTGAGCGACCCCTCGATGGCACCGGCAGCGCAGCCGGCGCCGGTCGGGCCGCGCAGCGTGCTGCTGCTCGGCTCGACCGGGTCGATCGGCACCCAGGCCGTCGACGTGATCACGCGGAACCCGGACCGGTTCGCGGTGACCGGCCTGAGCGCCGGGGGAGCGGATCCCGAGGCGCTGGCCCGGCAGGCGGTGGCGCTCGGGGTCCCGGCCGTCGCGGTGGCGGATCCCGATGCCGCGGGTGCCGTGCTGGCCGCCCTGGTGCGGGAGTCCGCGGCCGCCGGGCTGCGCCAGCTCGGGGTCGAGGTGCTGACCGGCCCGGACGCGGCCGCGCAGCTCGCGGGCCGCGGCGCCGACGTGGTGCTGAACGGGATCACCGGCTCGGTGGGGCTCGCCCCGACGCTCGCAGCGCTGGAGGCCGGCTCGACGCTGGCGCTGGCGAACAAGGAGTCGCTGGTGGTCGGCGGGTCGCTGGTGCGGGCGGCCCAGCGGCGGCCGGCGCAGGTGGTGCCGGTGGACTCCGAGCACTCGGCGATCGCGCAGTGCCTGCAGGCCGGCCCCGGCGCCGACCGGAGCAGCGTGCGCCGGCTGGTGCTGACCGCCTCGGGCGGACCGTTCCGCGGGTACGACCGGGCGGCGCTGGCCTATGTCACCCCGGCGCAGGCGCTCGCGCACCCGACCTGGTCGATGGGCCCGGTCGTGACGGTGAACTCCGCGACGATGGTGAACAAGGCCCTGGAGCTGATCGAGGCGCACCTGCTCTTCGACGTGCCGGTCGCCGACATCCAGGTCGTGGTGCACCCGCAGTCCATGGTGCACTCGATGGTGGAGTACGTGGACGGGTCGACGATCGCGCAGGCGACCCCGCCGGACATGCGTCTGCCGATCGCGCTCGGCCTCGGCTGGCCGGACCGGGTGCCGGACGCGGTACCGGCGTGCGACTGGTCCACCGCGACGTCCTGGACGTTCGAGCCGCTGGACGAGTCGGTGTTCGGCGCGGTGGCGCTGGCCCGGGACGCGGTCGCGGCGAGCGCCACGCACCCGGCGGTGCTGAACGCGGCGAACGAGGAGGCGGTCGCGGCGTTCCTCGCCGGCCGGATCGGCTTCCTGGACATCGTGGCGACCGTCGAGCGGGTGCTGGGCGAGCACGACGGCGTCGGGGCGGGCACCCCGGTGGACCAGCCCCCGTCCGCGGTCGCGGACGTGACGCTGGCGGACGTGCTCGGGGCCGAGGCGTGGGCGCGGGCCCGGGCGCGGGAGCTGCTCGCGGACTGACCCGAGCGGTGCGTGGGTCCAGCGGTGCGCCGGGCTTACCGGCCGCCGTCGAGCGGGCAGCTGCTGTCGGCAGATGTCCGGTTCGGGCGACAGGAGCTGCCCGCTCGGCGGCCGGGGGCGGGGTGGGCGGGCGGCGGGCGGCGGCGAGCGCGGGGGGAGAGCGGGCTAGTGCCCGAGCAGCGGTGCGAGCGCCCGGGCGATCCGGCTGGGGCGGCCGGTGAGGCGCTCCTCGGCGTCCGCCAGGGCCGCACCGCGCAGACCGGCGGTGATGCCGGCCCAGCGCAGCGGCTCGGGCTCCCAGCGCGGAGAGCGGTGCTCCACCCAGGGCAGCCGGGTCAGTGCGGAGTCCGTCCCGGTGAGCAGGTCCGCGAGCGTGCGCCCGGCGAGGTTGGTGGTGGACAGTCCGTCCCCGACGTAGCCGCCGGCCCAGGCCAGCCCGGTCGCCCGGTCCAGGCCGACCGAGGCCTGCCAGTCGCGCGGGATGCCGAGCGGTCCGCCCCAGGAGTGCGTGATCTTCGCGTGCCGGACGGCCGGGAACAGGTCGAGCAGCGCGGCGTGCAGGTGCCCGGTGACCCGGGGGTCCTGGTCGAACTCCTCCCGCACGGCGGAGCCCCAGTGGTAGGGCGCGCCGCGGCCGCCGAACGCCAGCCGGTCGTCCGCGGTGCGCTGGCCGTAGACGATCAGGTGCCGGCCGTCGGTGAATGTCTGCCCGCGGTCCAGGCCGATCGCGTCCCACACCACGGCGGGCAGCGGCTCGGTGGCGATCATCAGCGAGTACACCGGGGCGAGCGCGCGCCGGGTGCCGGGCAGCGTGGCCGTCCAGCCCTCGGTGGCCCGCACGACGTGCCGGGCGCGGGCGGTGCCCTGGTCGGTGACGACCGCGCCGGGGGACAGCCGCAGCGCCCGGGTGCCCTCGACGATCCGGGCGCCGCGGGCGGTCACCACGTCGGCCAGCCCGCGGGCCAGCCGGGCCGGCTGCAGCCGGGCGCAGTCCGGGGTCCAGGTGCCGCCGAGCGCGCCGTCGACCCGCAGGTGCTCGGCGGTCTCGTCGGCGTCGAGCAGGTGCAGCTCGTCGCCCCACCGGGCGGCGTCGACGACCTCGGCGGACAGCCGGGCGAGCTGCGGGCGGGACCGGGCGACGGTGACGGTGCCGCCGTAGGCGAAGTCGCAGTCGATCTGCTCGGCGGCCGCCACCCCGCCGACCTCGACCACGGTGTCCCGCATGGCGGCGCGCATCGACAGCGCCGCGTCCTCGCCGTGCCGGCGGGCCAGCGCCTCGGCGGAGGCCGGGAACAGCGCGGAGCACCAGCCGCCGTTGCGCCCGCTGGCCCCGTAGCCGGCCACGGCCTGCTCGATCAGCAGCACGTCCAGCGACGGGTCGGCCTCCAGCAGGTAGTACGCGGTCCACAGCCCGGTCAGCCCGGCGCCGACGATCGCGACGTCCGCGGTCGTGTCGCCGTCCAGCGGGTCGCGCGCGGTGATCGGGTCGGCGGCCTGCACCTGGTCGAACCAGAGCGAGACGGAGGAGAGGTCGCGGCCGGCCGTCCACGCCAGGGCCGGTCCGGCGCCGGCGCGGCTCACAGCCGGGTCCATGCCTCGCCGAGCACCCCGCGCAGGATCTGCTCGATCTGGTCGAACTCAGCCGGCCCGCAGGTCAGCGGCGGCGCGAGCTGGATCACCGGGTCTCCGCGGTCGTCGGCGCGGCAGTACAGGCCGGCGTCGAACAGCGCGGTGGACAGGAAGCCGCGCAGCAGCCGCTCGGACTCGTCCTCGTCGAACGTCTCCCGGGTGGCCTTGTCCTTGACCAGCTCGATGCCGTAGAAGTAGCCGGCCCCGCGCACGTCGCCGACGATCGGCAGGTCCAGCAGCTTCTCCAGGGTGGACCGGAACACGGGGGCGTTCCGGTGCACCCGGTCGGTCAGGCCCTCGCGCTCGAACAGGTCGAGGTTGGCCATCGCCACCGCGGCCGACACCGGGTGCCCGCCGAACGTGTACCCGTGGTAGAAGGTCGTGTCCCCGGTGCGGAACGGCTCGTAGACCCGGTCCGAGACGATGGTCGCGCCGATCGGCGAGTAGCCCGACGTCATGCCCTTGGCGCAGGTGATCATGTCCGGCACGTAGCCGAGGTCCGAGCAGGCGAAGATCTCGCCGATCCGGCCGAACGCGCAGATCACCTCGTCGGAGACCAGCAGCACGTCGTACCGGTCGCAGATCTCCCGCACCCGCTGGAAGTACCCGGGCGGTGGCGGGAAGCAGCCGCCGGAGTTCTGCACCGGCTCCAGGAACACCGCTGCGACCGTCTCGGGCCCCTCGAACTCGATCGCCTCGGCGATCCGGTCCGCGGCCCACCGGCCGAACGCCTCCGGGTCGTCGCGCAGCTCGTCCGGGCCGCGGTAGATGTTGGTGTTCGGCACCCGCATCGTGGACGGCACCAGCGGCTCGAACGGCTCCTTGAGCGCGGGGATGCCGGTGATGGACAGGGCGCCCTGGGTGGTGCCGTGGTAGGCGACCGCCCGCGAGATGACCTTGTGCTTGCCGGGCCGGCCCTGCAGCTTCCAGAACTGCTTGGCGAGCTTCCACGCGGTCTCGACGGCCTCGCCGCCGCCGGTGGTGAAGAACACCCGGTTCAGGTCGCCCGGTGCGTGCTCGGCCAGCCGCTCTGCCAGGTCGATCGCCTGCGGGTGCGCGTAGGACCACAGCGGGAAGAATGCCAGCTGCTCGGCCTGCTGCCGGGCGCGCTCGGCCAGCTCGACCCGGCCGTGCCCCGCCTGGACCACGAACAGCCCGGCCAGCCCGTCGAGGTACTGCCGGCCCTGGTCGTCCCAGATGTGGTGGCCCTCGCCGCGCACGATGGTGGGGACCTTCTGCGCCCACGAGCTCTGCCGGGTGAAGTGCCCCCACAGGTGGTCGCGGGCGGCGGCGTCCCGGGCGGTGCCCCGCGGTGTCGTGGCCGGCGAGGTCGTGGCGCGGCTGGTCGTCGCTGCGGTGTCGGTCATCGGGTTCCCCAGTTGTAGAGCTGCTTGGTGAGCTTGAGGTAGACGAACGTCTCGGTGGTGCGCACCCCGGGCAGCGTGCGGATCTGGTCGTTCAGCACCGCGAGCAGGTGGTCGTCCCCGGTGCAGACCACCTCGACCAGCACGTCGAAGCCGCCGGCGGTGATCACGACGTAGTCCACCTCCGGCAGCTCGGCCAGCGCGTCGGCCAGCGCCTGCAGGTCGCCCTCGGCCCGGATGCCGATCATGGCCTGCCGCGCGAAGCCGACCTGCACCGGGTCGGTGACCGCCACGATCTGCATCACGCCGGACTCGGTGAGCCGCTGCACCCGCTGACGCACCGCGGCCTCGGACAGCCCGACCGCCTTGCCGATCGTGGCGTAGGCGCGCCGGCCGTCCTCCTGCAGCTGTTCGATGATCGCCTTGGACAGGTCGTCCAGGGCGGGGTGCGTGGGCGGGGCGGTCGGTCCGGGGCTGGTGGAGCGTGGGGTCACAGGACGTATCGTCCACGGAGCCGCCGATAGAAGCAAGCGATTCCGCGATCAAAGGATGCCGAAACAACGGATTCACTCGTGGAAACACACTTGTTACGCGGATATCGGCATCTCCGGCAGCGAGGACTGCCTTGCGCGGGTTAGCGTGCCGTCACCCACCGACGACCCGGGAGCCACCGTGAGCAGCACGCCCCCCTCGACCCTGACGGACCGACCCGCCCTGCTCAACCTCGTGGACGGCGAGCACGTCCCCGCCCGGGACGGACGCAGCAGCGCGATCATCGACCCCAGCACCGGCGAGGCCTACACCACCGCGCCGGTGTCCGGCGCCGCCGACGTGGACGCCGCGGTGCAGGCCGCCGCCCGGGCCTTCACCGCCTGGCGGCGCACCACCCCCGCCGAGCGGCAGCGCACCCTGCTCCGGATCGCCGACGCGATCGACGCCCGTGCCGAGCAGCTGGTCGCCGTGGAGTCGAAGGACACCGGCAAGCCGCTCGGCCTGACCGCCACGGAGGAGCTGCCGCCCAGCGCGGACCACTTCCGGTTCTTCGCCGGTGCGGCCCGCGTCCTGCAGGGCAGCTCGGCGGGGGAGTACCTGGCCGGGCACACCTCGTTCGTCCGGCGCGAGCCGGTCGGGGTGATCGGGCAGGTCACGCCGTGGAACTACCCGCTGATGATGGCGGTGTGGAAGATCGCCCCCGCGCTCGCGGCCGGCAACACCGTCGTGCTCAAGCCGTCCGACACCACACCGGCCTCCACCCTGCTGCTCGCCGAGATCGCCGGGGAGTTCCTGCCACCGGGCGTGCTGAACATCGTCTGCGGCGACCGGGGCACCGGCCGCGCGCTGGTCGAGCACCCCCGGCCGGACATGGTCTCGATCACCGGCTCGGTGCGCGCCGGCATGGAGGTCGCCGGCTCGGCCGCCCGGGACGTCAAGCGGGTGCACCTGGAGCTCGGTGGCAAGGCGCCGGTCGTGGTGTTCCCGGACGCCGACCTGGCCGCCGCGGCGGAGGGGATCGCGATGGCCGGCTACTTCAACGCCGGGCAGGACTGCACCGCCGCCACCCGGGTGCTGGTGCACGCCGCGGTGCACGACGACTTCGTCGCGGCGCTCGCCGAGCAGGCCCGGGCGCAGCGCACCGGGATGCCGGACGACCCGGACGTCGCCTTCGGCCCGGTGAACAGCGCGGACCAGCTCGCCCGGGTGACCGGCTTCCTGGACCGGTTGCCGGACCACGCCGCGATCCTGGCCGGCGGCCACCGGCAGGGCACCACCGGCTACTTCCACCAGGCCACCGTGGTGGACGGCCTGCGCCAGGACGACGAGGCCGTGCAGCAGGAGATCTTCGGGCCGGTGATCACGGTGCAGACCTTCACCGATGAGGCCGAGGCGGTCGCACTGGCCAACGGCGTGCAGTACGGGCTGTCCAGCTCGGTGTGGACCGGCGACCACGCCCGGGCGATGCGGATGTCCCGAGACCTGGACTTCGGCGTGGTGTGGATCAACACCCACATCCCGTTCGTCTCCGAGATGCCGCACGGCGGGTTCAAGCACTCCGGGTACGGCAAGGACCTCTCGATGTACGGCTTCGAGGACTACACCCGGATCAAGCACGTGATGAGCGCGATCGAGTAGGGCGTGCGCGGCGCCGGTGGGCGCCGTCATGTTCCGAGCATGTCAACTTTTCGTTGCGAGACGTCGATCTGACGACGAAATCCTTGAGCCTGGCCCGATCTGACACCAGGATCAGCAGCGTTGCACCGCACGCACCCGATCAGCCCCGATCACTCCGAGGAGTCCGATGCCTGCTCGCCGACCGCTCCCCGCCGATCCACGCGCGCGGGCCGTCCTCGCCGCCCTCGGTCTCGACCGCGGCACCCCGCTGCGTCGCGGTGCCGACAGCGCCGGCCCCTCGCGGCGCCAGTTCCTGGTCGGCAGCGCCGGGGCCGTCGGCGCCGGGGTGCTGCTCGCCGCCTGCGGCACCGGTGGCACCTCGACCGGCGCCACCGCCACCGCGGCCGCCGACCAGTCCGAGCAGGACAAGCTGGTCCGGTGGGCCAACTGGACGCTCTACCTGGACCAGGACGACGCCGGCACCGGGTACCCCACGCTGGACGCCTTCACCGAGCAGACCGGCATCGAGGTCGAGTACTCCGAGGACATCGAGGACAACGACTCGTTCTACGGCAAGGTGTCCGGCCAGCTCGCGAACGGCCAGGACATCGGCTACGACATCGTCACCCTCACCGACTGGATGGCCGCCCGGATGATCCGGCTCGGCTACACCCAGGAGCTGGACCGCACGAACATCCCGAACGCGGACAACATCCTCACCGACCTCGCCGAGGTGGACTTCGACCCCGGCCGCACGCACTCGCTCACCTGGCAGTCCGGCTTCGGCGGGCTGGCCTGGGCGAACGACGCCGTGCCGAACGGCCTGGCCACCGTCTCCGACCTGTGGGCCCCCGAGCTCGCCGGCCGGGTCGAGGTGCTGTCCGAGATGCGCGACACGATCGGCCTGATCATGCTCGACCAGGGCGTCGACCCGTCCGGCGACTGGGGCGAGACCGAGTTCGACGCCGCGCTCGCGGTGCTCAAGGAGAAGATCGACTCCGGGCACATCCGGCAGGTGCGTGGCAACTCCTACGCCCAGGACCTGGTCAGCGGGGACGCGATCGCGGTGATCGGCTGGTCCGGCGACATCACCGCGCTGAACTACGAGAACGACGACAAGTTCACCTTCGCGATCCCGGAGGCCGGCGGGACGCTGTGGAGCGACAACCTGATGATCCCGATCGGCGCCACGCACAAGGCCAACGCCGAGACGCTGATGAACTACTACTACGACCCCGAGGTGGCCGCGCAGGTGGCGGCGTGGGTGAACTACATCACCCCGGTGCAGGGCGCCCAGCAGGCGATGGAGTCCATCGACCCGGAGCTCGCCGAGAACCCGATGATCTTCCCGGACGAGGCCACCCTGGCCACCGCGCACACGTTCCGCACGCTGACCTCCGACGAGGAGACCACCTACAACAACGCGTTCCTGGATGTGATCGGCGCGTGACCGGGAGCATCGCCGCCGCGGGCGCCGCGCTGGAGATCTGGGACGTCACCAAGACCTTCGGCACCTTCACCGCTGTGGACGACCTGACGCTCACGGTGCCCTCCGGCTCGTTCTTCGCCCTGCTCGGCCCGTCCGGCTGCGGCAAGACCACGACGCTGCGGATGGTCGCCGGACTGGAGCAGCCCACCGCCGGCTCGATCTCGATCGGCGGGCGCGAGGTCACCGGCACCCGCGCGCACCAGCGCCCGGTGAACACCGTGTTCCAGAGCTACGCGCTGTTCCCGCACCTGACCGTGCTGGAGAACGTCGCCTTCGGGCTGCGCCGCAAGCACGTGCCGGACGCCGAGCGGCACGCCCGCGAGGGGCTGGCGCTGGTCGAGCTCGGCCACCTGGCCGACCGCAGGCCCGCCCAGCTCTCCGGCGGCCAGCAGCAGCGGGTGGCCCTGGCCCGCGCACTGGTGAACAACCCGGCCGTGCTGCTGCTGGACGAGCCGCTCGGTGCGCTCGACCTCAAGCTGCGCCGGCAGATGCAGCTCGAGCTCAAGCGGATCCAGACCGAGGTCGGCCTCACGTTCATCCACGTCACGCACGACCAGGAGGAGGCCATGACCATGGCCGACACCGTCGCGGTGATGAACCTCGGCAAGATCGAGCAGCTCGGCTCGCCCGCGGACCTGTACGAGCTGCCGCGGACCGCCTTCGTCGCCAACTTCCTCGGCCAGTCCAACCTGGTTCCCGGGACCGTGGTCGAGCAGGACGGCCCCGGCGGCACGATCGGCGTGGACGTCGCCGGCACCCGGGTGCTGGTGCCGGCCGCGCGGGCCGTGGTCCGCTCCGGCCAGGTGCTCGTCGGGGTGCGACCGGAGAAGATCCGGGTGCTTCTCGACGGGCAGGAGGCCGGCCCGGGGAGCACCGTGCTCGGCCCCGGCACCGTGACCGACGTCGCCTTCGCCGGGGTCAGCACCCAGTACCAGGTCGAGCTGGCCGGCCTGGGCACCTTCGGGGTGTTCGCGCAGAACCTGGTCGGCGGGGCCACCCTCGCCGTGGGGGCGGGCGTCCGGCTGGCCTGGTCCGCGGAGTTCACCTTCGCGCTCGCGCCCGGCGACGCCACCGCCGGGGCGGACCTGGACGAGGAATCGGCCGCATGAGCATCGCCGCCGCGCTCGCCGACCAGGGCGGGGCCGCACCCGCCCCGCCGCCCACCCGGCGCGGCCGGTCGGGCGCGTTCGCCCTGATGCTGCCGGGCACGCTCTACCTGGTGCTGTTCTTCGTGGTGCCGGTCGGCGCGCTGCTCGCCACCTCGCTGTACCTGCCGGTGCCCGGCGGCGACGTCGGCCAGTACCAGCCCGCGCTGCACTGGCAGAACTACGTCGACGCGCTGAGCCAGTTCTGGCCCCAGCTGGTCCGGTCGTTCGTGTTCGCGCTGATCGCCACCGTCGCCGCGCTGATCATCGGGTACCCGATGGCCTATGTGATCGCGGTGCGCGCCCGCGGCCGGTCCTTCCTGCAGGGCATCCTGCTGGTCCTGATCATCGCGCCGTTCTTCACCAGCTTCATCCTGCGAACCATCGCGTGGAAGCAGATCCTCGCCGACGACTCGTTCGTGGTCGGCGCGCTGCGCTGGCTGCACGTGCTGCCCGCGGACGGCCGGCTGACCGCGACCGCGTTCGCCGTGGTCGCCGGCCTGACCTACAACTTCCTGCCGTTCATGGCGCTGCCGATCTACGCCAGCCTGGAGCGGCTGGACCCGCGGCTGATCGAGGCCGGCGGCGACCTGTACGCCCGGCCGATCACCACCTTCCGCACGGTGACCCTGCCGCTGTCGATGCCCGGCGTGGTCTCGGGCACCCTGCTCACCTTCATCCCCGCGGCCGGTGACTACGTGAACTCCTCGCTGCTCGGCAACAACACCGACACCTCGATGATCGGCCAGGTGATCGACGCCCGGTTCTTCAAGGTGCTCGACTACCCGACCGCCGCCGCGCTGTCCGTGGTGCTGATGGTCGCGATCC
This sequence comes from Cellulomonas sp., assembly GCA_036404115.1. Classification (GTDB taxonomy): domain Bacteria; phylum Actinomycetota; class Actinomycetes; order Actinomycetales; family Cellulomonadaceae; genus Cellulomonas. Next base: position 15,850 of record DASWPG010000036.1, read on the forward strand.
TGGTGCTGGTCGGGCTGTACGTGCGCCGCGCCGGCACCGAGGACCTGGTGTGAGCGCCGCGACGGCCGCCGGGGCGCGGCCCGTGACCCGTCGTCGCCGGTGGCGGCTCGCGGACGCGGTGGTGCCGGTGTTCGCCGGGCTCGCCTTCCTCTACCTGCTCGTCCCGGTGGCCTACACCGTGGCGTTCTCGTTCAACGACGCCGGCAAGACCAACCTGGTCTGGCGCGGCTTCACCCTGGACAGCTGGCGCAACCCGTGCGGCGCGCCGCAGGTCTGCCAGGCGTTCGCCAACTCGATCCAGGTCGGTCTGCTGTCCACGCTGATCGCCACCGCGCTGGGCACCGGGCTGGCGATCGCTCTGGTGCGCTACCGGTTCCGCGGCCGGGCGCTGGCCAACCTGCTGATCTTCCTGCCGATGTCCACCCCCGAGGTGGTGCTCGGTGCCGCGCTGCTCGCCCAGTTCCTCTCGCTGCGGGTGCAGCTCGGCTTCTGGACCGTGGTGGCCGCGCACGTGATGTTCTGCGTGTCCTTCGTGGTCGTCACGGTCAAGGCCCGGGTCGCGTCGCTCGACCCGCGGCTGGAGGAGGCCGCCGCCGACCTGTTCGCCTCGCCCTGGCAGGCGTTCTGGAAGGTGACCTTCCCGCTGCTGCTGCCCGGCATCGGGGCGGCGGCGCTGCTGTCGTTCAGCCTGAGCTTCGACGACTTCATCGTGACGAACTTCAACTCCGGCAGCTACACCACCTTCCCGAAGTTCGTCTACGTCTCCGCCACCCGCGGCATCCCGGCGCAGGCGAACGTGATCGGGTCGTTCATGTTCCTGCTCTCGCTGGTGATCGTCGTGGGCTCCCAGGTCGTGCGCAGCGGACGGCTCCGTCGACGCCGGGCCTGAGGCCCCACGGGCTCCGGCGGCGGACCGCAGGGCGCCCGGGACGGACCCCGGTCCGGGGCGGTGCGCTCGGACCGGGCGCCGTCGACGCGGTACCGTTCCTGCATCTGCTGGCCGCCCCGGAGCCCGCCGGCGACGGCTCGGCCTGGGGGATGGACGAACGCGAGCCCTGACCATGACCGCACCTGCGTGCGCGTGCCGCCGTGCGCTGCTGCGCGTGCGGGGACCGGTGTAGGAGTGCCGCCCCCGGACGTGCCGCTCGCCCGACGTGCCGGCGACCCCGTCGTCGGCCTGATCCGGCGGGTGCTGCTCGGCTGCCTGTTCGCCGGTGGCCTCTCCGTGGTCGCGGTGCTGGTGCTGCGCAGCGGCACCGACCCGCTGATCCGGCTGCTCTCGCCGCTGCTGCTGGTGGTGATCGTGGTGTTCGGCTGGGTGATGTACCGCCGGCCGCGCGCCACCATCACGATCTCGCGCATCGTCCTGACCGGCCTCGTGCTGGTCTGGTTCGTCACCCTGGCCGGCCGGCTGCGGCTGCCGATCGACGAGGGGGGCGGCTGGGACTCGCTGTTCCCGACCACCTTCATGGGGCTCACGGTGTTCATCGTGGTCGGCTACCTGGTGTACCCGACCCGGCGCGCCGCCTGGCACGCCGCCGCGATCGCCGTGCTGACCGTCGTCGTCGGCCTGCTGGCGCTGCACGGCACCCCGGACGCGGAGGTGCACTCGGTCGACCTGGTCCGGTACGCCACCTACCTCGGCGTGCTCGCCGCCATGGTCTACGTGCTGTCCCGCAGCAAGGAGCAGGCCGCCCGCGCCTTCGAGGTCGCCGAGACCGCCAGCGCGGAGGCCGCCTCCATGCGGGAGATGGCCTACCGGGACCCGCTCACCGGCGCCGCCAACCGTCGCCGGCTCGAGGACGAGCTCGCCTACCAGAGCCGGATCGTGCGGTCCGGCCTCGACGTCGCCGTGCTCTACCTGGACCTCGACCGCTTCAAGGCCGTCAACGACGAGCTCGGGCACGTCGTCGGCGACCGGGTGCTGATCGCGGTGGCCGTCGTGCTCGAGCAGCACGTGCGGTCCGGTGACCTGGTGGCCCGGCCCGGTGGCGAGGAGTTCGTCGTCGTCGCGCCCGGGCTGGACCCCGCCGACGCGCACGAGCTGGCCGAACGGCTGCGGGCCGCGCTGCCCACCGCCGTCGAGCAGGCCGCCGGCGTGCGGGTCACCGCCAGCTTCGGCGTGACCGCGCTGCATGCCGACGAGGACGCCGACCAGGCGCTCGACCGGGTCGACGCGCTGATGTACCGCGCGAAGCACGCCGGGCGGGACCGTGTGGTGGGGGACGGCGACCCGGACCCGAGGGCCGACCCGGCCGGCACGCGCTGACCGGCTCAGCCCAGGGCGTGCAGCGCGTCCGCCAGCACGTCGAGCGCGTCGTCCAGCAGCGCGGGCCCGATCACCAGCGGCGGGAGCAGCCGCACGACGTTGCCCCAGGTCCCGCAGGTGAGCAGCACCACCCCGGCGGCCAGCGCGCGGCGTGCGACCTGGGCGGCGGCGGCCGGGTCGGGGTCGAGCGTGCCGGGACGCACCAGCTCGACGCCGATCATGGCGCCGCGGCCGCGCACCTCGGCCACCGGACCGCCGTCCCGGACCAGCGCCGCCAGCCGGGGGAGCGCGACCTCGCCGATCGTCCGGGCCGCACCGACCAGGTCGCGCTGCTCGAACAGGTCGATCGCGGCGAGCGCGGCGGCGCAGGACACCGGGTTCCCGCCGAACGTGCCGCCGAGCCCGCCGGCGTGCACGGCGTCCATCAGCTCGGCTCGGCCGGTGACGGCCGCCAGCGGCAGCCCGCCGGCGATGCCCTTGGCGGTGGCGACCAGGTCGGGCACGACGCCCTCGTGCTCGCAGGCGAACATGGCGCCGGTCCGGGCGAACCCGGTCTGCACCTCGTCGGCCACCAGGACGATGCCGTGCCGGCGGGTCCACCCGGCCAGCGCCGGCAGGAACCCCGGTGCCGGCACCACGAATCCGCCCTCGCCGAGCACCGGCTCGACCACCAGCGCGGCGATGCGGTCCGCCCCGACCTGGCGATCGGCGGTGGCGATCAGCCGGGCCGCCGCCTGCTCGCCCGTCATGCCGGCGGGGTCGCGCAGCGGGTAGGAGGCGGGCACCCGGTAGACCTCGCCGGCGAACGGCCCGAACCCGGTCTTGTAGGGAGCCGCCTTCGCGGTCATCGCCATCGTCAGGTTCGTGCGGCCGTGATAGGCGTGGTCGAGCACCAGCACCGCGTCGCGCCCGGTGGCCCGGCGGGCGACCTTGACGGCGTTCTCGACGGCCTCGGCGCCCGAGTTCACCAGCACCGAGCGCTTCGCGTGCTCGCCCGGGGTCAGCCGGGCGAGGGCCTCGCACACGGCGATGTAGCCCTCGTACGGCCCCACCATGAAGCAGGTGTGGGTCAGTGCGGCCGCCTGACGGGCGACCGCTGCGGCGACCTCGGGCGCGCTGGCGCCGACCGAGGTCACGGCGATCCCGGACCCGAGGTCGATCAGCGTGTTGCCGTCCACGTCCCGCAGCACCCCGCCCCCGGCCCGCTCGACGTAGACCGGCAGCGTCGAGGTGACGCCCGCCGCCACGACCGCGGCGCGTCGGGCCGCGAGGCCGAGCGAGCGGGGGCCGGGCACCGCGGTGACGAGCCGGCGGCGCTGCTCCAGCGGATCGGTCGGGACGGTGGTGGCGAGGGCGGCGGGCTCGGGCATCGTGGGCTCCGGATTTCGTCAGCGGAACGATCAGACGCAACGGTATCCATCGAATGTTTCAACCTGGGGAACGGAAACCGAGGAGTCCATGGGTCGGGAGGGTCGCGGCCCACGCGTGTGGGTCTCGTGCGACCTTCGGGTTCTTCGTGCGCGGCGTCCAGCGGGCACCCAGCCTCCGGGGGCAAGATGTGCCAGCCCGTCCGACCAGAAGGAGACCGCCAGTGGCGTACGTGATCGGCGTGCTCGTGCTCGTCGTGGGCATCATCGTCTCGATCGCGCTGCACGAGGTGGGGCACATGGTGCCCGCGAAGAAGTTCGGCGTGCGCGTGAGCCAGTACATGGTCGGCTTCGGCCCGACGCTCTGGTCGCGGACCCGGGGCGAGACCGAGTACGGGGTCAAGGCCGTCCCGCTCGGCGGCTACGTCCGGCTGATCGGGATGTACCCGACCGCGGACGCGGTGGGCAACCCGCCGGTGCGCGGCTTCTTCAGCCGGATCTCGGCGGACGCCCGGGAGGCGAGTGCCGAGGAGATTCTGCCCGGCGAGGACCACCGCGCGTTCTACCGGCTGTCGACGCCGAAGAAGCTGGTCGTGATGCTCGGCGGCCCGGTGATGAACCTGCTGATCGCGATGGTTCTGCTGGCGATCACGCTGGTCGGCATCGGCACGACCGGCTACTCGACCACCATCTCCTCGGTCAGCCAGTGCGTGCTCCCCGCCGACTCGACGGCCACCGAGTGCACCGACGACGACGAGGCCGCCCCGGGTGCGGCGGCCGGGCTGCAGGCCGGCGACACCGTGCTGGAGTACGACGGCGTCACGATCGAGACCTGGTCCCAGCTGTCCGCGCTGATCCGGGCCTCGACGGACGGCACGGCGGTGCCGATCGTGGTCGAGCGGGACGGCGAGCAAGTGACGCTGACCGTGACGCCGGTGGTCGCGGACCGCCCGGTCACCGACGACGACGGCAACGCGGTCACCGACGACGACGGCGAGGCGGTCACCGCGAGCGTCGGGTTCCTCGGCGTCAGCCCCGGGACCGAGCTGCAGCGCCAGCCGCTGTCCGACGTGGTCTCCTCGACCGCCGACTGGATGTGGGAGACCGCCAAGGCCATGGTGTCGCTGCCGTCCAGCCTGGTGGACACCGCCCGCAGCGCGTTCGGCGACGAGGCGCGGGACTCCAGCGGCGTGATCGGCCCGGTCGGGATCGTGCGGCTGGCCGGCGAGGTCGCCTCGACCGACGCGACCGGGGTGGGCATCGCGGAGCGGGTCGCGACGATGATGAACATCCTCGCCTCGCTGAACATCGCGCTGTTCGTGTTCAACCTGATCCCGCTGGTGCCGCTGGACGGCGGGCACGTCGCGGCGGCGCTCTGGGAGGGGCTGAAGCGCCAGGTCGCCCGGCTGCGCAAGCGGCCGAGGCCCCGCCCGGCGGACGCCGCCCGGCTGCAGCCGCTCGCCCTCGTGGTGTTCGTGCTGCTCGGCGGGATGGGTCTGCTGATCGCCTATGCGGACATCGTCAGCCCCGTGACGCTGGGCTGAGCGCGGGTCGGCCCGCAGTGGGAGGATGAGCCGCGTGAGCACCCCGATCTCGCTGGGCATGCCCGAGGCGCCGCCGCCGGTCCTCGCGCCGCGCCGCCCGACCCGCCGGATCCGGGTGGGCTCGGTGGACGTGGGCGGGGGCGCGCCGGTCAGCGTGCAGTCCATGACGACCACGCTCACCTCCGACGTGAACGCCACGCTGCAGCAGATCGCGGAGCTGACCGCGGCCGGCTGCGACATCGTCCGGGTCGCGGTGCCGACCCAGGACGACGCCGACGCGCTGCCGGCGATCGCGCGCAAGTCGCAGCTCCCGGTGATCGCGGACATCCACTTCCAGCCGCGCTACGTGTTCGCGGCGATCGACGCGGGCTGCGCGGCGGTCCGGGTGAACCCGGGGAACATCCGCAAGTTCGACGACCAGGTCCGCCAGATCGCACGGGCAGCCGCGGACGCGGGGGTGTCGCTGCGGATCGGCGTGAACGCCGGGTCGCTGGACCCGCGGCTGCTCGCGAAGCACGGCCGGGCCACCCCGGAGGCGCTGGTCGAGTCCGCGGTGTGGGAGGCCTCGCTGTTCGAGGAGCACGACTTCCACGACTTCAAGATCTCGGTGAAGCACAACGACCCCGTGGTGATGGTCCGGGCGTACCAGCTGCTGTCCGAGCGGGGCGACTGGCCGCTGCACCTCGGTGTCACCGAGGCCGGCCCGGCGTTCCAGGGCACGATCAAGTCCGCCACCGCGTTCGGGGCGCTGCTCAGCCAGGGGATCGGCGACACGATCCGGGTCTCGCTGTCCGCGCCGCCGGTGGAGGAGGTCAAGGTCGGCATCAAGATCCTGCAGTCGCTCAACCTGCGCCCGCGCAAGCTGGAGATCGTGTCCTGCCCGTCCTGCGGGCGCGCGCAGGTGGACGTCTACTCCCTGGCGGAGCGGGTCACTGCGGGCCTGGAGGGCATGCAGGTGCCGCTGCGGGTGGCCGTGATGGGCTGCGTGGTCAACGGTCCCGGCGAGGCGCGCGAGGCGGACCTCGGGGTGGCCTCCGGGAACGGCAAGGGCCAGATCTTCGTCCGGGGCGAGGTGGTCCGCACGGTGCCGGAGCACCAGATCGTCGAGACCCTGATCGACGAGGCGTTGCGGATCGCGGACTCGATGACGTCGGACCCGGCGGGCGGCGGCCCCGTCGTCACGGTCGGCTGACCCGGTGAGCGCGGTCAGCACCGGGCCGGGCACCGGCCGCGTCCTGGAGGACCCGGACGTGGAGGCGGCGCTGGCGGTGTGCGCCCAGGACCCGGTGGCGGCGGTGCTCGCCCGGGTGCGGCTGGAGCAGGCCGCCGTGGTCGGGCTGCGCCGGGTCGGCGGCCAGGCCTGGGGCTACGAGGTGGACGGCGTGGTCCGGGCCGTCTGCTGGGCCGGGGCGAACCTGGTGCCGGTGGTGCCGGCGAGCCAGGAGGAGCCGGGGCTGCGCGCGGCCGCGGTGGACGCGTTCGCCGCGTTCGGCCGGGCCCAGGGCCGGCGCTGCTCGTCGATCGTGGGCGACGCCGACGTGGTGCTGCCGCTCTGGGAGCGGCTGTCCGGCACGTGGGGCGGGCTGCGCGAGGTGCGCGCCGACCAGCCGTCGATGGTGATCGACCACGAGCCGGCGGTGGCGCCGGACCCGGCGGTGCGCCGGTCCCGGCCGGAGGAGTACCCGGTGGTGCTGCCGGCCTGCGTGCGGATGTTCGTCGAGGAGGTCGGCTACTCGCCGCTCGGTGGCGCCGGCGGGGCCTACGAGGCGCGGGTGCGGTCGCTGGTCCGCGACGGCCGGTCGTTCGTCCGCCTGGCGGAGCCTGCGGGTGCCGACGACGGCTCCGCGCCCGAGGTGGTGTTCAAGGCCGAGCTCGGTGCGGTGGCCGGCGGGGTGGCGCAGGTGCAGGGCGTCTGGGTGACGCCGGCCCGCCGCGGCCAGGGGCTCTCGGAGGGCGGGATGGCCGCGGTGGTGGCCGCCGCCCGCCGGGACGTGGCGCCGACGGTGTCGCTGTACGCGAACCACTACAACGAGCGCGCGCTCGCGGCGTACCGCGCGGTGGGCTTCCGGCAGGTCGGGACGTACGCGACGGTGCTGTTCTGATCGGAGCACCGGTCCGGGTCGCGGGCCGCCCGCGCGGGCCGGCGATCAGCCGGTCGGCGACCCGGTGGCCGTGGGCTCCTCGTCGGTCAGCGGGCGGTCCTCGCGGATCCGTTGCCAGAGGTCGTCCGCGGCGCTGGTCCACTCGACCCGGTACCGCTGACGGGTGGAGTCCACCACCGGCACCGTGACCAGCGTCAGGTGCTCGCTGCCGACGTCGCGCAGCGTGAGGGCGAGCCCGGCGAGCGCACGCACGTCGGCCAGCCCCGTGCTGATGCTCAGCGAGCCGGTGACCGCCGTCAGCACCGGCAGCAGCGTGGTCGGGTCGGCGAGCGTCCCCGCATCGGTCACCTCGGCGGTCAGCGCCGTGAGCAGCTGCTGCTGCCGCTCGATCCGGGCGAGGTCGGACCCGAGCTCCAGCCCGTCGCCGGTGCCGGTCCGCGCGCGCAGGAAGGCCAGCGCCGTCGTGCCGTCGAATGTCTGCGGACCGGCGGGGACGTGCAGGCCCGCCCGGGGGGAGTCCATCGCCTCGGGCAGGTCCATCGGCACGCCGCCGAGCGCGTCGATCACGTCCCGGACACCGGCCATCTTCACCACGACGCTCTCGTCGGTGCGCACCCCGCTGGCCTGCTCGAAGGTCAGCCGGGTGCACGCCGCGGCGGTGGTCAGGCTCTGCTCGGCACCCGCGCCGATCTCGAACGAGGAGTTGAACATCGCGGCGGTGCGCGGCGTGCTGACCGAGCCGTCCTCGTGCTGGCACGCCGGGACGTCCACCAGCGAGTCGCGGGGCACCGAGACCACGTCCACCCGGGACCGGTCGGCGGCGACGTGCACCAGCAGGGTGGTGTCCGACCGCATCTCGTCCACCTCGCCGGCGAGGGCGGCGTTCTCGCCGTCCCGGCTGTCGGTGCCCATCACCAGGATGTTCAGCGCCCGCCCGGCGTAGCCGTCCGTCAGCGGCTCGTCCGACGCGCCGTCCGACGCGCCGGGCCGGTCGTCGCCCAGGTAGTCGTCGACGTCGGCGGCCTCGATGCCGGACTGCAGCCGCACGTACACCGCCCCCGCCGCCGCGGCGCCCGAGGCGAGCAGGGTCACCGCGACCAGTGCGGTCACCCGGGCGACCCGGTGCCGGCCGGACCGCCGCCGGGCGTGCCGGGTGCTGCGGGTGGCGCGGTGCCGACGGCTCATCCCGCCACGCTAGGAGCGCCGACGGCGACCGGTCGCCGGTTCCGGTGCAGGGCCTGGCCGGGTCCTGTGCGCGCGGTGTGAAGCCGCGCGGGGAGCCGCACCTAGCGGAGCAGCCGGGACAGCCGCCGATCGGCCAGCGGGGTGCCGCCGGTCTGGCAGGTCGGGCAGTACTGCAACGAGGAGTCGGCGAAGGACACCTCGCGCACGGTGTCGCCGCACGGCACCCCGTCCCAGCCGGGGCAGGGCGCACCGGTGCGGCCGTGCACCCGCAGGCCGCGCCGCTTGGCGTCCTTCAGCTCGGCGGCTGGCCGGCCGCGGGAGGTCTCGACCGCCTCGGTCAGCACCTCGACCACCGCGGTGTGCAGCCGGTGCACCCGGTCGGCGTCGAGGCTGCGGGTCAGGGCGAACGGGCTCGTGCGGGCGACCAGCAGGATCTCGTCGGAGTAGGCGTTGCCGATGCCGGCGATGGTGCCCTGGTCACGCAGCAGCCCCTTGATCTGCTGGTTGCGCGCGGCCAGCAGCCCGGCGAGCCGCGCGACGGTGAAGTCCGGGCCGAGCGGCTCGACGCCGAGGCCGGCGACCTGCGGCACCTCGGCCGGGTCCACGACGACGTGCACGGCCAGGCGCTTGCGGGTGCCGGCCTCGGTCAGGTCGAACCCGGAGCCCTCGTCCAGCCGGACCCGCAGCGCCAGCGGGGACCGGCCGGGCCGCACCGGGGTGCGGGGCAGCGCGTCCGACCAGCGCAGCCAGCCGGCGCGGGCCAGGTGCACGAGCAGGTGCAGCGGCGGGTGGTCGGCCGGGTCGTCGGCCCGGTGCCCGGCCTGCCCTACGGGCTGGCGCCCGGGCCGGTCGGTGCCGCCGCCGACGGTCAGGTCGAGCCACTTGCCGTGCCGGTCGGCACCGGTGACCACCCCGCCGACCAGGTCGGACGGCGCCGGTCGGAAGGTCTTGACCGCGCTGAGGGCGCCGACCTCGACGCCCACGACCCGGTGGCCGACCGCCCGCTCGCGCAGGAACGCGGCCAACGACTCCACCTCGGGCAGCTCGGGCACGCCACCATCGTGCCGCAGCCGGCCGCGGGCCGGGGCCAGGAGCACCGGGGCGTGGCGTCGGTGCGGGCCTGCCGGCCACTAGGCTCGGGACCATGCTGCTACGCCTGTCCACGCTGTTCGTCCGCACGCTGCGCGAGGACCCGGCCGATGCCGAGGTCGCGAGCCACAAGCTGCTGGTCCGCGCCGGCTACATCCGCCGCGTCGCCCCCGGGATCTACACCTGGCTGCCGCTCGGGCTGCGGGTGCTGGCGAAGGTGGAGCGGGTGGTCCGCGAGGAGATGGACGCGGCGGGCGTGCAGGAGGTGCACTTCCCGGCCCTGCTGCCCAAGGAGCCGTTCGAGGCGACCGGCCGGTGGGAGGAGTACGGGCCGAACATCTTCCGGCTGCAGGACCGCCGCAAGGCCGACTACCTGCTCGCGCCGACGCACGAGGAGATGTTCACCCTGCTGGTCAAGGACCTGTACTCCTCGTACAAGGACCTGCCGCTGGCGCTCTACCAGATCCAGACCAAGTACCGCGACGAGGCCCGGCCGCGCGCCGGCCTGATCCGCGGGCGCGAGTTCATCATGAAGGACGCATACACCTTCGACCTGGACGACGCCGGCCTGGAGGCCGCCTACCTGCGCCAGCGGGCCGCCTACCAGCGGATCTTCGAGCGCCTGGGCCTGGAGTACGTGATCGTGGCGGCGACGTCCGGCGCGATGGGCGGCTCTCGCTCCGAGGAGTTCCTCACCCCGACCGCGATCGGCGAGGACACCTTCGTGCGCTCGCCCGGCGGCTACGCGGCCAACGTCGAGGCGGTGACCACGGTGGTGCCGCCGGAGCTGCCGCTGGCCGACGCACCGGCCGCGCACGTCGAGAACACCCCGGACACCCCGACGATCGACGCGCTGGTGGCGGTCGCCAACGCGCGGTTCGCCCGGCCGGACCGCCCGTGGGCGGCATCCGACACGCTGAAGAACGTCGTGCTCGCCCTGGTGCACCCGACCGGGGAGCGCGAGCTGCTGGTGGTCGGCCTGCCGGGCGACCGTGAGGTGGACCTGAAGCGGCTGGAGGCCGCCGTGGCCCCCGCCGAGGTCGAGACCGCCGGCGAGGCCGACTTCGCCGCGCACCCCGAGCTGGTCAAGGGCTACATCGGCCCCGGCGCGCTCGGCCCGAACCCGCAGGGCCTGCCGGTCGGCGCCGAGGGCCGCACCGCCGTGCGCTACCTGCTGGACCCGCGCGTGGTGCGGGGCACCCGGTGGATCACCGGTGCGGACTCCCACGGCCGGCACGCGTTCGACCTGGTGGCCGGGCGGGACTTCACCGCGGACGGCACCGTCGAGGCCGCCGAGGTGCGGGCCGGCGACCCCGCACCGGACGGCTCCGGCCCGCTGGAGCTGGCCCGCGGCATCGAGATCGGCCACATCTTCGCCCTGGGCCGCAAGTACGCCCAGGCGCTCGGCCTGACCGTGCTGGACCAGAACGGCAAGTCGCAGGTCGTGACGATGGGCTCCTACGGCATCGGGGTGTCCCGGGCGCTCGCGGCGCTGGCCGAGGCCAACCACGACGAGCGCGGGCTGGCCTGGCCGGCCGGCGTCGCCCCGGCGCACGTGCACGTGGTGGCCACCGGCAAGGACCCGGCCGTGTTCGAGGCGGCCGAGTCGCTCGCCGGCACGCTGGAGCAGCGCGGCGTCGAGGTGGTCTACGACGACCGGCCGAAGGTCTCGCCCGGCGTGAAGTTCGCCGACGCCGAGCTGCTCGGGGTGCCGCTGACCGTGGTCGTGGGCCGCGGCCTGGCCGACGGCGTGGTCGAGGTGCGCCCACGGGTGACCGCAGCGGACGGCACGGGTGCCGAGCAGGTGCCGGTGGCCGAGGCGGCGGACCGGGTGGTCGCGCTGGTCGAGGCGCTGCTCGCGGGCTGACCGGCTGCCCGCGGGCGCTGCGCCGACTCAGCCGGCGGTGGCCGACGCGGTCGGGCTCGCGGTGGCGGTGGTCTCCGGCACGCCGGGCAGCGCGGTCGGCGCGACGCCCCAGCCGAGCGCGTCGACCGCGGCCTCGCGCAGCGCGTCGACCACCGCTGCCCGGTCCTCGGTGCCCGCGGACGAGGCCACCACGGCGTCCCCGTAGGCCGAGACCAGCGTGGACTGCATGGTGCCGCAGAGCGCGCGGACCGCCTCGGTCGACGACAGGTCGGCGTCCAGGGCGTAGGTCACCCGGCGCGGGTCGTCGGCGGTGGCCGCCACGTCCGCCTGCTCCGCCCACCGGGTCGCGGCGGCGCGGTGCGCGGCGGCCTCGGCGGTGGCGGTCTCGCGATCGGCGTCGGCGAGCCGGGCGGCCGCGACCTCGTATCCGTAGCCGGCCTGGTCCTCGGCGGCAGTGAGCTCCAGCAGCGCGGCCCGGGTCAGCCCGGTGGCGGTGGCCGTGGCCGTCGCGGTGGCCGTGCTGGACGCCTCGGAGCCGACCGAGCCGTCCGCGCCGTCCTGGTCGGTCGCGGTGTCCACCGCCGGCGCCTCGACCCCGAGCGCCGCGGACAGCTGCACGGCGAGCTGGGCGCGGGACGCGGCGACCGCAGCGAGCGCGCGGGCCAGCCCGCCGTCCTCCGCGGCGATCGCCGCGGTGCGGGCGGTCGCGGTACCGGCGGTGAGCAGGGCCAGCACCTCGGCGGGCGTGCTCGCGGCGACGGTCGTCGCGGTCGGGGTGGGCGTCGCGTCGGCCAGCCCGGAGTCGTACACCCCGCCCAGCGCGATGACCTGCGCGGCGGCGGTGGTGGCGACCACGCCCAGCACCGCGGCGGTCGTCGCGTCGGCCCCGGTGGCGGCGGCGCCGGCGGCGGTCTGGAGCGCGAGGGCGTCGTCGACCGTCTGGGCGCGCACCAGCTCCGCGGCGTCCGCCACGGCCTCGGCGGCGTCGGAGGTCTCCATCCGGAGGTCGCACCCGGTCAGCGCGAGGGTCACCGCGGCGGCGAGCACCGCGACCAGCGCGCGCAGCCCGGTCGTGCGACGGCGGGTCCGGGACGTGCCGGGACCGGGCAGGGATCCGGGGTGTGCGGGGTGCGGGACGGTGGCCATCGGGTCGGATCCTCCCACGCCGGGGTGTGCCCGCGGTGCAGACCGGGCCGTGCCGGCCGTCGGTCCGGCGCGCACCGCCGGAGTCAGTACCCTTGTCGAGCAGCAGGACGGTCACCCGGCCCGCGCGCCGCAGCACCAGCAGGACCCGACAACACCACATCGTCGACGTCCCCGGGGGCGGACGCGTGCCCGGGCACCGAACCGTCCGCCCGACCGCAGGACCGACAGGAGGACACCATGTCCGCGCCACCCAGTGCGCAGCGCATCCGCCAGGCCGTCGAGCCGGTGGTGACCGCCGCCGGACTCTGGCTGGAGGACGTCGCCCTGGTGCGCGACGGCGGTGCCCAGGTCCTCCGGGTCGTCGTCGACGCCCCGGAGGACGTCGAGGACCCGGTGGACCTGGACCAGGTCGCCGCGGTGTCCCGCGAGGTCTCGACGGTGCTGGACGCCCTCGACGGCCTGCCGGACCGGTACTCCCTCGAGGTGTCCAGCCGCGGCGCGACCGCCCCGCTCACCGCTCGGCGGCACTTCGTGCGGGCGATCGGCCGGCTGGTGGCGCTGCGGCTGACGGACGGCGGGACGCTCGCCGGGCGGCTGGTCGAGGTGGACCGGACGGACGCCGCCGACGCGGTGGTGGTGGTCCCGGTGACCCCGGGCGTGAAGGGGCGGCCGGCCCGGGTCGGGGATCCGGTGCGGCTCCCGCTGGCGCAGGTCCGGGACGGTCACGTCGAGGTGGAGCTGGTGAAGGACGAACCCGGTGCCGACGGCGCCGGTACGGACGGGCCGACGGGCCGGGAGGACTGACGTGGACATCGACATGCAGGCGCTACGGCTCATCGAGCGCGAGCGCGACATCAGCCTGGACGTCCTGACCTCGGCGATCGAGCAGGCGCTGCTGTCCGCCTACCACCGCACCCCGGATGCGCACCCGGACGCCCGGGTCGAGCTGGACCGGCGGTCGGGGCACGTGACCGTGTGGGCCCGCGAGCGGCGGGTGGTTCCGGAGGCCCGGCCCGACGCGCCCGCCGGTTCCGACGCGCCCGCCGGTTCCGACGCGCCCGCCGAGCCCGCTCGGCGGCCGGACGGCGCCGAGGCCCCGGCCGCGCCCACGACCGTGATCGGCCCGGAGTTCGACGACACGCCCGCCGGCTTCGGCCGGATCGCCACCGCGACGGCCCGCCAGGTGATCGTGCAGCGGCTGCGGGACGCCGAGGACGACCAGGTGCTCGGCCAGTTCCGCGGCAAGGAGGGCGAGGTGCTCGGTGGCGTCATCCAGCAGGGCCGCGACCCGCGGGTGGTGCTGGTGGACGTCGGCGGCACCGAGGCGGTGCTGCCGGCGCACGAGCAGGTGCCCACCGAGCAGTACGTGCACGGCGAGCGGCTGCGCGCCTACGTGCTGGACGTCTCGCGCGGTCCGAAGGGCCCGCAGATCACCCTGTCGCGGACGCACCCGAACCTGGTGCGCAAGCTGTTCGAGCTGGAGGTCCCGGAGGTCGCCGAGGGCAGCGTCGAGATCACCGCGCTGGCCCGCGAGGCCGGCCACCGCACCAAGATGGCCGTCCGCTCGCGGGTGCCCGGGCTCGGCGCCAAGGGTGCGTGCATCGGCCCGCTCGGCTCCCGGGTGCGCGCCGTGATGGCGGAGCTGCACGGCGAGAAGATCGACATCGTCGACCACTCCGACGACCCGGGCGAGATGGTCGCGCACGCGCTGTCCCCGGCCCGGGTTCTGTCGGTGACCGTGGTGGACGCCGCGACCCGTGCCGCCCGGGTGGTCGTGCCGGACTACCAGCTCTCGCTCGCGATCGGCAAGGAGGGCCAGAACGCCCGGCTGGCCGCGAAGCTCACCGGCTGGCGGATCGACATCCGCTCCGACGCCGCGGCCGAGAGCGCACCGGACGGACCGACGGCCGACGGCCGGGCCTCCGAGCCGGTCGACGCGCCCGACGGTCACGGTCGGTGACGCCGCGCGCTAGACTGACCTCGGCTGGGCCGGAGGCCCGGCGCTCTTCGCCGCGAAGGCGGAACCCCGACACCCGGGCAGCGGACTCCGTTGCCGAGGTCGTCGTGGGTCCGGTCCGCACGTGCGTGGGGTGCCGAGCGACCGGCCCGAGGTCGGTCCTGCTGCGCGTGGTCGTCGGGGCGACGGACGTGGGTGATCCCACGCTCGTCGTCGACGTGGCTCGCGCGCTGCCGGGCCGGGGAGCGTGGCTGCACCCCGAACCTCACTGCCTCGAGCTCGCCGAGCGCCGTCGTGCGTTCCCACGGGCCCTGCGCCACGCAGGGCCGCTGGGCACGTCCGCGGTGGCCGAGCACCTCGGGGTCGCGTGAGGGGGACCCGTCACCGGGCCACATCACCCGGTGGTCAGAGCACCGTCGACAGGGAAAGCGGGTTGGAAGCCGATGGCTGCCCGATGAGCACGCACCGATGAGCACCCCGTGATGCGTACACAGCACTAACGACGGTCCGACCCTGTCCGGGCGGACCGAGACAGGAGAGATGTGGCCAAGGTCCGCGTCTACGAGCTCGCCAAGGAGCTCGAAGTCGACAGCAAGACCCTGATGACCAAGCTGAACGAGCTCGGTGAGTTCGTCCGTTCGGCATCCTCGACGATCGAGCCGCCGGTGGTCCGCAAGCTGCGGGACACCTACCCGGCCGGTGGCAGGTCCGGCGCCCGTCCGGCGTCGGCGGCCCCCGCCGCCCCGACCCCGGCCCGCCCGGCAGCGGCCCCGGCCCCCGCACCGCAGGCCTCCCCGGCCGCGGCCGCGCCGGCCCCGGCTCCCGCGCCCGCCCAGCAGGCTCCGCGCGCCGCTGCTCCGGCACCGGCCGCCCCGGCCCCGGCTCCGGCCCGTCCGGCCGCGACCCCGGCGCCCGCACCGGCCCGCCCCGCGGCCCCGGCCCGTCCGGAGTCCGACGGCGGTCGCCCCGCGGCGCCGCGCCCGGGTGCGCCGCGTCCGGGCAACAACCCGTTCGCCCCGTCCCAGGGCATGCCCCGCTCCGGCGGGCCGCGCCCCGGCAGCTCCCGGTCCGGCGGTCCGCGTCCGGGCAACAACCCGTTCGCGCCGTCCCAGGGCATGCCCCGGCCCGGCGAGCGTCGGTCCGAGGCCCCCGCGGCATCGGCCGGCTCGGCCACCGGTGCGGGCGATCGTCCCGGCGGCCCCCGTCCCGCGGCACCGCGTCCCGGCGGCCCTCGTCCGAACCCGGGCATGATGCCCGGTCGCAGCGCCTCCGGCGTCAGCCGTCCGGGCGAGCGCCCGGCCCGGCCCGGCGGCGGCGGTCGCGCCGGTGGTGGCGGCGGCTACGCCGGTGGCGGAGCCGGTCGTCCCGGTGGTGCCGGTGCCGGCGGCGGTGGCGGCTACGCCGGTGGCGGTCGCCCCGGTGGCGGCCGTCCCGGTGCCGGTGGTCGCGGCAGCACCCAGGGCGCGTTCGGTCGCGCCGGGGGTCGCCCTGTCCGTGGGCGGAAGTCCAAGCGGGCGAAGCGCCAGGAGTTCGAGCAGATGCAGGCGCCGTCGCTCGGCGGCGTGCAGGTCCCGCGCGGCAACGGCACGACCGTCGTCCGCCTGCGGCACGGCTCCTCGCTGAACGACTTCGCCGACAAGATCGACGCGAACCCGGCCTCGCTGGTCACCGTGCTGTTCCACCTCGGTGAGATGGCCACGGCGACCCAGTCGTTGGACGAGGACACCTTCGGGACCCTCGCCCAGGAGCTCGGCTACGTCGTCGAGATGGTCTCGGCCGAGGAGGAGGACCGCGAGCTGCTCGGGTCCTTCAGCATCGACCTGGACGCCGAGCTGGAGGGCGAGTCCGACGAGGACCTGGCCCCGCGGCCCCCGGTGGTCACGGTGATGGGCCACGTCGACCACGGCAAGACCAAGCTCCTGGACGCGATCCGCCAGACGGACGTCGTCGCGGGCGAGGCCGGCGGCATCACCCAGCACATCGGCGCCTACCAGGTCCGGGCCGAGCACGAGGGCGTCGACCGGGCGATCACGTTCATCGACACCCCGGGCCACGAGGCGTTCACCGCCATGCGTGCCCGTGGTGCCCAGGTCACCGACATCGCGATCCTCGTGGTGGCGGCGGACGACGGCGTGATGCCGCAGACGATCGAGGCCCTGAACCACGCCCAGGCGGCCGGCGTGCCGATCGTGGTCGCGGTGAACAAGGTGGACAAGGAGGGGGCCAACCCCGCCAAGATCCGCCAGCAGCTCACCGAGTACAACCTGGTGGCCGAGGAGTACGGCGGCGACACGATGTTCGTCGACGTCTCCGCCAAGCAGAA
>DASWPG010000037.1:0-31512 GCA_036404115.1 Cellulomonas sp.
TCGCTCTCGGCGCGCTGAGTGTCGGCCTCGTGGACCGCGGCAAGCTTCTCCTCAGGCACCGCCGCGACGCCGGCGCCGCCGTGCGACGCGGACCAGCCGTGCTCGCGGGCCAGGCGCAGTCCGGCGAGGGACGCAGGCCCCGCGCTCGGGCCCTCGTCGGCCAGGCCGTCGTGGAAGCCGGCCAGGACCCGCTCGGCCTCGCGCCAGGTGCAGAGCTTGCCGCCCCGGGTGGGCTGGGGCAGCTCGTCGGGCGTGGCTGCGGAACGCAGGCCGTCGACGAGGTCGCGGGCCGACTGCGGCGTCTGGTTGTCGTAGAACTCCCAGTTGACCATCAGCACCGGGGCGTAGTCGCAGGCTGCGTTGCACTCGATGTGCTCGAGGTGGACCTTGCCGTCCTCGGTGGTCTGGTCGTTGCCGATGCCCAGGTGGTCCTTGAGGTTGGCGAAGATCGCGTCGCCGCCCATGACCGCGCAGAGCGTGTTGGTGCAGACGCCGACGGAGTACTCCCCGATCGGACGGCGCTTGTACATCGTGTAGAAGGTCGCGACGGCACCTACCTCGGCCTTGGTCAGGCCGAGCTCGTCGGCGCACAGCGCGATGCCGGCCGGGCTGACGTAGCCCTCCTCCGCCTGCAGCAGGTGGAGCATCGGCAGCAGCGCCGAGCGCGGCTTGGGGTAGCGCGCGATGATCTCCCGCGCCAGCTCGCGCGTGGTGTCGGTGAGAGGCACTATCTATCCACTCCCAGCTCATGGTCCTGGACGTCCTCGCATGCCGCTGGTGCGAGCACGGTCGGCCTGCGCCGTTCGAGCCTGCTCATCTGTCCACTCCTCCCATAACCGGGTCCAGGGAAGCAACGGCTGCGATGACGTCGGCGATCTGGCCACCTTCGCAGGTGGGCGGGATCGCCTGCAGGTTGACGAACGAGGGGTCGCGCAGGTGCACCCGGAACGGCCGCGTGCCGCCGTCGGACACCACGTGGCAGCCGAGCTCGCCGCGCGGGGACTCGATGGACATGTACGCCTGGCCGGCCGGCACCCGGAAGCCCTCGGTCACCAGCTTGAAGTGGTGGATCAGGGACTCCATCGAGCTGCCCATGATGTCCCGGATGTGGTCGAGCGAGTTGCCCTGACCGTCCGAGCCGACCGCGAGCTGTGCCGGCCAGGCGATCTTCTTGTCCTCGACCATCACCGGCTGCCCGGTGGAGGCCTGCAGGCGCTCCAGCACCTGGTCGACGATCCGCAGCGACTGGTAGCACTCCTCGAACCGCAGCACCATCCGGTCCCAGCAGTCCGCGCCCTCGGACACCGGCACGTCGAAGTCGTAGGTCTCGTACCCGCAGTACGGGTCGGACTTGCGCACGTCGTACGGCAGGCCGGTCGAGCGGAGCATCGGGCCGGTGATGCCCAGGGCCATGCAGCCGGCCAGGTTCAGCACGCCGACGCCCTGCAGCCGACCCTTGAGGATCGGCTGGCCGAGCATCAGGTCCTCGAGCTGCTTCATGTAGGTGCGGACCTTGACCAGCGCCTCCTTGACGGAGTCGACGGTGCCCGGGGGCAGGTCCTGCGCGACGCCGCCGGGGCGGATGTACGCGTGGTTCATCCGCAGGCCGGTGACCATCTCGAAGATCCGCAGGATCTCCTCGCGGGCGGTGAAACCCATGATCATGATGGTCGTCGCGCCGAGCTCGTTGCCACCGGTGCCCAGGCACACCAG
The DNA here is from genome assembly GCA_036404115.1 of Cellulomonas sp. Lineage (GTDB taxonomy): Bacteria > Actinomycetota > Actinomycetes > Actinomycetales > Cellulomonadaceae > Cellulomonas. The sequence goes on from DASWPG010000037.1 coordinate 1,714, forward strand.
GTGCGAGGAGATCCGGTTCAGCTCCATCATCAGCACGCGGATCTGCGAGGCGCGCTCCGGCACCTGGTCGGTGATCCCGAGCAGCTTCTCCACCGCCAGGCAGTACGCGGCCTCCTGGAACAGCGGGGCGACGTAGTCCATCCGGGTGCAGTAGGTCACGCCCTGGGTCCAGGTGCGGAACTCCATGTTCTTCTCGATGCCGGTGTGCAGGTAGCCGATGCCCGCGCGGGCCTCGGTCACCGTCTCGCCGTCGATCTCGAGCATCAGCCGGAGCACGCCGTGCGTCGACGGGTGCTGCGGGCCCATGTTCACGACGATGCGCTGCTCGCCGAGCCGGGCCGCCTCCTCGGCGATCTCCGACCAGTCGCCGCCGGACGCCTCGAAGCTCCGCACGCCGTCGGTGTCGGAGTCGACCAGGTGGCCGGTGGTGCGGGGGGGCTGGGTCTGGGTGCTCATCGGTACTGCCTCCGCTGGTCCGCCGGGGGCACGGTGGCGCCCTTGTACTCCACCGGGATGCCGCCGAGCGGGTAGTCCTTGCGCTGCGGGTGGCCGGGCCAGTCGTCCGGCATCTCGATCCGGGACAGGTCGCTGCGCCCGGTGAACACGATCCCGAAGAAGTCGAACGTCTCGCGCTCGTGCCAGTCGTTCGTCGGGTAGACGTCCACGGTGCTCGGGATGGTCGGGTCGTCCTCGGGGGCGGCGACCTCGACCCGGATCTTGCGGGTGTGCGTGATCGAGCGCAGGTGGTAGACCGCGTGCAGCTCACGACCGGTGTCGTGCGGGTAGTGCACGCCGCTGACACCGAGCGACAGCTCGAACCGCAGGTCCTGGTCGTCCCGCAGCGCGGTCGAGACCTCCACCAGGTGCTCCCGCGCGACGTTCAGCGTCAGCTCGTCGCGATCCACCACGACGGACTCGACCGCGTTCGCGAAGCCGGTGCCGGACTCGTCCAGGATCTCGGTGAGGACGTCCACCACCTCGTCGAAGTACGAGCCGTACGGCCGCTCGCTCGGACCGGGCAGCAGCACGGTGCTGACCAGGCCGCCGAAGCCGGACGTGTCGCCGGAGCCACGGACGCCGAACATGCCCTGGCGCACGTCCACCACCTCGAGCGGCAGCGACCGCTCAGGGGTGGGCACGCCGGTCAGCTCGCCGCCGGCAGGGTCGGCCGGGGTGTCGGCAGGCGGCGTCATCGGAGCAGTCCCGTCATGTGCGAGGTGGGGGTGGCCGCGAGCGCCGCTTCCTCGACCTTGCGGACGATCTCGGCGCGGTGCGAGCCCAGCGGGGTCGTCTTGACCTGCTTGTGCAGCTCGAGGATCGCGTTGACCAGCATCTCCGGCCGCGGCGGGCAGCCCGGCAGGTAGATGTCGACCGGCACGATGTGGTCCACGCCCTGCACGACCGCGTAGTTGTTGAACATGCCGCCCGAGGACGCGCAGACGCCCATCGACAGCACCCACTTGGGCTCGGCCATCTGGTCGTAGACCTGCCGGACCACCGGGGCCATCTTCTGGCTCACCCGGCCGGCCACGATCATCAGGTCGGACTGGCGCGGCGAGGCGCGGAACACCTCCATGCCGAACCGGGAGATGTCGAACCGGCTGGTCCCGGTCGCCATCATCTCGATGGCGCAGCAGGCCAGGCCGAAGGTCACCGGCCACATGGAGGACTTGCGGGCCAGCCCGGCGAGGTGCTCGATCGACGTCAGCAGGAACCCGGACGGTGCTTCTTCGATACCCATGTCAGTCCTCGTCCCACTCCAGGCCGCCGCGGCGCCACTCGTACAGGAACGGCACGGTGATCAGGGCGAGGAAGCCCACCATCGCCACCAGGCCGAATGTCGCGAGCTCGGTGAAGTCCACCGCCCACGGGTAGAGGAAGACGACCTCGATGTCGAACACGATGAACGTCATCGCGACGAGGTAGTACTTGACCGGGAACCGGCCGCCGCCGACGGCGTGCGGGGTCGGCTGGATGCCGCACTCGTAGGCCTCGAGCTTCGCGCGGTTGTAGTGCTTCGGTCCGAGGACCGCGCTGGCCGCGAGCCCGCCCACGGCGAGGACGGCGGCGATCCCCATCATGACGAGGAGGGGGACGTACGGGTTGTTCATCGGTGCTCTCCCGGTGGGGGGTGGAGTGCTTCCGTCAGGACTGCGGGGGCGTGACTCAGGTGGCCGGGGCGCGGTCCCGTCGTGGGGGCGACGTGATGCGGTGCGAAGCCGGTGGTCCCAGTCTGCGTCGATCGCCTGTGACCTGCCACATCGGCGGGTCCGACCGGATCGGTCCGGGCACGGCGCCGACGGTGCGGGGCGCGAGCGGGCGGGCGGTCATGCGGCGGGCGCCAGACGTGCGAGGCCGGCGATCACCCGGTCGACCAGGTCGCCGCCGTGCGGCTCGTAGCAGTCCGCGAGCAGCTTGTGGGTGAACTTCATGATGAGCGGCCGGGGCAGGCCGTACCGGGTGCAGACCCGCATCACCTGCGGGTGCTCGATCAGCTTCACGAACACCCGGCCGAGCGAGTAGTAGCCGCCCAGGTCGTCCTTCATCCGGGTGCCGTACGTGGCGAGCGCACGCTCCCGGCCGGCGGCGGTGCCGCGCGCGGCGGCCTGCACGATCGCGTCCGCCGCGACCCGGCCCGCCTGCAGCGCGTAGGCGATGCCCTCGCCGTTGAACGGGCTGACCATGCCGGCGGCGTCGCCGACCAGCATCATGCCCCGGCCGTACAGCGGGCCGCGGTTGAAGCCCATCGGCAGCGCGGCGCCCCGGACCGGGCCGAGCTGGTGCTCCGGGGTGAACTCCCACTCGGCGGGGGCGTTCGCCATCCACTTCGCGAACAGGTCCTTGTAGTCGACCCTGGTCGCCGCGGCGGTGGAGCTCACCGACCCGAGACCGACGTTCGCGGTGCCGTCGCCGAGGGAGAAGATCCAGCCGTACCCCGGCATCAGGTTCGACTCGCCCGGCCGACCGTCCCAGAGCTCGAGCTGGCTCTCCATCATCGGGTCGTCGTGCCGCGGCGTACGGAAGTACGTGCGCACCGCCACGCCCATCGGGCGGTCCTGGCGCTTCTCCAGGCCCAGGCCGGTGGCCAGCCGGGCCGAGACGCCGTCGGCGGCGATCACGACCGGCGCCCGGTAGGTGACCGGGTCCCCGGAGCGGTCGTCCCCGGTGACCCTGGCCTGCACGCCGGCCACCCGGCCGGTGCGCTCCTCCAGCAGCGGGCCGGTGACGGTGGTGCGCTCCTGCACCTTGGCACCGGCGGCACGGGCGTGCTCCAGCAGCAGGTGGTCCAGGGACGTCCGCGCGCGGGCCAGGCCGAACGACGGGTAGCTGGACAGCTCGGGCCACGGCAGCTCGATCACGTGGCCGCCGCCGACGACCCGCAGGCCGCGGTTGCGGATCCAGCCGTCCTGCTCGCGGATCGGCACGCCCATCCGGACCAGCTCCGCGACCGCACGGGGGGTCAGGCCGTCGCCGCAGACCTTGTCACGGGGGAAGGACGCCTTGTCCAGCAGGAGCACGGAGAGCCCGGCGGCGGCGCAGTGGTAGGCCGCGCTGGACCCACCGGGCCCGGCGCCGACGACGATGACGTCCGCGTCATCGCTCCGCCCACTCTGCACAGTCCCGCCCCACGTTCTTGTGAATGCCTTCACACGGTGTCGGACCGATTCTAGTGTCGGACCAAGGTCCTGTCTGCGAAGGCTTACCTCACCAGCGTCGCGGCTCGCCGACGGCACTCTTGTAGGACGTACGTCCCGCTCTGATGCGGTTCAGCGGGCAGAACGCGTCGCGATCAGGCGTCGGCGGGGTCGGCGTCCGGCCCCGTGGCGGCGTCGGTCGCGGGGCCGGCGGCCGGGTTGGTCGCGCGGTGCAGCGCGACGATGCCGCCGGTCAGGTTCCGGTAGGCCACCGTGCCCCAGCCGGCGTCCTTCAGCAGCGCCGACAGCCCCAGCTGGTCCGGCCAGTCCCGGATCGACTCCGCCAGGTAGGTGTAGGCCTCCGACTGCCGGGCCACCACCCGCGCCACCCGCGGCAGCGCCTGCACCAGGTAGCCCGAGTACACCGCCTTGAACGGCTTCCAGGACGGCGTGGAGAACTCGCAGATCAGCAGGCGGCCGCCCGGACGGGTCACCCGGCGCATCTCCCGCAGCGCCCCGACAACGTCCTCGACGTTGCGCAGCCCGAACGAGATGGTCACCGCGTCGAACACCCCGTCCGCGAACGGCAGCGCGGTGGCGTCCCCCGCCGTGAACGGCAGGTCCGGCCGGCGCTGCTTGCCCACCGTCAGCATCCCGGTGGACAGGTCGCACGGCACCACCCGCACGCCGGCGTCCGCCAACGGCTCGCTCGACGTCCCGGTGCCCGCCGCCAGGTCCAGCACCCGTTCCCCCGGCGCGGCCGCCAGGGCGTCCAGCGTCGCGCGGCGCCAGGCGCGGTCCTGGCCGAGCGACAGCACGTCGTTCGTCAGGTCGTAGCGGCGCGCCACGCCGTCGAACATCGCGGCGACGTCGTGGGGGTCCTTGTCGAGGGAGGCACGAGGCATGTGCCCATGCTCTCAGGTCGGGGCGGGTCCGCACGGCGCACGACGCGCCCGGCGGCCGTACCCTGGTCCGCGATGACCAGCCTGCCCGGCGAGCCGCACGTCGGTGCCGCCCCCCAGCCGCTCGTGGTGCGCACCGTCGCCCTCGACGCCCCGACCGATCTGCTCGCGCTGCTCCCCGAGGACGCCCCGCTCACCTGGGTGCGCCGCGGCGACGGGCTCGTGGGCTGGGGCGAGGCCGCCCGGATCGAGGTCGCGGGCGGCGACCGGTTCGCCGAGGCCGAGCGGGCCTGGCACGCACTGGTCGCGCACGCCGTGGTCCGGGACGAGGTCGGGCTGCCCGGCACCGGGCCGGTCGCGTTCGGCTCGTTCGCCTTCGACGACACCTCGGACGCCGGCGGCGTGCTCGTGCTCCCGGAGGTGGTGGTCGGCCGGCGCGGGGGCACCGCGTGGCTCACCGTGGTGCAGACCGGTGGCAGCCTCGGCCCCGCGCCGGACTGGAGCCTGGTCGCCCGGCACGTCGCCGGGCTGACGCCGGTGCGCTCACCCGGCGCGATCACCTACACCTCGGGAGCGGTGGCCGAGGCGGACTGGCCGGCCGTGGTCGCCCGCGGGATCGCCGCCATCCGGGCCGGCGAGGTGGACAAGGTGGTGCTGGCCCGGGACGAGATCGCCCGGACCGCCGAGCCGCTGGACGTCCGGCACGCACTGACCCGGCTGTCCGAGCACTACCCGACCTGCTGGACGTTCTCCGTGGACGGCCTGATCGGCGCCACCCCCGAGCTGCTGGTGCGGTCCGAGAAGGGCCTGGTCACCTCCCGGGTGCTGGCCGGCACGATCCGCCGCACCGGCGACGACGCCGCCGACGTCGCGCACGCCGCGATCCTCGCGCACTCGTCCAAGGACCTGGAGGAGCACGAGTACGCCGTCTCCTCCGTGGCGCGCGCGCTCGCGCCCTACTGCTCGTCCACCAACGTGCCGGACGTGCCGTTCGTGCTGCACCTGCCGAACGTGCTGCACCTGGCCTCCGACGTCACCGGCGTGCTGGCGGGCGGCGCCGAGCACGCCGACGGGCCGCACCCGACCTCGCTCACGCTGGCTGCCGCGCTGCACCCGACCGCCGCGGTCTGCGGCACCCCCACGGCGGCCGCGCGGGACCTGATCCGCCGGGTGGAGGGGATGGACCGCGCCCGGTACGCCGGTCCGGTCGGCTGGCTCGGCGCGGACGGCGACGGCGAGTGGGGCATCGGTCTGCGCTCCGCCCGGCTGGACCCGGCGGACCCGCGTCGGCTGCGACTGTTCGCCGGCTGCGGCATCGTCGCCGCGTCCGACCCGGCGGCGGAGCTGGCCGAGTCGCACGCGAAGCTGGTGCCGATGCACGACGCGCTCGCCTCGGACTGACGCGTCGGCAGCTCTGCGGACCGCGCCGCAGGGCACGCAGGACGACCCCTGCCCACCGCGGGGGACATCGCGGGAGGCAGGGGTCGTCGGTGGGTGACCGCGGATGCGGGCCGGGTCACCGGTGAACCCGGGCGGAGCAGGGGGAGACCCGCCCGGGTGTCGGTGGCGGGACGGTCAGCTGCCGTCCTGCTGCTGCTGGAACCACTCCCACAGCTGCTCGGGGGTCATGTTCTCCAGGCTGTCGCTCGACCCGGAGTCGTCCGAGCCGGAGTCGTCCGAGCCCGAGCCGCTGGACCCGGAGTCGCTGGACCCGGAGTCGTCCGAGCCCGAACCCGAGTCGCTCGACCCGGAGCTCTCGTCGGAGCTGGTGGTCGTCTCCTCGCGGGTCGCCAGGGTGACGTCGACGTCGAGGGACTCGCCGTCCCGCACCAGGGTCAGGGTGACCTGGTCGCCCGAGGCGTACGCCCGGACGTACCCGGTCAGCGACTCCGCACCCGCGACCGCCTTGCCGTCGATGGCCACGATCGTGTCGTCGACCTCGATGCCCGCGTCGGACGCCGGCGAGCCGCTCGTGACCGACATGACCAGCGCACCGGCCCGGGTGACCCCGTCCGCGGTGGCCGTGCCGTCCGACAGGCCGACGCCGAGGAACGCGTGCTCCGCGGTGCCGTCCTCCAGCAGCTGGCTGGAGATCATCGTGGCCACGTTGACCGGGATCGCGAAGCCCAGACCGATCGAGCCGGACTCGCTGGACGTGGTCGCGATCGAGGAGGTGATGCCGATCACCTGGCCCTCCGCGTTGAACAGCGGGCCGCCGGAGTTGCCGGGGTTGATGGCGGCGTCGATCTGGATCGCATTGGTCACGACCGCCTCGGACGAACCGTCCTCGGTGGTGGACACCGGGCGGTCGAGCGCCGAGACGATGCCGGTGGTGACGGTGTTCGCCAGGCCGAGCGGGTTGCCGACCGCCATCACCGGGTCGCCGACCTCGACATCGGAGGAGTCGCCGAGCGCGGCGGGCGAGAGGTCGTCCGGCGCGTCCTGGAGCTTGACCACGGCGAGGTCGGTGGTGGAGTCGGTGCCCACGACGTCGGCGGTGTAGATCCGACCGTCGCTCAGCGTGACCTGGACCGCGTCGTCCTCCGCGTCGGTGACCACGTGGTTGTTGGTGAGGATGTCGCCGTCCTCGTCGATGATCACGCCGGAGCCCTCAGCCGTGCCGCTGCTGGTGGTCACCTGGATGGAGACGACGGACGCCTGGACGGCGGACGCCACGGCCTGCCAGTCCGGGTCGTCGGAGGTGGAGCCGGACACCGGTGCGGAGTCCGTGGTGGCCTCCCCGAGCGCGCTGATGTCCGACGAGCGGGTGGAGCTGCTGCTGCCGAAGGCGTCCAGCGCGACGGCGGTGCCGAGGCTGGCCAGCACGGCGGCGACCACGCCGACCGCGACCACCGGCAGCCAGACCCGGGTCCACTGCGGGCGGGTCCGGGAGCCGCCGGCTGCTCCTGCGGCGGCCAGGCCCTCGGTGGCGTCACCGGGTGCGCCGTCACCTGCTGCCGCGTCCGGGCCGCGGAACGCGGCGAGCGGGTCGGCCGGGGCGGCGGGGCCACCCGTGGCGGGCGGGACCGGCTGCTGCGGGGCGAGCTGCCCGAACCGCGGCTGCGCCGGGGCGACGGGCTGCGTGGGCGCGGGGGCCGCGGGCTGCTGCGCGACCGGCGGCGTGCCGTAGGCGTGCGCACCCTGCGGCGGGGCCGGCTGCTGCGGTGCACCGGCTGTCGGGTAGGACGTCGGTGCGGGGTACACCGGCCCGGCCGGCGTCACCGGCTGAACAGGTGTCGGGGCCGGGGTGCCGGCCTGCGGGGCCGCTCCGGCCGGCAGCGCCTGCGTGGCAGCGGTGTCGATCTGCTGGGTGGGGTTCGGGTCGATGCGCTGCGTCGCCGCCAGCGGGTCGGCCACGGGGGCGGACTCCGCCGGGGCCGGCACGGTGACGGCCTCGGTCGGGGTGGTCTCGGCGGGCGCGCTGCTCTCCTGCGTACCGGGCTCCGGCGTACCGGGCTGGGACGCGGCGCCCTGCTCCGAGCGCTCGCCCTCGGGTGTGGTGCTCATGGGTGTACCTCCTCCTTGCGGACCATCAGACCTCCACGCCCTGGACCGATGCTCGGGGGAACCTGGGAGCCCGCTGCGAATCCACGATGTCGTCTGCCGGCTGCCGATCAGCCGCGCGTCGCCCCGGTCGCGCGGTGGACCGCCTCGGCGACCCGGGCGCCCAGACCACGCCGGTCGGAGCGGTCCACCCGCACCTCGACCACCGAGGTCCCCCGGCCCGGAGCCGCCAGCGCGGCGGCCAGCGCGGGCTCGTCGCTGACCCGCACGTGCCGTACACCGTACCCGGCGCACAGTGCGGCCAGATCGGCGGAGTGCGGAGTGGCGAACACCCGCTCGAACGTCCGGGCCCGCTCCGGGGCGCCGTGCTCCAGCGTCGCGAAGATCGACCCGCCGCCGTCGTTCAGCACCACGAGCTGCAGGTCCGGCTCGGCCTCGGTGGTCGGGCGCAGCAGCCCACCGACGTCGTGCAGGAAGGTGAGGTCGCCGACCAGGGCGCGCACCCGGCGGTCCGGCAGCCCGAGCGCGACGCCGGCCGCGGTGGCGAGCATCCCGTCGATCCCGGCCAGCCCGCGGTTGGCGAGCACGGTCGGCGGGCGGTCCCACCGGGCCACCAGGTCCAGGTCCCGTACCGGGTTCGACGACCCGACCACCAGCACGTCGCCCGGGGCGCAGGCGGCGGCCACCGCCCGCACGGCCCGCAGCCCGGACAGCGGTCGGGCGCTGCGGGTGGGCGGCACGGCGGGGTCCTCGTCCAGCAGACCGTCGACGGCGGACCGCGCCGCGACGTCGGCGGCGCGCCACGCCGCGAGCCAGGCAGGGTCGTCGGGCGGACCGGCGAACCAGTCGGCCGGCACGGCGGGCAGCACCCGGTCCGCAGCCCGGCCGGCGTCCGGCCAGCTGGCACCGAGCGGGGCGACGACGGTCAGGTCCACGTCGTCCCGGGCGAGCAGCGTCGCGACCGGGCGGCTCAGCGTCGGGCGGCCGAGCTGCACCACCGAGCGCACCCGTCCGCCCAGGTCGGGGTGGTCGAGCAGCAGCCGGTAGGCGGCCACGGCGTGCGGTCCGCCGCGGGCGCCGGAGGACGGCTCGGCCAGCACCGGCCAGCCGGCGGCCTCGGCCAGCCGGAGCGCGTCCGGTCCCGCGCCGTCCCCCGCGACGACGACCACCGGCCCGGGCAGCGCGGCGCGCGCGAGGGTCGCGGTGCTGCCGGCCGGGCGGGCGACGACCACGACGTGCCCGGCGCCGGACGCTGCGGGCCACGGCTCGTCGCCGGGCGCCAGCGGCTCGCGGTAGGCAAGGTCGAGGTGCACCGGGCCCGGGTCGCCGGTCCGGGTGCCCAGCGCGGCGGCGACCGCCCGGGAGACGAGGTGCCGCAGGTCGCGGTCCTCCCCCGGTCTCCCGGTCGGGGCCGGGACATCGGCGGCGAGCCGGACCGCGGGACCGAACAGGCCGGCCTGCGCGGTGGTCTGGTTGGCGCCGGTGCCGCGCAGCTCGTGCGGGCGGTCGGCGGTGAGCAGCAGCAGCGGCACGCACGCGTGGTGCGCCTCCAGCGCCGCCGCGTGCAGGTGCGCGACGGCGGTGCCCGAGGTGGTCACTACGGCGACCGGTCGCGGCCGGTCCGCGACGGCGGCGGCCCGGGCCAGGCCGAGGGCCAGGAACGCGGCGTCCCGCTCGTCCACCCGCACGTGCAGCCGGAGGTCCGGGGCACCGTCCGGGCGTTCGCCCGGGGGCAGCGCCGACTCGCCGAGCGCGTAGGCCAGCGGCGCCGAGCGCGAGCCCGGTGCCAGCACGACGTCGCGCACCCCGTGGGCGGCGAGCTCCTGCACCAGCACCCGGGCGGCCCGGCCTGCGGGCGCCACGGACGCGGCGGGCGTCGCCCCGCTCACGCGGCCACCGCCCGCACCTCGGCCAGCCGCCGGGTCCACCGCTCGACGGTGCCCGGGTCGGCGGCGGTCGCGACCAGCCGCTCCGGGGCGGGCCGCACGGCCAGCGCCTCGGCCACGCTCAGCGCCCCGTCCACCGGCCGGAGCGGGTGGTCGGTGACGTCCTGGGTGAACAGCTGGGCGGTGGCCAGCCCGCACGCGTACGGCAGCGCCGGCAGCGCGGCCGCGAGCGCCACGCCCGCCGCCAGCCCGACCGAGGACTCCAGCGCGGAGGACACCACCACCGGCAGCCCGATCCGCTCCGCGAGGTCGAGGCAGGCCCGGACCCCGCCGAGCGGCTGCACCTTGAGCACGACGATGTCGGCGGCCTCGGCGCGCAGCACGGCGAACGGGTCCGCCGCCCGCCGGATCGACTCGTCCGCGGCGATCGGCACCGTGACCGCGCGGCGCACCCGGGCCAGGTCCGGCACGGTGGCGACCGGCTGCTCGGCGTACTCCAGCCCGCCGGCGGCGCGGTCGAGCAGCCGGAGCCGGTCGATCGCGGTCTCGACGTCCCAGCCGCCGTTCGCGTCCACCCGGATCGCGCCGTCCGGGCCGATGGCCTCGCGCACCGCGGCCAGCCGGTCGGCCTCCTGCGCGGCGTTCTGCCCGGGCTCGGCGACCTTGACCTTGGCGGTGCGGCAGCCGCCGGAGGCGCGCACGATCCGCGCGGCGGCCTCGGGGTCCACCGCGGGGACGGTCACGTTCACCGGCACCCGGTCGCGCACCGGCGCGGGGAAGCCGAGGTCGGCGGCCTCGCGGGTGGCCCGCCACCAGGCGGCGGACTCGGCGGCGTCGTAGTCCCAGAACGGGCTGAACTCGCCCCAGCCGGCTGCGCCCTGCACCAGCACGCCCTCGCGCACGGTGATCCGGCGGAAGCGCGTCGTGAGACCGATCGCGTACACGTGCACCCGCCCACCCTAGAGGGCGCCGCCACGGGGTGCGCGCGCCGCCCGGGCGGGCCGGTGGGCGCGGGCCCGACCGGCACCGACCGGCTCAGTGGCCGCCGCTGAACAGGTTGAGCCCGACCACGCCCGCGACGATCAGCACCAGCGAGACGATCTTGCCGACCGAGACCCCCTCGCCGAACCAGACCATCGCCAGCACGGCGGTCGTGGCCGCACCGACGCCCACCCACACCGCGTACGCCACCCCGACCGGCAGGGTGCGCAGCGACCAGCTCAGGCCGGCCATCGAGGCCGCGAGCAGCATGACGAAGGCGACGCTCGGCCAGAGCCGGCTGAAGCCGTCGGACGCCTTGAGGCTCAGGGCCCAGCCCGCTTCCAGCAGACCGGACAGGATCAGCACGGCCCAGGCCATGACGGACTCCTCCGACGGGACGTCCCGCCCGCGTGCCACCCGTCACCGTGGACGGTGCACGCCGGGACGCGCCGGGTGGGCTCTCCGCCGTCGCACGTCCCTCGTACCGGGACGACGGTACCCGAGCCCCGCGGGCCACCGCTGACCCGCGGGCCGGTCGCCCGCCCGCCTACCCTGGGCGGGTGACCGACTCCTGGGCCCCGGACCTCCCGCCGCGCGTCTCCGACACCTTCGACCCGCGCCGCTGGCGCACCGTGGCCGGCTTCGACGGCCTCACCGACCTGACCTACCACCGCGGGGTGCACCGGGCCGAGGACGGCACCGCGCGCGACCTGCCGGTGGTCCGGGTGGCCTTCGACCGGCCCGAGGTGCGCAACGCCTTCCGGCCGCACACCGTGGACGAGCTGTACCGGGTGCTGGACCACGCCCGGATGACCTCCGACGTCGGCACCGTGCTGCTCACCGGCAACGGTCCCAGCCCGAAGGACGGCGGCTACGCGTTCTGCTCCGGCGGCGACCAGCGGATCCGTGGCCGGGACGGCTACCGGTACACGGGCAGCACCGCGGAGCAGACCGCGGACCACATCGACCCGGCCCGGGCGGGCCGGCTGCACATCCTGGAGGTGCAGCGCCTGATCCGCACCATGCCCAAGGTGGTGGTGGCGGTGGTGAACGGCTGGGCGGCCGGCGGCGGGCACTCGCTGCACGTGGTGGCAGACCTGACGATCGCCTCGCGGGAGCACGCCCGGTTCATGCAGACCGACGCCAACGTCGGCTCGTTCGACGGCGGGTACGGCTCCGCGCTGCTGGCCCGGCAGGTCGGGCAGAAGCGGGCACGGGAGATCTTCTTCCTCGCCCGGGAGTACTCGGCGCAGGACGCCTACGACTGGGGCGCGGTGAACGACGTGGTGGACCACGCCGACCTGGAGGACGCCGCGCTGGAGTACGCCCGGATCATCGCGACCAAGTCGCCGCAGGCCGTCCGGATGCTGAAGTTCGCGTTCAACCTCGCCGACGACGGCCTGGCAGGCCAGCAGGTGTTCGCCGGCGAGGCGACCCGGCTGGCCTACCTGACCGACGAGGCCGTCGAGGGTCGCGACGCCTTCCTGGAGCACCGCGACCCGGACTGGACCCGGTTCCCGTACGCCTTCTGACGCACGCACGACGGCCGGCCACCCGCTGAGGGCGACCGGCCGTCGTCGGTCCGTCAGGAGATGGTGAGCGTCCCGGTGCCCGCCGGGACCAGCTCCACCCAGGTGTTGCCCGGGGCGAGCAGCGCCTCGGTGCCGTCCGCCAGGAACAGCTGCATCGGCGACGTCTCGGAGTCCTTCTTCCAGGTCACCGCGATCGTCTGACCACCGGTGGCGATGGTCGCCTCGCCCGAGCCGACCAGCGTGTACGTGGGCACGACCGCATCGTTCTGCGCGCCGAACTCCGTACCCGGGTGCTCCGCCACGATCGAGACCACGTTCACCGCGGAGAGCTGCACGCCGCTGGCCGCCATCGCGGGCTCGTCGCCCTCGTAGCGCTGCCAGACGGAGCCGTCCCAGGTCCAGTGCGGCTCGGACGCGGTGGACAGGTAGAAGTCCAGCGTCGTCGCGGGCGTGCCCTGCGTGACCGCGGTGGCGCTCTCGGCGGACAGGGCGAAGGCGAACTGCTGGTCCGGGCTGGACTGGTGGTCGGCGTCGGCCTGCGCCCACAGCACCTCGGGGTCCGCGTACACGTTGTGCGGGGCGGACCGGGTGCTGACCCGGGCCAGCCCGTCGACGCCGGCGTCGAAGCTGAGCGGCTGCGCCGTGCTCGCGTCGACCAGCGCCAGGATGCCCGTCTGGCCGCCGGAGAACGCCAGCAGCCCGTTCAGCGGCGAGACGATCGCGGTGTCCATCGGTCGTACCGACCGCACCGGGCCGATCGTCTCCGGGACCTGCGACTGGTACACGGCCACGAAGCGCGAGACGTCGAACTCGACGATGGTCTCCCAGACCACGTCGGCCTGCTCCAGGCCGGACTGCGGCCGGGCGGCGTTGGTGTTCTCGACCTTCACCGCGAGCGCGGGCCGCTCGACGACGTCGCCGGCGACACCGGTCAGCGGCCAGGTCGTCGGCAGCACCGGGTCGGGCGCGGCGGCCTTGTCGGCGGTGATCGTCGCGGCCGTGGTCGATGCGTCCGACGTGGGGTCCCCTCCCGCGGAGCATCCCGCCACCATCAGCGCGAGGACGACGCCGAGCGCCCCGAGCCGCCCGCGGCTCCTCGTTCGTGCGTGCACCATGTCCAGACCTTCCCTGCCGTCCGCCGCCCGTCGCAGCCCACGCTCGCGGCGCCGTCCCGCACGCGGACCGGCCTGCGGCGGGGACCGTGCGGGGTGCGCACCAGATGGGCGTGCGGGACACTCTACGGGCGGACCTACGCTGAACCGGTGAGCCACCTCGTCCGCGTCGTCCCCGCGTCGTCCGGCCGGGTGCCCGGGCTGACCGCCGCGCTGCGGTCCGCGCTGGACGGGACGGGGCCCGCGGTGCTGCCGGACCCCGGCGGGGACGGGCCCGCGCCTGACCCGGGCGACCCGGTGCCCGACGAGGTCGTGCTGCTGGTGCGGACCTCCGGCTCCACCGGCGAGCCGCGCGAGGTGCTGCTGACCGCCGCCGCCCTGCGGGCCTCCGGTGCCGCGACCGCCGACCGGCTGGCGGGGCACGGCCGCTGGCTGCTCGCGCTGCCCGCCTGGCACGTGGCCGGGCTGCAGGTGATCGTGCGATCGGTCCTGGCCGGCACCGAGCCCGTCGTGCTGGACGGACCGTTCCGCCCGGGACCGTTCGCCGCTGCGACCGCCCGGCTGGTCGGTCCCGGCCCGCGGTACACCTCCCTGGTGCCGACCCAGCTGCGCCGGCTGGTCGACGATCCGGCCGGGCGGCAGGCGCTCACCCGGTACGACGCGGTGCTGCTGGGCGGTGCGGCCGCCGACCCGGCACTGGTCGGACGTGCCCGGGCGCTCGGTGTCCGGGTGGTGACCACCTACGGCATGTCGGAGACCTGCGGCGGCTGCGTCTACGACGGCGTCCCGCTGGACGGGGTGCAGGTCGACCTGGAGCCGGACGGGCGCATCCGGCTGGCCGGGGCCGTGCTCGCCGCCGGCTACCGGGGGGCGAGCGGCGGCACCACCTTCGAGGAGCACGAGGGGAGCCGCTGGCTGCGCACCAGCGACCTGGGGCGCTGGGCGGCTGCGGCGCCGGGGGCGATCCGTCGGCTGGAGGTGCTGGGCCGCGCGGACGACGTGCTGGTCACCGGAGGTGAGAAGGTGGCCCCCGTCGCTGTCGAGGCCGCCGTGCTCACCGCGCGGCCCGACGTGCGCGAGGTCTGCGTGGTCGGGCTGCCCGACCCGGAGTGGGGGCAGGTGGTGGTGGCCGTCGTCGTGCCGGCCGGGGGCGCCGGGCCGGACGTCGAGGCGCTGCGCCGCGCGGTCGCCGACGCGCTGGGCCGGGCCGCCGCACCCCGGCACGTGCTGACCGTCGACGCGCTGCCGCTGCGCGGGCCGGGCAAGACGGACCGCCGGGCGGTGGCCGATCTGGCCGCACGCGCGCTGCGCGCGGGACCGGGCACCGTCGGTGCTGCCGGTGCTGCCGGTGCTGCCGGTGCCGGCCCGCGGACGTCCGGCGGCGACGGGTAGCGTCGCCCTGGCAACCCGCCACCCGCTGACCGCACGCCTCACGACAGGAGCACCATGGCCACGCCGCAGGAGTGGATCGCCGGATCGCGCCCCCGCACGCTGCCCGCCGCCGCGGCACCGGTGCTGGTCGGGACCGGCGCCGCCGCGCAGATCGACCAGGCGCACCTCGGCCGCGCCCTGCTCGCGGCCGGCGTCGCGCTCGCGCTGCAGATCGGCGTGAACTTCGCCAACGACTACTCCGACGGGGTGCGCGGCACCGACACCGAGCGGGTCGGCCCGATGCGGCTGACCGCGTCCGGCGTCGCCCGGCCGGGGGCGGTCAAGGCCGCCGCGTTCGCCTCGTTCGGCGTCGCCGGGCTGCTCGGTCTGGCGCTGGTGGCGCTGTCCGGGCAGTGGTGGCTGCTCGTCGTCGGCGCGCTCTGCGTCGCCGCCGCCTGGTTCTACACCGGCGGGCGGCGCCCGTACGGCTACCGCGGGCTCGGCGAGGTGGGCGTGTTCGTGTTCTTCGGCCTGGTCGCGGTGCTCGGCACCACCTACACCCAGGCCGGCCGGACCACGTGGCCCTCGGTGGTCGGGGCGGTCGCCGTCGGCCTGCTCGCCTGCGCGCTGCTGATGGTGAACAACCTGCGGGACGTGCCCACCGACTCGCTGGTCGGCAAGCGCACCCTCGCGGTCCGGCTCGGCGAGCGCCGCGCCCGGTTCGTCTACGCCCTGCTGGTGCTGGTGCCGATCCTGCTCGGGCTGGCCTGCGCGCTCGCCGCGCCGTGGTCGCTGATGGTGATGGTGCTCGCCCTGCCGGCCGGGCTGCTCGCCTCGACGGTGCTGCTCGGGGCGCGCGGCGTCGCCCTGGTGCCGGTGCTCGCCGGCACGGGGCTGCTGGAGCTGGCGTTCGGCGTGCTGCTGGGGCTCGGGCTGGCGCTGTAGGAGGTCAGGCCGGCGGGCACGGCGTCGAGCCGCCGCGGGCCGCTCAGCTGCCGGACCCGGCCTCCGGCACAGCCGGCCCGCGGTCGTCGTCCGCCGCGGGACGGGCTCCCACGACGTCCTGCTCCGCAGCGTCGGCCACCGCGGCGTCCTCGATCGCCGCGTCCTCCGCCGCGCGACGGGACAGGCGGGGCCGGTCACCACGGGCCTCGGAGCGGGCCTGGAGCCAGCGGGCCGCACGGTCCCGGGGGCCGGCGAGCAGCAGGTAGGACAGCAGGGCGGCCAGCAGCGCGGCGGCCAGGATCGCGTACATCCAGCCCATCCCCACGAAGACGAGGGCGACGGTGCACGCCACGAACAGGGCGAGGCGGAGCAGGGAGTAGGTCACGACCGGCACCGGTCCAGCGTAGGCCGCGCGGCGTCCCGATCTACGCTGGACCGCATGGCCCGCGCTCTGCTCCTCCTCGCGATCATCGGTCTGGTCGTCTATGCGGTCGCCGACATCGCGTCGAGCGACGACGACGACCGGCTGGACGTGCCCGTCTTCGGCTGGATCGTGATCGTGATCCTGCTGCCGGTGGTCGGCGCCCTGGGGTGGATCGCGGTGAGCCGGCGGCAGCGGTCGCGTCGGGCCGGCGCACGACCCGGGTCCGCCGGGCGACCCGGACCGCAGCACCCCGACGGGCGACCGCTCGCGCCGGACGACGACCCGGAGTTCCTGTGGCTGCTCGAGCAGGCGCGGCGCAAGCGGCAGCAGGAGGATCAGCAGGCCGCCGGGGCGCCGGACGCGGCCGGCAGCGCCGAGCCCGCAGCCGACGAGGACACCGGCGACGAGGAGCACCTCGACCCGGACGCGCCCGGCACCGGGCCGCGCGGCTGAGCGACCCGTCGGCGGGCGGCCGGTCAGAGGCCGGAGTAGGAGTGCTTCCCGTTCACGAACAGGTTCACCACGGTGAAGTTGGCCAGAACGGCGGCGTAGCCGACGAACACGAAGAACGCCGCGCGTCGTCCCGCCCAGCCGCGGGTGGTGCGCGCGTGCAGGTAGGCGGCGTAGATCACCCAGGCGACGAAGGTGCCGACCTCCTTGGGGTCCCAGCCCCAGTAGCGGCCCCACGCCTGCTCTGCCCAGATCGCACCGCCGATCAGCGTGAACGTCCACAGCACGAAGCCGATCGCGTTCAGCCGGAACGACAACGCCTCGAGCTGGCGGGCCGACGGCACCGTCCGCAGCCAGCTCCAGGCGGGGCCGGTCACCCGCCAGCGGGCCAGCGGACGCCGCACCCGGTCCAGGTGCGCCCACGTCCGCGCCACGTGCGAGCGGCCGGACTCGCGTCCGTCCTGGAGCACCTGCAGCACCGCGGTGGCGAAGGCGACGGTGAAGACGCCGGTGGCGGCGATCGCCACGCCGACATGGATGACCAGCCAGTAGTTCTGCAGCGCGGGCTGCACCGCGTCGGCCTTCACGTAGAACGCGTTCAGGGCGAGCACGAGCGCCAGCACGTCGATGCCCATCACGACGACGCCGAGGAACGGGATCACCCGGCGGCGCTGCACGACCACCAGCACGGCGGCAGCCACGAACCCGCCGACCAGCGAGAACTCGTACATGTTCGCGGTGGGCCACCGGCCGGCCGCGAGGCCTCGGGTGACGATCGCGGCCAGCAGCAGCAGCAGGCCGAGGTAGGTCGTGGAACGGGCGATGCCGGTGGTGGCCGACGGCGGCACGATCGTGCGGTCCGCGCCGTCGGCTCCGGCCGGGGCGGCCTCGGCGTCGGACCGGCCGTCGTCGATCTTCTCGTCCTCCGCCGGCAGGACCAGGGTGGCCGTGCCGCCCCGACCCGCCTCGGCGCTCGCCACGGCCGCGGCCCGGGCGGCCCGGTCCGCCCGCGCGGCGGCCACCCGGGCGGCACGGGCCTCCCGGGTGGCGCGCGAGGAGGCGTCGGCCACCCGGGCGAGAGCGACCGAGTACGCGACGAGCGCGATCGTGAAGGCGGTCGCCGCCCCACAGACCAGCAGGGTGCTGATGTCGCCCAGTGCCATGACCTCGCCTCTCCCCGGTGCTCAGCCCGCGGCCGGTGCCCGCCGGGACCTGTCACGTGCGTCGGCCGCAGGGCGGATCCGGTTCATCGCCCGGTCGAGCTCCGCCTGCAGGCCCACGTCGTCACCGCGCGCCAGTGCCGCGGCGGTGACCACTGTACGGCTTGACCCGGGACCTTGGTCCTTGTCGGGCGGGCCGGTTCCCGGTGGCCCGGCGCCCGGTGGACCCGTGCCGCGCGGGCCGTCGCCGGCCTCCGGACCGGGGCCTGCGCCGGCGACCTCCTCCTGGGCCGCCACCAGCCGCAGCCAGATCCGGCGCCGCGGCACGAACAGCGAGGCCGCGAGACCGACGAAGGCGGCCAGCGCGAAGGTCAGCACCCAGCCCAGCGAGGGGTCGTGCCGCAGGTCCAGGGCGACGAACCGGGGCAGCGAGTCGAAGGTCAGCGTGCCGAGCCCGTCCGGCAGCTCGACGGTGTCGCCGATCCGCAGGTAGAGCGTGATCGGGGTGCCGTCCTCGTCGGTGGCCTGGGTGAGGTCCGTCTCGTCGAGCTGGTAGACGTTCTGCGGCACGCCGTCGTCCAGCCCGAGGTCACCGGTCCACACCGCGAGCGCGAGCAGCGGATCGGTGGGCTGCGGGTCGACGGACTGCCAGATGCCGTCCGTGACCTGCGCCGCGGTGGGCAGCAGCACCCCCTGCAGGCCGATCTGCGGGCCGGAGGTGACGTCCGGCACCTTGATCACGCCCTGCGAGGTGTACACGGAGTCCTGCGGCAGGAACGGGACCGCGCCGGAGAACGTCACCTCGCCGTCGGCGTCACGCACGGTGACCTGCGGGGCGTAGCCGTTGCCCTGCAGGTAGACCTTCGTGCCGTCGACCTCCAGCGGGTGGTTGACCTTGATCTGCTCGGCGGTGGACTCCCCGTCCGTCTCGGTCACCGTGACGTCGGCCCGGAAGTAGCGGGACTGCAGGGTGTCCGGGTCGAACACCGAGGTGAAGCCGTCCAGCCGGATCGAGAACGGGTCGAGGTCGGCGGCGCTGAACGCGGCTCCGTTCTCGAAGGAGTCGTAGTCGCTCTCGGTGTTCGCGAACGAGCGGCCCTCGACGATGATCGCCTGGCCGCGGTAGTGCAGCAGCTGCCCGGTGGCCACCGAGACCAGCAGACCGACCAGCGCCAGGTGGAAGACGAGGTTGCCGGTCTCGCGCAGGTAGCCGCGCTCGGCCGCGACCGTCCAGGTGCCGGGCCGCTCCTCGGCGACGTCCACCCGGAACCGGCGCAGCAGCCAGGGGCCGCGCAGCGCGGCGGCGGCCCGCCGGGCGACCTGCTCGGGCGTGCCGGGCACGGTCGCGGCGGCCTGCGCCGGGAACCGGTCGAACCGCCGGGGCGTGCGGGGCGGCCGGCCGCGCAGCGCGCGCAGGTGGGTCCGGCTGCGCGGCAGGATGCAGCCGACCAACGAGACGAACAGCAGCAGGTAGATCGCGGAGAACCAGGCGGACGAGTAGACGTGGAACACCCCGAGCCGGTCCAGCACCGGGCCGAGGGACGGGTGGTCGGTGAGGTAGGTCGCGACCTCGTCGCTGTCCTGGGACTGCTGCGGGAAGATCGTGCCGGGCACGGCCGCCACGGCGAGCAGCATCAGCAGCAGCAGGGCGACCCGCATGCTGGTGAGCTGCCGCCAGGCCCAGCGCAGCCAGCCGACCACGCCGAGCGTCGGCAGCCGGATCGGCTCCGCGGCGTCCGAGACCGCGGCGTCCGAGGCGGCGGCGGTGCCCGCGGCTGCGGCCTCGGCGTCGTCCGGTGCGGCAGCCGGTCGCGCGTCGCGCGCGGCCCGACCACCGGCCTTCCGCGCGGCGGCGCCCCGGGCCGGTTCCGCCGGGCCGTCGGTGCTGAACGCGTCGTCCAGGCCCTCGGGGACGTAGGCGCGCTCCGGGCGACCGCCGGTCACGTCCTGGCCCTCCTGGTCCCGCGCCACGTCACACCGCCGGCACGAAGAGGTCGCCACCGGTCAGGACGCCCTGCAGCCAGGAGGCCCAGCTGGACCACAGGCCGGTGACCAGCGCGAGGCCGAGCAGCACCAGCAGCCCGCCGCCGACCCGCTGCACCGCCAGCCGGTGCCGGGCGAGCGCCGCCAGCGCACGCCGGCTGCGCTGCACGCCCAGCGCGACGGCGAGGAACGGCAGCCCGAGGCCGGCGCAGAACGCCAGCGCCAGCAGCGCACCGCGCCCGGCGGAGCCGCCGTCCAGGGAGAGCAGCAGGATCGCGGCGAGGGTCGGGCCGATGCACGGCGTCCAGCCGATGCCGAAGGTGACCCCGAGCACCGGCGCCCCCCACAGCCCGGCGCGAGGAGCGACCAGCGAGCGCCGGTCCTCCTGCAGGAACGGCACCAGACCGAGGAACGCCAGCCCCATCACCGCCACCAGCACGCCGAGCATCCGGGAGACCGGGTCCTGCCAGCGCAGCAGGAACGAGCCGACGCTGCCCGCGAGCGAGCCGTAGGCCAGGAACACGGCGGAGAACCCGGCGACGAACAGCAGCACGCCGGCGATCAGCCGGCCGCGCGGGGCGTCGACGAGCACCGGGACGTCGGGGCGGTCCGCCGCGTCGGGGGCCGCTGCCCCGCTCACCGGTGCGGTCGCCGCTCGACCGGCCAGCACCGGCTGGGCCGGCAGCGCTGCCGCGAGGTCGAGCACCGTCCCGTCCCCCCGCGCACGGGTCCGTGACCGGCCGGGTGCGCTGGCGGCGGACATCCCGCCGAGATAGCCGAGGTAGCCGGGCACCAGCGGCAGCACGCACGGGGACGCGAAGGACACCAGCCCGGCGAGCAGCGCCACCGGGACGGCGGCGAGCAGCGACCCGGACAGCGCGGCCTGGGCGAAGGAGCCCCCGACGTCGGTGAGCATCAGGCCCCGTCCGCCCCGCCGGTGGGGGTGGCCGAGCTGCCGCTGCCCGAGGTGCCGCTCTCGGCCAGCGCCTCCTCGACCAGGGCACGCAGCGTGGAGCCCTCGGCGGTGCCGATGATCCGCGCGGCGACGTTGCCGTCCCGGTCGAGCACCACGGTGGTCGGGGTGGCCTGGATCGGCACGATGCCCTGCAGCGCGGCGACCGCGGCCTTGTCGGCGTCGTCGATGCTCGGGTAGGGCACGTCGAAGGTGCGCTGGAACGACTCGGCGGCCCCGGCGTCGTCCACGCCGTTGATCCCGAGCACGTGCAGCCCCTGGTCGGCGTAGGTGTTCGCCAGGTCCACCAGGTCGGCCGCCTCGGCGCGGCACGGCGGGCACTCCGCGTACCAGGTGTTCAGCACCACCACGTCCCCGCGCCAGGCGGTGACGTCCTGGGTGGCGCCGGCGTAGTCGGTGCCGGACAGCTCCACCGGTCCCTGGCGCTCGTCCGGGGCCCACGAGGTGAACGAGCCGTCGCCGGACTGGTAGCCCTGGTCGGCGACGTCGCCGCTCGCGGACCCCGAGGCATCGCCGGAGCACGCCGTCAGGGTCAGCGCGAGCAGCACCCCGACGCCGGCCACGACGGCGCGCCGACCGCGACGCGCACCACCTCCGGTGCGCAGGACGCCCGCGACGCCGGGGCGCACGGGTCGGTTCGCCCGCACGGTCACGCGCCCGCCACGGCCGAGGCGCCCGGCAGCAGGTCGGCTGCCGGCTCGGTGTAGCCCACCCGCACCAGCCGGTCGTCCTCGTAGGTGAGGCTGGTCAGCGAGGCCAGCGAGCACTGCCGGCGCCGCGGGTCGTGCCACAGGTGCCGGTCCTCCAGCGCGAGGCGCGTGACCCAGATCGGCAGCTGGTGGCTGACCAGCACCGCCTCGTGCCCGCGGGCCGCCTGGCGGGCGAGGTCGACCACCGAGAGCACCCGGGCGACCTGCTGGCGGTACGGCTCGCCCCAGGACGGCCGGAACGGGTTGCGCAGCAGCGGCCAGTGCCGCGGGTGCCGCAGCGAGCCGTCGCCGACGCCGAAGGTCATGCCCTGGAAGGCGTTCTCGGCCTCCAGCAGCCCCTCCTCGGTGCGGACCGGCAGGTCCAGGGCGGCGGCGATCGGGGCCGCCGTCTCCTGGGCGCGCTGCAGCGGCGACGCGATGAGCACGGTCACGTCGCGCCGCGGGGTGTCGAGGACCCCGGACAGGTGCGCAGCGACGCGCTCGGCCATCGCGTGGCCCCGCTCGGACAGGTGGTAGCCGGGCAGACGGCCGTAGAGCACGCCCGAGGGGTTGTGCACCTCGCCGTGCCGCATCAGGTGGATCGTGGTCGCGACCATGGGGTCAGTCTCGCAAACATGCCTGGGTGGTCGCGCCCGGTCTCGCCGCGCCCGGGGACGGCAGCGAGGGTCGGGCACCGACCTGGGGACGACGGACGGGACGCCGGCACCGGCACCGGCACCGGCTCCGGCGTCGGGGGTCAGCGCACGCCGTCGGCAGCTGCGGCCGCGCGGTCGCAGCCGTCCTGCAGCGCGATGCCGACCCGCTCCATCGCCACACCGAGGCCGCGCAGCTGCTCCGGGGTGAGCACGTCGACCAGGTGCTCCCGCACCGACTCGACGTGCGCGGGCGCGGCGTCGACCAGGCGGGACCAACCGATCTCCGTCATGGTGCAGTTCACCCCGCGGGCGTCCTCGAGGCACGGGGTGCGCTCGACCAGCCCGGCGTTCTCCATCCGACGGACGGTGTGGGTGAGGCGGCTGCGGGAGTGCGCGAGCTCGCCGGCGAGCTCGGACATCCGCATGGTGCGGGCGGGTGCCTCGGACAGCCGGACCAGCACCTCGTACTCGCCGAGCGACAGCCCGGAGTCCTCCTCGAGCTCGTGGCCGAGGATGTCGAGCAGCCGCGCGGTGCCGTCCCGGTACGCGCGCCACCAGCGCTGCTCCTCGGCGGAGAGCCACCGCACGTCCTCGTGCGCACGCGGCTCCCGCACCGGTCCTGCCGTCGTCGTCATCGCAGCTTCCTCCCTGCTGTGCACGCGCCCTGCGCCCCGCGTGCTCCTGCCCCGGTGGCAGATGGTCCCACAGGTGTTGCGCTCTACGCCTCACTGTAGTAGAAATCTCAACTAACGCCAGATTGACGCTTCAACCATCTGAGGAGTGCACCATGAGCACCACCACCCTGCCGACCGGCCTCACCACGGGCACCTGGGCCATCGACCCCTCGCACACCGAGGCGGCCTTCACCGTCCGTCACGCCGGCATCTCCAAGGTGCGCGGCACCGTGGCGGTCACCGGTGGCGCGATCACGGTCGCCGAGGACCTCACGGTCTCCGCCGTCTCCGCGACGCTGGACCCCTCCACGATCAACACCGGCGACGCGGGCCGCGACGGCCACATCAAGAGCGGCGACTTCTTCGACGTCGAGGCCTTCGGCGAGTGGACCTTCGCGTCCACCTCCGTCGCCGCCGACGGCGAGGACTACGTCGTGACCGGTGACCTCACCATCCACGGCGTGACCCGCTCGGTCGAGCTGGCCACCGAGTTCGGCGGCGCCGCCACCGACCCGTTCGGCAACCAGCGCGCCGGCTTCTCCGCCTCGACGACGATCTCCCGCAAGGACTTCGGCATCACCTGGAACGCGGCCCTCGAGGCCGGCGGCGTCCTGGTGAGCGACAAGGTCGTCATCACCCTCGAGGTCTCGGCCATCAAGCAGGCCTGACCTAGGCTGTCCCTGGTCCACCCGGCCGACGCCGGGACCGGTCCACGAGGGCCCGATCGCGCACCCCCTGCCGCGATCGGGCCCTCGTCGCACCTCCGGCGACGTCGACCCGGGCCGGACGTCCGACGACGTGCGGCAGCAGGGGGGGGAGAGATCAGTCCCGGGCGTCGTCGCCCGGGGCCACGTCCGCCCAGGCGTCCACGCCGAGGGTGCCGCCCGCCGGCTGCGCAGACCGCTGCCGGGCGTGGAACCCGAGGATCTGCAGCTCCGACCCGAGGTCGACCTCGCGGATGTCGACGCCCTCGGGCACCCGCACCGTGCGCGGCGCGAAGTTCAGGATGCCGGTGACCCCGGCCGCGACCAGCCTGTCGCAGGTGACCTGCGCGACGGACGCCGGGGTGGCGACGATGGCGATGGTCGCGCCGCTGTCCGTGACGACCTTCTCCAGGTGCTCCACGTGCTGCACCGCGTGCCCGCCGACGTGGGTGCCGACCACCCGCGGGTCGGCGTCGAGCAGACCGACCAGCACGAACCCGCGGTCCGCGAAGCCGGAGTAGGTGGCCAGCGCATGGCCGAGGTTGCCGATGCCGACGATGACGACCTGGCGCTCCTCGGCCATGCCGAGGGACTGCGCGATCCGGCGCCGCAGGTGCTCGACCTCGTAGCCCACCCCGCGCCGACCGCCCGCACCGAGGTACGACAGGTCCTTGCGCAGCTGGGCGGAGGAGGCACCGACGAGCTCGGCCAGCTGGTCGGAGGAGATGGTGATGACGCCCTCGGAGGCCAGACCGCCGAGCGAGCGCAGGTAGCCCGGGAGGCGGGCGACGGTGGTCGGCGGCAGGGCTCGCACCCGTACAGAGTAGGTGGTCAGGGCAGCCGCACGTGCAGCGCCTCGCGGAGACGGACCGGGTCGATCTGCCAGTAGCCGACCCGGACGCCGTCCACCTCCACCACCGGGACCAGCTCGCCGTAGTCGTCCGCGAGCGGCCGGCCGTCCGCCCCCGCGGCCCGGTCGACGTCCACCTCCGCCCAGGCGACCCCGGCGGCCTCGCACTCGGCCTGCAGCACCGCGCGGGCGGCGTCGCACAGGTGGCAGCCGGCGCGGCCGAACAGCACGGCGCGGGGCTGGTCCGTGCGGTGGGCGGCACGGCGGTCGGGGCGGGGATCGGGGGTCGTCGGCACAGCACGAGCGTAGGCATCGTGGCTACAGTGGCGATGTGCCCGAGCCGATCCCGACCGCCGCCGTGCCCGGGGACGGCACGGCCCCCGACGCGTCCGGCACGGACGACGGACCCCGGATCGCGGCCTTCTTCGACGTGGACAACACGATCATCCGCGGGGCCAGCTCGTTCCACCTCGCGGTCGGCCTGTACCGCCGCGGGTTCTTCCGCACCCGCGACATCGTGCGGTTCGCGGCGCACCAGGTCCGGTACCTGACCTTCGGCGAGAACCGTCAGCAGATCGACGACGTGCGCAACCGTGCGCTGGAGATCATGCACGGCCGGTCGGTCGCCGAGGTGGTCGCGATCGCCGAGGACGTCTACGACGAGGTGCTCGCGCTGCGGATCTTCCCCGGCACCCAGCGGCTGCTCGACCAGCACCTGCGCGCCGGCCACCAGGTGTGGCTGGTCACCGCGACCCCGGTCGAGATCGGCGAGCTGATCGCCCGGCGCCTGGGCGCCACCGGTGCCCTCGGCACGATCGCCGAGCACAAGGACGGCTTCTACACCGGCCACCTGGTCGGCGACATGCTGCACGGCAGGGCCAAGGCCGAGGCGGTGCGGATGCTCGCCGAGCGGGAGCACCTGGACCTGGAGCGGTCGTTCGCCTACGGCGACTCCACCAACGACGAG
Organism: Cellulomonas sp.; assembly: GCA_036404115.1. GTDB lineage: Bacteria > Actinomycetota > Actinomycetes > Actinomycetales > Cellulomonadaceae > Cellulomonas. Next base: position 27,112 of record DASWPG010000037.1, read on the forward strand.
GCGATCCTGTCCGAGGTCGGCTTCCCGTGCGCGATCAACCCGGACGGCCGGCTGCGCAAGCACGCCGCCGTGGTGGGCTGGCCGGTGCGGGAGTTCCGCGGCCGTCGCCGGGCCGCCCGGCGCGGGATGGACGCGGCCACCGTCGCCGGGTCGGCCTGGGTGCTCGCGCTGGTCTTCCGCACGCTGCGCCGGGCGGTGCGGGCGCGGATGTCCGGCTCGTGACCGCCGCCGCCCACGGCCGGGCCGGCGGCGTGCCCGACGCACCCGACGCACCTGCCGATCACGAACCGCACACGGGCACGGGCACGGATGCCGCGACCCTGCTGCGCCCGGCGGCGGCGGCGGACGCGCCGGCCCTGGCCGCGCTGGCCGCGGTGACCTTCCCGCTGGCCTGCCCGCCCACGTCGACCGCCGCCGACCAGGCCGCGTTCGTCGCGGCGCACCTGTCCGTCGACTCCTTCACCGGCTACCTGGCCGACCCGGCGCGGTCCGTGCTGGTCGCCGGCTCCGGCGGCGCGCTGGTGGGCTACACGATGCTGGTCCGCGGCGAGCCGTACGACCCGGACGTCGCCGCGGTCGTCCCGCTGCGCCCGACCGCCGAGCTGTCCAAGTGCTACGTGCTGCCCGGCCAGCACGGCCGCGGCGTCGCGGGCGCCCTGATGACCGCGACCCTCGACCTCGCCCGGGCCGGTGGCGCCGTGGGCGTCTGGCTGGGGGTCAACGGGGAGAACCTGCGCGCGCAGGCGTTCTACCGCCGGTCGGGCTTCACGGTCGTCGGCGAGCGCCGGTTCCTGGTCGGCGGCCGCCTGGAGCACGACCTGGTGCTGCACCGCACGCTCGCGTCCGGCGCACCGACCCCCTGACCAGCGTCAGCACCGTCCCGGTCGCGGGAGGCGGTGCTACGTTCGCGAGTATCCGGCGCCGAGCAGAGGCCGCGGGTACCGAGGGGGCCGTCATGAGCTTCTGGGAGTCGTTCTGGCTCGTCATCGAGATCTTCCTGTTCGTCGCCTACCTCGTCGTCCTGTTCCACGTCGTCACCGACCTGTTCCGGGACCGGGCGCTGTCCGGCTGGGGCAAGGCGGTGTGGGTGCTCTGCCTCGTGCTGGTGCCGTGGCTGACCGCGCTGGTGTACCTGATCGCCCGCGGCACGGGCATGGCCGAGCGGCAGCAGGCGGCGGTCGCGCACGCGCAGCAGGGCGCCGAGCAGTACATCCGCACGGTCGCGGGGCACTCCCCCGCGCAGGAGATCGCCACCGCCCAGCAGCTGCTGTCCTCCGGTGCGATCGACGCGCAGGAGTTCGCGGCGCTCAAGGCTCGCGCGCTGGCGCAGGCATGAGCCGCCCGACCCGGCGTGCCCGCACCGCCGACCGCAGCACCGCCCGCACCGGCCGCACCGCCGCGGGCACCCGCGCCCTGCACCGGGCGCTCGCCGTGACCACGCTCGTCGCCGTCCTGCCCGTGCTGGCCGCGTGCTCCGGCAGCAGCACCGACGACGGGCCGGGCGCGACCACCCCGGCCACCACCCCCACCGAGCAGTCCACCCCCGCCCTGACCGCCGGCAGCTCGGCGCTCGACTACCCGGCCGTGCTCGACGGGCTGACGCTGGACGGCGACGCGGCCGCGGGCATCGCCTGGACCGAGGAGCCCGGCCTGCTCTACGTGATCACCCTCGGGTCGAGCTCCTGCCCGCTCGTCGCCGAGCCGCAGGCCGAGGCCGCCGCGTCCGGGTCCGGCGTGGTCGTGACCTTCGTGCCGATCCCGGACGACGCCGTGTGCACCGCGGACCTGCGACCCACCACGACGGTGGTCGGCCTGCCCACGGACACCTCCGAGGACGAGGACCTGGTGGTCGAGCTGGACGGGATCGGCACCGCGACCATCCCGGCCCGCTCGCTGGTCGAGACCTCGCTGATCGTGCCGGTCGTCCCGGAGGGCTGAACCCGGCGCACCGGCTCGGCGGACGCACCGGCACCGGACGCGGCGGGGCCGGACGCAGCACGGCCGGGCTCCGACCGTGGACGCCGGCCCCGGACGCCCGACGGGCGGTACGGCCCCCTGCCCCGCACCGCCCGTCGTCGCCGCTCGCGCGGCGGTGCCTCACGCCTCCAGGCGCACCATGCTCCACGAGACCGGCGGCAGCTCGACGTCCAGCCGCCCGTCGGTCAGCGTCGCCGTGGTGTTCGTCCGTGGCAGCACCGAGGTGTCGTCCTCCGCGGTCGCGACCCAGGTGTGGTCCGGGTGGGACAGCGTGGTCGCCTCGACCAGCCGCAGCCCCGGCAGCGACCGGGTGTCCACCCCGACCCGCACCGGGGCCTCGGTGGAGCGGTTGACCACGAACACCGCCACCGCGCCGGTCTCCGGGTCCCGGGTGGCGACCGCGTCGACCAGCGGGGCGTCGCCGAACTTCGCCGTCTCGTAGGTCGGGGCGTCCACCGCGACCTGCAGCACGTCGCCGACGGCCCACCGGGACGCCTGGGCGAACGGGTGGAAGGTGGTCTGGCGCCAGATCCGCCCGCCCGGCTCGGTCATGATCGGCGCGATCACGTTGACCAGCTGGGCCAGCGAGGCGGAGTGCACCCGGTCGGTGTGCCGCAGCAGGCTGATCAGCAGGTTGCCGACCACCACGGCGTCGGCCACGTTGTACCGGTCCTCCAGCAGCACCGGCGCCACCGGCCAGTCGTCGCCCTTCGGCGGCACGGACTCGGCACGGTCCTGGTACCAGACGTTCCACTCGTCGAACGAGATGCCGATCCGCTGGGACACCTGCTTGTGCGCCCGGACCGAGTCGGCCGTGGCGGCCACCGAGTCGATGAAGTGGTCCATGTCGACGGCCGAGGCCAGGAACGAACCGAGGTCGCCGTCGTGCTCGGCGTAGTAGGCGTGCGCGGAGATCATGTCGACGTGCTCGTAGGTCTCCGAGAGCACCACGCGCTCCCAGTCACCGAAGGTCGGCATGGACGAGGAGGACGACCCGCAGGCCACCAGCTCCAGGTCCGGGTCGATCATCCGCATGGCGCGGGCCGTCTCGGCGGCGAGCCGGCCGTACTCGTGCGCGGTCTTGTGGCCGATCTGCCACGGGCCGTCCATCTCGTTGCCCAGGCACCACATCCGGATCCCGTACGGGTCGGCGGCGCCGTTGGCCCGGCGCAGGTCGGACAGCCGCGTGCCGGAGCGGACGTTGCAGTACTCCAGCAGGTCCAGGGCCTCCTGCACGCCGCGGGTGCCGAGGTTGACCGCCATCATCGCCTCGGTGCCGGAGCGGGCGGTCCAGCGCATGAACTCCTCGACGCCCACCAGGTTGGGCTCGGTGGAGTGCCAGGCCAGGTCCAGGCGGGACGGCCGCTGCTCGCGCGGGCCGACGCCGTCCTCCCACCGGTAGCCGGACAGGAAGTTGCCGCCGGGGTAGCGGACCGTGGAGATGCCCAGCTCGCGGGTCAGCTCGATCACGTCGCCGCGGAAGCCGTCCGCGTCCGCGGTCGGGTGGGCCGGGTCGTGGATGCCGGTGTAGACGCACCGGCCGAGGTGCTCGACGAACGAGCCGAACGTCCGCCGACGGACGGCCCCGACCCGGAACGCCGGATCGATGGTCAGGGTGGCGTGCTGCATGAGGTTCCTTCGTTCTCGCGGGCGCACCGGTCCGCCGCGCACAGGTCGTGCGCGGACGTGGACGGGTGCGTGGGGCGGGCAGGGGCGGGGCGCGGGCCTACTTGAGGCTGCCGAGGGACAGACCGCCCTGCCAGTACTTCTGCAGGCTGAGGAACGCGACGATCAGCGGGATGATCGAGACGAACGCGCCGGTCGCGATGAGGTTCCACACCTGCTCACCGCCGGAGCCGGCGTTCGACAGCGCCTGCCAGTTGTTCAGGCCGACGGTGACGGGCAGCAGGTCGGGGTTCTGGATCATCGCCAGCGGCAGGAAGAAGTTGTTCCAGGTGGCCACCACGGTCAGCAGCAGCACCGTGACGATGGCAGGCCGCAGCAGCGGCAGGGACACCTGTGCGAACAGTCGCAGCTCCCCGGCACCGTCCACCCGGCCGGCGTCCAGCATCTCGTCCGGCACCGCGTCCTGGGTGTAGACGCGCATCAGGTAGACGCCGAGCGGGCTGAGCAGCGAGGGCAGGATCACGGCCCAGACCGTGTTCACCAGCCCGACCTTGCTCAGCAGCACGAAGGTCGGGATGACCAGGGCGGTGAGCGGCACCATCACGGCGCCGAGCAGGGTGGAGAAGAAGAAGCCCCGCCCGCGGAACCGGTACTTGGCGAAGCCGTAGCCCGCGAGCACCGCCAGGATCGTCGCCCCGATCCCGCCGGAGAACGCGTACAGGAACGAGTTGCCGAACCAGCGCCAGTAGATGCCGCCCTGGTGGGTGGTCAGGCCCTTGAGGTTCTCGATCAGGTTGA
>DASWPG010000038.1:0-28655 GCA_036404115.1 Cellulomonas sp.
CGCAGCTGGACGAGGCGCTCGACCTGCTGCGGATGACCCGCCCCGCGGTCTGACCCCGGGGCGGGCGCGCATGTGCGGGGTCAGAGGTCGATGCCCTCCAGGAGCTCGGTGACCAGGGCCGCCACGGGCGAGCGCTCGGAGCGGGTCAGGGTGACGTGCGCGAACAGCGGGTGGCCCTTGAGCGCCTCGATCACCGCCGCGATCCCGTCGTGCCGCCCGACCCGCAGGTTGTCCCGCTGCGCCACGTCGTGCGTGAGCACCACCCGCGAGCTCTGCCCGATCCGGGACAGCACCGTCAGCAGGACGTTGCGCTCCAGGGACTGCGCCTCGTCCACGATCACGAACGCGTCGTGCAGCGAGCGCCCTCGGATGTGCGTCAACGGCAGCACCTCCAGGATGTCGCGGTCCAGCACCTCCTCGACCACCTCACGGCTGACCAGCGCCCCCAGGGTGTCGAACACCGCCTGGGCCCACGGATTCATCTTCTCCGCCTCGCTGCCGGGCAGGTAGCCGAGGTCCTGGCCACCCACCGCGTACAGCGGCCGGAACACCATCACCTTGCGGTGCTGGCGCCGTTCGAGCACCGCCTCCAGCCCGGCGCACAGCGCGAGCGCCGACTTGCCGGTGCCGGCACGCCCGCCCAGCGAGAGGATCCCCACCTGCTCGTCCAGCAGCAGGTCGATCGCCACCCGCTGCTCCGCGCTGCGCCCGTGCAGACCGAACACGTCCTGGTCGCCCCGCACCAGCTGCACCTGCTTGTCCGGGGTGATCCGGCCGAGCGCCGAGCCCCGCGGGCTGTGCAGGACCAGGCCGGTGTGCACCGGCAGGTCGGGTGCGTCCGGCAGGTCTGCGAGCGGCAGCGACTCGTGCTCCCACAGGTCGGACATCTGCTGCTCGGCCAGGTCCAGCTCGTCCATCCCGGTCCAGCCGGAGTCCACGGCCAGCTCGTGCCGGTACTCCTCGGCACGCAGCCCGATCGCGGCGGCCTTGATCCGCATCGGCATGTCCTTGGAGACCACGGTGACGTCGCACCCCTCGGCCGCCAGGTTCGCCGCCACCGCGAGGATGCGGGAGTCGTTGTCACCGAGCCGGAACCCGGCCGGCAGCACCGTCGGGTCGGTGTGGTTCAGCTCGACCCGGAGCGTGCCGCCCTGGTCCCCGATCGGCAGCGGAGCGTCCAGCCGACCGTGCTGCAGGCGCAGGTCGTCCAGCAGGCGCAGGGCGGACCGGGCGAAGTAGCCGAGCTCGGCGTGGTGCCGCTTGGCCTCCAGCTCGGTGATGACCACGACGGGCAGGACCACGTCGTGCTCGGCGAAGCGGTGGATCGCCTTCGGGTCGGAGAGCAGGACGGACGTGTCCAGGACGTGCGTCCTGCGGCCCTCCGTCGGCTCGGTCGGACGGGGCAGGTCGTTCGAGGCGGATCCCAGCTGCTTGCTGACCACGGCAGGCTCCCTCCGGCGCCGCTCTAGCGCCGAATCGGGCACCTCGTGCCTGGCACCCGCCCCGGTGGAGACGGGTACGTGCGGCACGCGGCGACGGGACGAGGGCGGTCGACCCACGAGGGCCGGAACCGGCCCTCCCCCCGGAGCGGATGCTCCATGGGCTGGCCTCCCGGGGACGGCAGGCACCGTCCGTTGCCGCCGGACGCTACGCCGGGGCACAGCCGCCGCCGGAGCACGACGCGCCGCGTGTCGGGTGATGTCACGCAGTGTTCATCTGCGGAGCTCATCTGCGGACGGCGGGCAGGACCCGGGCACCGGACGGGCGCACCGCGGGCGAAGATCGCCGTCCGTGCTGGTCGCGGGCTCGGCTACTGCCCGCGCCGACGCTCACGGGCCGCGTAGTCACGCATCGCGCGCAGGAAGTCGACCCGGCGGAAGTCCGGCCAGTACGCCTCGCAGAAGTAGAACTCCGAGTGCACGCTCTGCCAGAGCATGAACCCGCCGAGCCGCTGCTCCCCGGAGGTGCGGATCACCAGGTCCGGGTCGGGCTGCCCCTTGGTGTAGAGGTGGTCCGCGATGTGCTCGACGTCGAACGAGGCCGCGATGTCCTCGAGCGAGGCTCCGTCCGCGGCCCGTTCGGCCAGGTACGAGCGCACGGCGTCGGCGATCTCACGCCGGCCGCCGTAGCCGATCGCGACGTTCACGTGCAGCCCGACCACGTCGGCCGTGGCGCACTCCGCGTCCCGCAGCGCCTGAGCGGTGCCGGCCGGCAGCAGGTCCAGCGAGCCGACGGCCTGCAGCCGCCAGCGCCGGGTGGCCGCCAGGTCCCGCACCGCGTCCTCGATGATGCCCAGCAGCGCGTCCAGCTCCTCGGGCGCGCGGTTCAGGTTGTCGGTGGACAGCATCCACAGCGTGACGACCTCGACCCCGACCTCCTCGCACCAGAGCAGCAGGTTCGTGATGTGGTCCGCACCCCGCTGGTGGCCCGCCGCGGTGGACTCGCCGGTCTGCCGGGCCCAGCGGCGGTTGCCGTCCAGGATCACACCGACGTGCCGGGGAACCCGGTCCTTCGGGAGCGCGGCGGCCAGCCGACGCTCGTAGAGCCCGTACAACGGGTGGGGCAGGCGCACGGAGGGCGGCTCCTTCGACGAGGCGATCGGAGGCTCACGCTACCGCCCGCCGCCGTCGCACCGGGACCGGCGCCGATCTCCGGGACGGGGAGGATGTGTGCAGGTGGCCCGGGGCGGACCCCGGCCGGCGCGCGAGACACCTACGCTCACGTAACCTACGGTGTCGTAGGTGGGGTCGTCCGACCCTCGGCCGACACACCCGGACGACCGGGACCGTCGGTCCCGGGTCCGCCGTCCGGGCCGCACGTCCGGCGCAGCACGTCCGCACCGGGCAGAACGCAGCAGCATCCCCGTACCCGCAGGAGAGGCAGACCCGCCGTGAAGGTCGCACCGACCGGCGAGCAGCGCGCCGACCAGCCCGCAGCCACCGTCAAGCCCCGGCTGCGCGGCTGGATCCACGCCGGCATGTTCCCGGTGGCCACCGCCGCCTCGATCGTCCTGGTCGTGCTCGCGCCGACCACCGCCACCACGGCCGCCGCCGCGGTCTTCGGCGGGGCCGCGATGCTGCTGTTCGGCGTCAGCGCGGTCTACCACCTCGGCACGTGGTCCCCCCGGGTCACCGGTGTGCTGCGCCGGATGGACCACACGAACATCTTCCTGGTGATCGCCGGCACCTACACCCCGCTCGCCGTCGCGCTGCTCGACGCACGCACCGCACGGACCCTGCTGATCATCGTGTGGGCGGGTGCGCTCGCCGGGCTGCTGGCCCGGGTGTTCTGGCTCGGGGCGCCCCGCTGGCTGTACGTGCCGATCTACGTCGCGCTCGGCTGGGTGTCCCTGTGGTACCTGCCCGCGTTCGGCCGCAGCGAGAACGGCGGTCCGGCGATCGTGTGGCTGGTGGCCGGCGGCGGGCTCGCCTACACCCTGGGCGCCGTGGTGTACGGGTTCAAGCGGCCGAACCCCAGCCCGCGCTGGTTCGGCTTCCACGAGGTGTTCCACTCGCTGACCGTGGTCGGCTTCACCTGCCACTACATCGCCGCCGCCCTGGCGATCCTCTAGCCCCGCTGCCCCGCCTGTCGGCCCGGACGACGAGCGCGGGTCCGGCCCGCCAGCGCGTGCTCGACGCGGCAGCGCGGGTCAGACGCGGCAGCGCGGGCCGCACGCACCAGCGCGAGCCTCGCGCACCGACAGGACGGCGAACGGCGCACCGGGCACGACGGCCGGCGGCGCACCGGGCACGCCGGGCAGGGCGGCCGGCGGCACGCCGGGCGAGGCGGTCAGAGCGGCACCGTGCGGTAGCGGCGGTGAGCGAGCGAGGGGTTGCGCTCGCGCACCTCGGCGAGCAGGCCGGGGTCCAGGTCGACGGTACGGATCTCCGGCTCCTCGCCGAGCTCCAGACCGACGGTGCCGTCCGGCCCGACCACCAGCGAGCGGCCCGTGACACCGGGTCCGGCCTGCCCCACCGCGACGACCACCGAGGTGTTCTCGATCGCGCGAGCGACCGCCAGGGTGCGCCAGTGCATCGCCTTGAGCGGACCGGCCGCCCACGCCGCCGGCACGACGAGCACCTGCGCGCCGTCGTCCACCAGGCGGCGCGCCGACTCGGGGAACCTCAGGTCGTAGCAGGTCAGCACGCCGAACCGCAGGCCCGCCACGTCGACGACCACGGGCGGCGCATCGGCCGGTCCGGGCTCCAGCCGATCGGACTCGCGGTGCCCGAAGGCGTCGTACAGGTGCACCTTGCGGTAGAGACCGGCGATCTGCCCGTCGCCGGTGACGACGACCACGGCGTTCACGGCGTGCTGGTCGTCGGAGCCGGGCAGCGTCGTGCCGGCGACCACGGCGGTGCCCGTGCGGGCGGCCTCGGCGCGGAGCATGGTGACGAACGGGCCGCCGAGAGGCTCGGCGTGCTGGGGGCCGGTGCCGGCCGGCTCGAAGCCCGAGGAGTACTCCGGCAGCACGACGACGTCGGCGTGCGCCTGGCCGGCGGTGTCGATCGCCCGGCGGGCGACCTCGGTGCTGGCCTCGCGGTCGTCCGTCACCCGGAGCTGGGCGACGGTGACGCGCACCGCGGGTCGCTCGGGCGGGCGGGGGCCGCTCACCGCCGGTCCTCGGGTCGGGCCGGGTCGTCGGGGCCGGAGGCGTCCTCGTCGAGCTCCACGGCCTCCACGCCGGTCCCGGGCTCCGCGGCGGCCGGCGTCCCCGAAGCGGCAGCGGCGTCCTCCGCGGCAGGGTCGCCGATCGCGATCGGCGCTGGGCGGGCGCCGGGCGCGCCGTCTCCGGTGCTGCCCGGGCCGGTGCTGCCCCGCTGCTCGGTCTGCCGCTGCGCGGCCTCCCGTCCGGCGTCTTCCCGCTCGGCAGCGTCCCGTCGGCGCTGGTTGTGCTCCACCACCCGCAGGTGCCGCACCAGGGAGAAGCCGAGCAGGATCAGGGCGACCGCCACGCCGAACGTGACGACGAAGCCGATGAATCCCGGCGAGGTCTGGTCCTCCGCCGGGATCTCGATCGTGCTGGACGTGGGCGAGGGCGACGGCTCGGCCGTCCCGGCCAGCACCCCCAGCACCGGCAGACCAGCCGTGCCCGGCAGACCGCCGACGGCCTGGAGCAGCGCGCCGTGCCCGATCGCGATCAGCGCCCCGGCACTCATCCCAAGGCCTCACGGACCCCGGAGAACAGATCGGTCTCGGGCAGCGTGGTGGGAACCCGGGACTCGACGAGCTCGTACTCCTCGGTGGTCCAGACCTCGCGCTCCAGCTCGCGCGGGATCGCGAAGAAGAAGCCCTCAGGGTCGATCTGGGTGGCGTGCGCCCGCAGCGCGGCGTCCCGCGCGTCGAAGTGGTCGGCCACCTCGATCCGGGTGGTGACCTCGCGCTCCGGGATCTCCCGGGCGGCCCGGGACTCCACCCACTCACCGAACGGGGAGTCCAGGCCACGGGCGGTCAGCGCCTCGTGCGCGGCCCGGATCCGGGCCATCGAGAAGCCGTGGTTGTAGTACAGCTTGAGCGGTGCCCAGGGTGCACCGGTGCCGCGGTAGCGGTCGGGGTCCCCGGCGGCGTGGAACGCCTCGACGCCGACCCGGTGGCACATCACGTGGTCGGGGTGCGGGTAGCCGCCGGTCGGGTCGTAGGTGGTCATCACGTGCGGACGGAACTCCCGGACCAGGGCCACCAGCGGAGCGGACGCCTCCTCCAGGGGGACCAGGCCGAAGCTGCCCGCCGGCAGCGGGGGCAGCGGGTCGCCCTCCGGCAGCCCGGAGTCCACGAAGCCCAGCCAGTGCTGCCGGACCCCGAGCGCGGCCGCCGCGGCAGCCATCTCGCGCCGACGGACCGCCCGCATCTCCTCGATCCCGCCCTCGACCGGGGGGTGGTGCGGGTTGAGGATGTCACCGCGCTCGCCACCGGTGCAGGTGACCACGAGGACCTCCATCCCCTCGGCCGCGTAGCGGGCGGTGGTGGCGGCACCCTTGCTGGACTCGTCGTCCGGGTGGGCGTGCACCACCATCAGGCGAAGCTGCTCGGTCACGACTGCCCTTCCTCGTCACGGCTGTCTCGTCACCAGGACGGGCCCGGCACGAGACAATGATGGCTCACCGCACCGACACGGGTGCGCACCGACCGTCCGGGTCCCCGACCGAGGGGACCAGCCCGCCGCACCGTCGAGACCAGGGAGGCCACCTCGTGCCAGCACCCGACGCCCTGCCCGCCCCGACGGCACCGGGCGCAGACCCGGACCCCGGCACGGGCACAGGCACAGGCACAGGCACAGGCCAGTTCTCCGGCCCGGGCATCGACGCCGAGGTGCCCGCCGACCGGTACGGGCGTGCACCCGGGCCGCGCCGGCGCCTGCTGGCCCGGATCGGGCTGGGCGCGGTCGCGGCGACCGGGGTCGCGGTGGTGCTGTGGCTCGCGCTCGGCGCCGCCGCGACACCGGTCCGGTGGGAGGAGGTCGGCTTCGACGTGCAGGGGTCGACCGCGGTGGAGATGACCTTCACCGTGACCAAGGACGCGGACGCCACGGCGGTCTGCCAGGTGCAGGCGCTCAGCGCCCAGTACGCCGAGGTGGGGGTGCAGTCGGTGACGGTCGGGCCCGCCGGCACCGCGACGCAGCAGGTCACCACCACGATCCCGACCGCCGAGCTGGCGGTCACGGCGGTCGTGAGCACCTGCGAGCTCGGCTGACGCCACTGAGCCGCGCCGGCGCCCGTTCCGCCGTCGAGGCCCCCTGGTTGCTATGATCGTCGATTCATACGCCGCCCCGGTTCAGACGTGACCGCAGGTCGACGCGACCGGCGTGACAGCCCGTTCGTGCACCGGCCCCGCGCACGCGCCGACCGACGGGGCTGCCAGCACTGCGCGCCCTCCCGACGAGGGTGCGTCAGGGAAGGAGTGGACGTGACCGACACGACGCAGGCTGCCACCTGGCTCACCCAGGAGGCCTACGACCGGCTGAAGGCCGAGCTCACGCACCTGGAGAACGAGGGGCGCGCCGAGGTCACCGAGCGGATCGCCGCCGCGCGGGACGAGGGCGATCTCAAGGAGAACGGCGGCTACCACGCGGCGCGCGAGGAGCAGGCGAAGCAGGAGGCGCGCATCCGCGAGCTGAAGGCCAAGCTGGCCAACGTCCAGATCGGCACCCCGCCCGACGACGGCGTGGTCGAGCCCGGCATGGTGGTGACCGCGGTCGTCGCGGGGGACGAGATGGTCTTCCTGCTCGGCTCGCGCGAGATCGCCGGCTCGGCCGACATCGAGGTCTTCTCCCCCACCTCCCCGCTCGGCGCGTCGATCAACGGCCGCACGGTCGGCGAGAAGACCACCTACACGGCGCCGAACGGCCGGGAGATCCCGGTCGAGGTGCTGGCCGCGAAGCCGTTCACCGGCTGACCGCCGGCGGCCTCGTCACGTCGCGGAGGGGCAGGTCAGGGCCGCCGCACCGTGGGCCTGCGGTCGGTGCGCCGCACGCCCCGCCGTGAACCGGTCGTCGGTGCCCGCCCCGGCGCCGGACCAGGCCGGCAGACCGCGCGCTCAGTGCTCCGCGAGGTGGAAGCCGTGGTCCCTCAGGTGCTGCATCAGCCGGGCGCAGTGGTCAGGTCCCTTGGTCTCGACCTGCACCTCGATCTCGACCTCGTCGATCTCCAGGTCCGTGCCGGTGCGCACGTGCGAGACGTGCATGACGTTGCCGCCGGCACCGGCGAGCTCGGCCAGCAGCGCGGCGAGCGCCCCGGGGGTGTCGGTCAGCCGGACCCGCAGCTGCAGGTAGCGACCGGACGAGGCCAGCCCGTGCCGGACCACGCGCAGCAGCACCAGCGGGTCGATGTTCCCGCCGGACAGCACCACGACCACCGGTCCGGTGAACTGGCCGGGGGCGGCCATCACTGCGGCCACCCCGGCGGCGCCGGCCGGCTCGACCAGCAGCTTCGCCCGCTCGGCGACCAGCAGCAGGGCCCGGGACAGGTCCTCCTCGGAGACGGTGCGCACCTCGCAGCCGTGCCGGCGCAGCAGGTCGAACGGCACCAGGCCGGGCGTGCCGACCGCGATGCCGTCGGCCATGGTGTGCAGCTCGGGTGCGGTGACCGGGCTGCCGGCCACCAGCGAGGCGGGGTAGGCGGCCGCGCGGGACGCCTGGACGCCGATCACCCGGACGTCGGGGCGCAGCTCGGCAGCCGCGGCCGCGATGCCGGCGGCCAGCCCGCCGCCGCCGACCGGGACCAGGATCGTGGCGACGTCCGGCACCTGCTCCAGGATCTCCAGGGCGATCGTGCCCTGGCCGGCCACGATGTCGAGGTGGTCGAACGGGTGGATCAGCACGGCGCCGGTGCGCTCGGCCTCCGTGCGCGCCGCGAGCAGGGCATCGTCCACCGAGCGGCCGTGCAGCCGTACCTCGGCGCCGTACTCGCGGGTCGCGGCGATCTTCGGCAGCGCGGCGTCCACCGGCATGTAGACGACGGCGTCGATCCCGAGCAGCCGGGCGGCCAGGGCGACACCCTGGGCGTGGTTCCCGGCGCTGGCGGCGACCACCCCGCGGGCCTTCTCGGCCTCGGACAGCCGGGCCATCCGCACGTAGGCCCCGCGAACCTTGAACGAGCCGGCGCGCTGCAGGTTCTCGCACTTGAGGTAGACGTCCGTGCCGGCGATCTGCGTCAGGGCGCGGGACGACTCGACCGGGGTGCGGATCGCCACGTCCGTCAGCAGGCGCGCCGCTGCCCGGGTGTCATCGAGGAAGGTCACGCCCTAGTCTCGCCCATCGCCGGCCAGGCCCGGCCCGCCGCGCCGGGGTGAACGTTCGTCGGGCCGGAGCTGCACGTGGTCGTCGGTGCCGAGGTGCGGGAACTTGTCGTGCCCGTGCAGGTACAGCACCACGGTGTTGAGCGCAGCGGCGAGCGGCACCGCGAACAGCGCACCGACGATGCCGGCCGCCATCGAGCCGGCGGTCACGACGAGCAGCACCGCGACCGGGTGCAGCGAGACGGCGTGCCCCATCAGGAACGGCTGGAGCACGTGCCCCTCGACCTGCTGGACCACCAGCACCACTGCCAGCATCACCAGCGCGACCACCGGGCCCTGCGCCACGAGCGCCACCAGCACGGCGACGGCCCCGGTGGCGATGGCCCCGACGATCGGGATGAACGAGCCGACGAACACCAGCGTGGCGAGCGGCACGGCGAGCGGCACCTGGAGGACCGCCGCCCCGATCCCGATGCCGATCGCGTCGACCAGGGCCACCAGGATCTGGGTGCGGGTGTAGCCGCTGAGCGTGACCAGCCCGCGCCGGCCGGCCTGGTGCACCCGCTCGCGCACGTCGCGCGGCAGCAGCCCGACCAGCCAGGACCAGACGGTGCGACCGTCGAGCAGGAAGAAGAAGGTGCAGAACAGCGCGATCAGGGCGCCGGCGCCGACGTGCCCGACCGTGGTGGTGACCGACAGCGCACCGGACAGCAGCGAGCTCGCGTTGTCACTGAGCTGGGTGCCGACCTGGTCCACCCAGGAGTCGATCTGGTCGGCGCTGATGCTGAGCGGTCCGGCGGACAACCAGTCCAGCGCCTCGTTGAACCCCTGGCTGGCCTGCTCCTGCAGGTCACCGAAGCCGTTCGCGATCGAGCGTCCGGCGAGCACCACCAGCCCGGCGACCACGAGCAGCAGCACGAGCACCGCGCTGAACGCGGCGAGCCCGCGCGGGAACCGGGCGACCCGACGCAGCCAGGACGCGAGCGGGTTGAGCAGCACGGTCAGCAGCAGCGCGATGGCCACCGCGACCACGATCACCTTGAAGAACCCGATCAGCCAGAACGCGACCGCGACGGCGGACGCGATCAGCAGGAACCGCCAGGACCACGCCGCGGCGGCGCGGACGGTGGGTGTGACCGACTGCTCGGCGGACCAGTCCTTCGGCGTGGCGCCGGAGGCCAGGCTGCCCTCGGCGGCCGGCCCGGAGCGAGCGGGCGCGGCGGGATCGGTTCGGCCGCGGGACGGCGCGGAGGGGACCGTGCGTCGACGGCCGGGCACCCTCATGCCAGGGCCTGCTCGAGGTCGGCGATCAGGTCGACCTCGTCCTCGATGCCGACGGACAGCCGGACCAGGTCGTCCGGAACCTCGAGCGCCGTGCCGGCGACCGAGCCGTGCGTCATCCGTGCGGGCAGCTCGATCAGCGACTCCACCCCGCCGAGCGACTCCGCGAGGGTGAACACCCGGGTGCGGGCGCAGACCTGCGCGGCCCGCTGCGCGCTGCCGGCCCGGAACGAGACCATGCCGCCGAAGCCGGACATCTGCCGCGCGGCGATCTCGTGGCCGGGGTGCTGGTCCAGGCCCGGGTACAGCACCTGCGGGACGTCGTCGCGGGCGGCCAGGAAGCGGGCGACCGCCGCGGCGTTCCGGGTGTGCCGGTCCATCCGGACCGCGAGGGTCTTCAGGCCGCGCAGCGTCAGCCAGGCGTCGAACGGCCCGGCGACCGCCCCGGAGGCGTTCTGGTGGAACGCCAGCGCGTCGGCCAGCGAGCTCGTCCCGGTCGGCCCGTCCAGCCCCACGGGGAGCTGCGCACCGTCCGCCACGACCAGCGCCCCGCCCACGACGTCCGAGTGCCCGCCGATGTACTTGGTGGTCGAGTGCACGACCACGTCGGCGCCGAGCGCGAGCGGCTGCTGCAGGTACGGGGTGGCGAAGGTGTTGTCCACCGCCAGCACCGCACCGGCGGAACGGGCGTGCGCGGCCACCGCCGCGATGTCCGCGACGCCGAGCAGCGGGTTGGTGGGCGTCTCGATCCAGACCAGCCGGGTGCGGCCGGGCAGGATCGCCGCGAGCACCGCGTCCGGGTCGGACAGGTCGACCGGCGTGTGCTCGATCCCCCACGGCCCGAACACCCGCGCGATCAGCCGGTAGGTGCCGCCGTAGGCGTCGTCCGGCACCACCACGTGGTCGCCGGGGCGCAGCACGGCGCGCAGCAGGGTGTCCTCGGCAGCGAGGCCGGAGGCGAACGCGAAGCCCGCGCCGCCGCCCTCGGCCGCCCGCAGCGCCTCCTCCAGCGCCGCACGGGTCGGGTTGCCGGAGCGGGAGTACTCGTACCCGCCGCGCAGCCCGCCGACCCCGTCCTGCTTGTACGTGGAGACCTGGTAGATCGGCGGCACCACGGCGCCGGTGCCCGCATCCGGCTCCTGGCCGGCGTGGATCGCCCGGGTGGCGAAGCCCGCACCGGACCAGTCGCCCTGGTCGAGGCCCGGTTCCAGCCCGGCGGCACCGGCGGCGGCCGGCACGGCGGGGTCGGCGGAGGCGTCGGTGGGGTCCGGCTCGTCGTTCGTCACCTCCACAGGCTATGTGCTCGCGCCGACATCCGACCCCCGGGCGGCGCACCGGGAACAGCACGGTCCGGCGCCCGGTTGAAGGGGTCGGACCCGAGGAAGGACTCACCATGGGCTGGCTGTTCGGATCGACCCTGGCATCGACGATGGTCACGCAGGAGCGCGCGCTGCGCGGCCGGGCGGGCTACGCCTACCCCGTCCCCGCGACGCACACCGTGCTCGGCACCCCGATCCACGGACCGTGGCCCGAGGGCACCCGCACGATCACCGTCGCGATGGGCTGCTTCTGGGGCGCGGAACGTGCGTTCTGGCAGCTCCCCGGCGTGGTGAGCACGGCGGTCGGCTACCAGGGCGGCTACACGCCGTTCCCCACCTACGAGGAGGTGTGCACCGGGCTGACCGGGCACACCGAGGCGGTGCTGGCCGCCTACGACCCCGCGGTGGTCTCGGACGCGGACGTGCTGCGCGCGTTCTGGGAGTCGCACGACCCCACGCAGGGCTACCGGCAGGGCAACGACCGTGGCACGCAGTACCGCTCGGCCGTCTACCCGACCACCCCGGAGCAGGAGCGGCTGGTCGAGGAGACCCGCGCGGCCTACCAGGAGCGGCTGACCCGCGCGGGGTACGGCGAGATCACCACCGAGGTGCGGCCGGCGGCGGACGCGGGGACGTTCTTCTACGCCGAGGGCTACCACCAGCAGTACCTGGACAAGAACCCGTCCGGCTACTGCGGGCTCGGCGGCACCGGGGTCGCGTGCCCCCGCCCTCTGGACGCCTGAGGAGGCACGACCCTCGTCTGTCCGCAGGGCGACGGGCGCCGCCGGTCTGCGTGCGCCCGTCTACCCCAGCGTCGACCGGACCGATCGTCCGAGCAGGGCGGGTGCGCGCGCCCCGCGGGACGTGCCGGCCAGCGCGAGCAGGCTGAGCAGCGACGGCAGCGCGAGCCAGAACTGCGACGGCAGCTGCAGGTCGGGGACGACCGCCACGCCGCCGGCCCCGACCAGCAGCACAACGGTGGCAGTCAGCAGGTACCCGGGCGCGCGCCGTACCGGGGTCCCGGCTCCGGCACGCCGACCGCGGCCGCGCCGGACCGTGACGACCGCGGCGGCGGTGAGCAGCAGCACCCCGGTCGCCAGCAGCACCACCCACACGCTGCGGGGCACGCTCGGCATCGACTGCAGCCGCAGCTGCAGCGCGTCGGTGAAGCCGAACACCAGGCAGGCGGCGGCCACGCCCACCGGACGCCACCGGCCGAACGCCACCGCCGCGAGCGCGAGGAAACCACGCCCGGAGACCATGTCCTCGGCGAACAGCCCGACCTGGCCGACGGACAGGAACGCACCGGCGAGACCAGCGAGACCGCCGGCGGTCAGCACGCCGACCCACTGGATGCGCAGCACCGGGGCGCCGGCGGCGGCCACCGCCTCCGGTGTCTCGCCGGTCGCGCGCAGCAGGAGACCGGACCGGGTCCGGTAGAGCAGGTATGCCGCGACCGGGACCGCCAGGTAGGCGATGTAGACCAGCGGCAGCTGACGGAACAGGATCGGTCCGAGCACGGGGATGTCGGACAGCACCGGGACGGGCCAGGCCTGCATCCGGTCGGTGGTCGGCTGCGCGCCCTGGAACTGCCAGCGGTAGAGGAACAGGGTCAGGCCGGCGGCGAGCAGGTTCACCGCGACCCCGACCACGATCTGGTCGCCGCCCAGGTTCACCGACATCGCTGCGACCAGCGCCCCGACCGCGATCCCGGCGACGGCGCCGGCGAGCACCCCGAGCAGCACGTCGCCCGTGGCGTAGGCGGTCAGGAACCCGGCGTAGGCACCGGTGAGCATCATGCCCTCCAGGCCGATGTTGATCACCCCGGCCCGCTCGGAGAACAGCTCGCCGAGGGCGGCCAGTGCCAGCGGCACTGCGAGCCGGACCGCGGCCGCGAACAGGGCGACGTCGAACGGGCTCATGCGAGGGCCTCCTCGGTCCGGGTGCTGCGAGCGGGGCGGGCACCGCGCAGGCCGATCCACCAAGCGGTCGCGGTCACCAGCAGGATCACCAGCGCCTGCGTGACGCTGACCAGCCCGGAGGAGATGCCCAGCCGCGCCTCGAGCAGGCTGCCGCCCTGGCGCAGGGCCGCCAGCAGCAGTGCCGCCGGCAGACAGGCGACCGGGGAGCTCCGGGCGAGCAGGGCGACCACGATGCCGTCGAAGCCGTAGCTCGAAGAGAACCCGGGCGAGAGGTTGCCCGCCGGCGAGGCGAGCACGAGCGAGGAGCCCGCGATGCCCGCGACCGCCGCCGAGGCGCACAGCGCGCCGGCACCGACCAGCACCGTCCGGGTGCCGGTCGCGGCGGCTGCGACGGGGTTGGCGCCGGTCAGCCGCAGCCGGTATCCGACCACGGTCCGGCGCAGCACGACGGCGGTCGCGGCGACCAGCAGGACCACCAGCAGCATGTCCCATCGCAGGGTGCTGCCGCTGAGCAGCACCGGCCACCGGGCCGAGTCGGCGACCGGCGAGCTCTGGCCGAGGGTGCCGGTCGGCTCTTCCAGCGGGCCGTTGGCCAACCACGAGACGACCTGCTGCGCGATCAGGTTGAGCAGCAGGGTCGCAATGAAGTCGTTGACGCCGCGGCGCGCCCACAGCCACGCCGCGATCCCGCCCCACGCCGCACCGGTCACCGCGCCCGCGAGCACGGCGAGCGGCAGGTGCACGGCGAGCGGCAGCCCGTGCAGGCCGAGCCCGACGACGGCGGCGCCGGTCCCGCCGAGGAGGATCTGACCCTCCAGGCCGACATTGAGCCGACCTGCCCGTTCGGCGACGACCCAGCCGAGGGCGGCGAGGGTCAGCGGGACGACCTTGGTCAGCGTCGCGCCGAGCTGCGCGGACGAGCCGAGCACACCGTCACAGAACGCCTGCACGGCCTGGTCCAACGGCGCCCCGGTGGCGGCGATCACGGCGAACGAGGCGGCGAGCGCGAGCAGGACGGCGATCGAGCTCACCGCGGCCCCCCGCAGGGTGCGGCCGGTCATCGCCGGTCCCCGTCCGCGGCTCGGTCGCCGGCGGCCATCAGCTCGCCGACCCGCTCCCGCGTGGCCTCGGCGGCACCCAGCACCGCGACCAGCTGCCCAGCGGCCAGCACGGCGACCCGGTCGGCCAGGCCGAAGATCTCGTCGAGCTCCGCTGAGACCAGGACCGTGGCACCGCCGGCACGCTTGTGCTCCTCGATCTGCTCGTGCACGAACTCCACCGCCCCGACGTCCAGCCCTCGGGTGGGCTGCACGGCCAGGAGCAGGTCCGGCTCCCGGGACAGCTCACGGGCCACGACCACCTTCTGCTGATTGCCCCCGGACAGCTGGTCGGCCGGCACCTGGGGCCCACGGGCCCGGATGCCGTACCGGTGCAGCAGGCCGGCGCAGTGCCGGACCACCCGGCGGGACCGCACGACCCCCCAGCGGCTGAACCGCGGGGTGGCGATGTCGCGCATCATCAGGTTGTCGGTCAGCGAGAGCGGCAGCGCGAGACCCTGGGCGTGCCGGTCCTCCGGTATGACACCGACCACGCCGGACCCGCCGCCGTCCCGGCGCAGCACGGTCACGGCGCCCGTGGTCGGGGCGCGCACCCCGGCGAGCAGGTCGGCCAGCTCGCTCTGCCCGTTGCCCTCCACCCCGGCGATGCCCAGCACCTCCCCGCCGCGCACCTCGAAGGTCATCGGGCCGAGGTCGCGGTCGCCGCGGTACCGGGCGAGGCCGACCCCGTCGGCGCGCAGCACGGTCGGGCCCGGCGGGACCAGGGCTCGGGTGCGGGTGAGCTCGACCTCACGGCCGACCATCATCCGAGCGAGCTCGGCCGGTGCGGTGCCGGCGACCGGCACGGTCGCCACGACCCGTCCGGAGCGGACCACGGTGCACCGGTCGGCCACCGCGGCGATCTCGCCGAGCTTGTGCGTGATGAGGACCACCGCCATCCCGGTGCCGCACAGCTGGCGCAGCACGGCGGCGAGCCGGTCCCACTCGTCGGGCGACAGCACGGCGCTCGGCTCGTCGAGCAGCAGCACGCGGGCGTCGGTCATCAGGCACTTGAGGATCTCGATCCGCTGGCGTTCGCCGACCGGGAGCATGCCGACCGGATCGTCGGTGTGCACCGGCAGCCCGTGCCGGGCGCCGAGGCCGGCCAGTCGATCGGCCAGCTCGGGCAGCCGGAGCCGCCACGGCTGGTCGGCGTGCAGCGCGAGGGCGACGTTCTCGGCGGCGGTGAGGTCCGGCACGAGCATGAAGTGCTGGTGCACCACACCGATGCCGAGCGCGCGGGCCCGGTCCGCGTCGCCGGGCGGCAGGGTGACGCCGCCCACCTGCACCCGGCCCGCGTCGGGCACGGTCAGCCCGGCGAGCACCCGGACCAGGGTCGACTTGCCTGCCCCGTTCTCCCCCAGCAGCGCGTGGATCTCACCGGGCCGGACCGTGAGGTCGATGGCGTCGTTCGCCACCAGGTCGCCGTACCGCTTGGTCAGCCCGCGGACCGCCAGGGCGGGCGGCAGACCCGCCCCGGCGTCCAGGGTGCGCTGGTCGGCCATCGGTCAGCCGCCCTCCGGCATCGTGATCTGGCCAGAGTTGATCGCGTCGGTGGTCTCGGTGGCCAGGTCCTCGTACTGGGCGTAGTCCGGGCACAGCAGCAGCGCCTGGACGTCGGGGTCCTCCACCGCGTAGTACCGCGGTTCGGTCGGCATGGTGCCGGCCAGGTAGTCCTCGACGATGTGCCCGACCATCACCTCGGTGTTCTGGAACGCGTAGCCGATCAGCTGCGACGACTCCTCGCACCGGTCGGTGGTGGGATTGAACACCAGGACGTCCTCGCCCGACTCCTCGACGGCGTCCAGCACCCCGGTCAGCCCGGCGTCCTGGAAGGCGTAGATCACGTCGGCGCCGTTGGCGATCTGGGCCGCGGTGGCCTCCTTCGCCTTGGCCGCGTCGCTCAGCGACCCGACGGTGACCGAGGCGACCTGGATGTCCGGGTCGACCGACCGGGCACCAGCCTCGAAGTCGATCGACGACTGGGAGTTCGGCGGGATGTCGGTCCCGCCGACGTAGCCGATGCTGCGCGTGGTGCTGGCCTCGGCCGCGATCGCACCGGCGACGTAGGCGGGTACGCCCTGCTTGGTGGCGTAGGTGTGCAAGTTGGCCACGCCCTCGTCGACGACGCCGGACATCGCGAAGGTGACGTCCGGGAACTGCGGGGCGACGGTGTTGCCGGCCGAGACCAGCGAGCTGCCCCCCGCGATGATGAGGTCGTTGTCCGCGGCGAGGTTGGTGAGTGCGTCGATCGCCGCTTCCGGCGTCTCGACGTTGTCCACCACCGAGACGGTCATGCCCTGCTCGTCCGCGACCGCCTGCACGCCGTCGAGGTACGACTGGTAGAAGGCGTTGTCGTTGCGGGGCCCGGCGAGCACGACGCCGATGCGGATGCCGTCCTCCTGCGTGCTGCCCGCGGAGCCGGTGGACGAGCTGGCGTCGGTACCGCCGCTGCCGCACGCGGCCAGCAGCAGGGTGCCGGCCAGGGCGAGAGCGGGCCAGCCGGGGCGAGGGTGCCGTGGTGCGCGTTCCATGTCGCTCCTGTCATCGATGCAGTCGCCGTGCCGGGTCCGCGCGGGAGCCGGGGCTCGGTCCAGGGGTGCGGTGGCCGGGCCGATCCGGCGGGGCGACATGGATGCGATCTTGGTATCGCATCTCTGAGTCGGTATCGTTGGCCGCCCGCCCCGCTCGGTCAAGAGTTGGGTCGAGTGTTTACAGTGCGGCAACATTTACGCAGGCCATCGGCATACAGTCGAAACATCAGGGGGTTGACAGCAACCCGATCGACCGTCAGATTTGAGATCTCATCTTGCGATCGGAGAACGATGGACGCGTCAGAAGCGGTAGCCCGGGTGCTCAGCAGCATCGACGAGGACCGGGTGGTGGAGCTGGTCCGGCAGGTGTGCCGGATCCCCAGCGTCCTCGGCGACGAGGGACCGCTCGCCCACCACCTGCTCGGGCTGCTCACCGGGTCGGGGTTCCAGGACGCCCGTCTCCAGGAGGTGCTGCCCGACCGACCGAACGCCGTCGGCGAGCTCGGCTTCGGCCCGGGGCGCCGCGTCGTCCTGACCGGCCACATGGACACCAAGCCCGAGTCGATCGGATGGACAGCCGCCGAGCCGTACAGCGGCGACCTGATCGACGGCTACGTCTACGGGCACGGCATCATGGACATGAAGGCGGCGCTGGTCTGCCAGATCGTCGCGGCCGAGGCGGTGCGTGCCTCCGACGTCCCGGTGACCGGGACCCTGGCCTTCGCCGCGGTCAGCGACCACATGGGCGCTCAGCAGGGGTCGATCCGGTACTTCGAGGAGTACGACGCCGACCTGTGCGTGCTCGGCGAGCTCTCCGACAACGAGATCTTCCTCGGGCACCGCGGTCGCTACTACTTCGACATCACCGCCGAAGGCCGGTCCGCGCACACCTGCCACAAGCACCTCGCGGTGAACGCGAACGTGCTCGCGGCGCAGGCCGTGCTGGAGCTGGACGCGTCGCGGCTCATGCCCGAGCTCGAGCCGTGGGTCGGCGACCTGTTTGGTGCCGAGACGTTCATGGCCCCGGGCCGGGTCTACGGCGGGCTGCCGCCGGGCGGCCCCTCGATGATCCCCGACGAGAGCGTGATCCGGGTGGACTGCCGGCCGCAGCCCGGCGTCTCCGTGCAGACCGTCCGGGCTGAGATCGACCGCTGCCTCGAGGGCGCCACCAGCCGTGACCCGCGGTTCCGCGCGCGCGTCGAGCTCGCCGACGTCAAGCCCCCGTACGTGGCGGACCCGGACAGCGAGGTGGTCCGCACCATGGTCGACGCCGTGCGGCTGGTCCGCGGCACCGAACCCGAGCTGCAGGCCGCGGGCTGGCTCGGCGACACCGCGAGCTTCGGCGACCGCATCCCGACCGTGATCTTCGGCCCGGGCGGTGAGCCGGTGTACTGCCCCGACGAGCGGCTCTCGGTCGCGGACATCGTCGAGGCCACCCGGGTGTACGCCGCCTTCGCGACGCTGGCGCTGCGGGCATGAGCATGCCCGACGCGGAGGCTGCTCCCCCAGCACCGCCCTCCTTCGAGACCCTGCTCGCACGACCCGACCTGGCCTGGATGGGGCAGAACACGACTCACCTGGAACCGCCGCCCGAGGTGGTCGACGCCCTGATCGCGAGCACCCGGAGCCGGGAGTTCCAGCTGTACGCCCCCCCGCTCGGCCTGACCGAGCTGCGCGAGCTCGTGCTGCGCGACCTCGGGCTGGTCGACGCTGACGCGTGGATCACCGACGGCGCTGTGGGCGGCCTGCACCACATCTGCACCGCACTCGCCGGGAGCCTGTCCCGGGTGGTCACCACCGACCCGGGCTGGCCGTGGCCCACCCGGTTCGCCGGCCTCGTCGGGGTCCCGGTCAGCACGCTGGACCTGTACGACCCCGCCCGGGGCTACCGGGTCGGCGCCGACCAGATCGCCCAGGTGCTCGAACCGGGGGCGCTGATCTACCTGATCGACCCGTTGAACCCGCTCGGCTCCCGGTACCCGCGGGCCGAGATCGAGCAGATCGTCGACCTCGCCCGCGCCTCCGGCTCACTGATCGTGCACGACTGCACGTACCGGCACTTCGCCGACGGGCACACCCTCGCCGCAGAGCTGTACCCCGAGGGCACCTTCACCACGTACAGCTTCTCCAAGTGGCTCGGGCTCGCGGGCCTCCGGCTCGGCGCGGTGGTCGCGGCTCCCGAGCTGCTTGCCCGGCTGACCGCCGTGCCGTCGAACCCGCTCGGCGCGAACATCCAGGCGCAGCGGGCGGCGATCGCCGGGCTGCGGGTCAAGGAGCCCTGGCTGCGGCACCTGCGCGCGGTGAACCGGCAGAACCAGGCCGTCCTGATCGAAGCGATCGGCCGCAGCGGGATCGGCCGGGTCCTCGTCGACCCCTCGCACGGCAACTTCCTGGCCGTCGACGTCGCCGCCGCCGGGCTGCACTCCGAGGCGGTGTGCGCGACGGTGCTGGCCCAGGACGTGTTCATCCGATCCGGCACCTACCAGTCGCCACGGTTCGGCGACCGGTTCGTCAAGATCAGCACCTCGGTCCCGCCCGCCTGGGCGGAGCGGTGCGCCGAGGCGTGGGGCACGCTGCGACCCGCCGCACCCGTCCGGGACGAGGTGCAGGCATGACCTACCGCAGCCTCGACCTGACGGAGTACCGCGCCGCGTCCGGCCTCGACCTCGGCCGTGGGGTGGCGACCGGCACGCTGTCGCCGGTCCAGCTCGCCGAGTGCGCGCTCGCGCTGATCGCGGAGCACGAGCCCGTGGTGAACGCCTACGCGGCAGTG
This sequence comes from Cellulomonas sp., assembly GCA_036404115.1. Taxonomy (GTDB): domain Bacteria; phylum Actinomycetota; class Actinomycetes; order Actinomycetales; family Cellulomonadaceae; genus Cellulomonas. Next base: position 19,660 of record DASWPG010000038.1, read on the forward strand.
CTGGCGGATCGCGCCCGCACCGAGGCCGTCGCCCGGGAGACCGAGGCGGCGGCCGGGCGGCTGCGCAGCCCGCTGCACGGAGTCCCGCTCGCGGTGAAGGACAACATGCTGCTGGCCGGCCAGCCCACCGGGAAAGGCTCCCTGACCACGTCCGACGCACCGGCGGTCGACTCCTCACCGGCGGTGCAGCGCCTGCTGGACGCGGGCGCGGTCGTCGTCGGCACCACCACCACGCCCGAGTTCGGGTGGAAGGGCACCGGCCTCTCACCGCGGACCGGCGTGACCCGCAACCCGTGGGACCCGTCCCGGGGGTCCGGCGGGTCGAGCGCGGGTTCGGCCGCGACGCTCGCCACCGGCGCGGTCCCGCTCGCCCTCGGCAGCGACGCCGGCGGGTCGATCCGGATCCCGGCGGCGTTCTGCGGGGTCGTCGGTCTGAAGCCCACACTCGGGGCGGTCCCGGTGTGGCCCGGCACCGTCAACGAGACGCTGTCGCACGCCGGGCCGCTGGCCCGCACGGTCGCCGACGTGCGGGCGATGCTGCGGATCGTCCGCGGCCCCGACCCCCGCGACCCGCAGTCCTACTACTCTCGGCCGCCCGCTGCCGAGGTAGGCCGGCGTCTCCGGGTCGCGGTGGTCCGCGCGCCGTTCGGGATCGCGCCGCTGCCCGAGGTCGCGGCGGTGGTCGACCCGGTGCTCGCCGCGCTGGTCGGCGGCGCGCTCGAACCCGTCGCCAGCGCCGAGGAGGTCGACCTGCCGGCCGCGCTGCCACGCGCCGTGTTCGAGACGATGTGGGTCACCGGCCGCGGCCTGGGCTTCCGCGAGCTCACCCACCGGCACGGGGACCGGATGGACCCCGGCCTCGTCCGGCTCGGTCCGCTCGCTGAGGCCTACTCCCTGGCGGACTACTACGCCGCGACGACCGCTCGTCGCGACCTGACTGCGACGATGGCGGCGTTCCTGTCCGACTGGGACCTGGTGGTGATGCCGACCATGCCGCTGACGGCCTTCGCGGCGGAGGCCGAGGTCCCGCCGGACGGCCGGATAGGCGAGGCCGGTGCGCCCCTGCCCTGGATCACCTGGACGCCCTACACCTACCCGTTCAACATCACCGGTCAGCCGGCGCTCACCCTGCCGTGCGGCCGGGCGTCCGACGGGCTGCCGGTGGGGCTGCAGATCGTGGGACCGTGGGCGCACGACGAACGGGTGCTCGACCTCGCGGCGGCCTGCGAGCGGCTGCTCGGCCGGACGCCGGACAGCTCGCTCGCCCCACGACCCACCTCGACCTCCGCCGAGCGGCGGTCCGATCAGGACGGAGACGCATGGTGACGACGATGCAGACCGGTGTCGTGCTGCAGGCCGTGGACGGCCCGCACGCCTTCACCGCCCGTGCCGCCCGCATCGCCGAGCTCGGCTACGACCGTCTCTGGCTGACGGACTCCTCGCTGCACACCGCGAGCCCGTGGAGCTACCTCACGCTCGCCGCCGGCGCCGCGCCCCGGCTCACGCTCGGCACCGCCGTCACGAACCCGGTGACCCGGCACCCCGCGATCGTCGCCGTGGAGGCAGCGACCCTCGCCGAGGTGAGCGACGGCCGGTTCACCCTGGGCATCGGGGTCGGTGACCGGCCGCTGCGCGCACTGGGCCTGGCGAACGCCCGGGTCGACGACCTCGACCAGAGCATCGACGCGATCCGGCGGCTGCTGGCCGGCGAGCGCGTCACCGGGTCCGCCGGGCCGCACCGCCTGGTGGACGCCGAGCTGCGGCACCCGACGCAGCAGCAGGTGCCGGTGTTCGTGGCGGCGAGCGGACCGCGCACCCTGGAGCTGGCCGGACGGGTCGCGGACGGCGTCATCCTTCTCTGCGGCCTGGACCCGGTGGCGATCGACTGGGCGCTCGCGCACGTGGACCGCGGCGCGGCCGCCGCCGGCCGGCCCCGGCCGCACATCGCCCTGTTCGCCTACGGCGCCGTGCACGACGACGAGCAGGCGGCGCTGGCCGCCGCCCGGAGCATCGCCGCATGGTTCCCGCAGACGGCACCGGTGTACTGCGACCTGCTCGGGCTGGACCCGGCGGTCGCGGAGCGGGTGCGGGCCTCCTACTCCGGCGGCGAGTTCCAGGAGGCCGCGGTCGCCGCCGCCGAGATCCCCGACGCGTTCGTGGCCCAGGTCGCGCTGTGCGAGAGCCCCGACCGGGCTGCCGACCGGCTGCGCCGCCTGGCCGCGGCCGGCGTGAGCTCGGTGAACGTGTTCCCGCTCGGAGACCGTCGGGACGAGACGATCGAGGGCTTCGCCGCCGCCCGACGCACCGCGGGGCTCTAGCCATGTCTGCCAGGATCGCCCGGCACGCCAGCACCGAACACGAGGAGGACCCGAGATGACCGAGGCCGGACGGGGAACGACCGACGGCACCGGCGCGTCGCCCCGCACGCTGCGGATCGACACGGACGACGACCTTGCCAGCCACCTCCAGGTCAAGGAGGTGGTGTACCGCCGGCTCGTGCGCGCCATCGTGGAGCTGGAGCTACGACCCGGTCAGCAGCTCCGCGAGCGCCAGCTCGCCGAGCAGATGGGGGTGTCCAAGACCCCGATCCGCGAGGCGCTGGTCCGGCTGGAGAAAGAGGGGCTGGTGACGGTCGCGCCCTACCGCGGCGCCATCGTGCGCGGCTACACCCAGGGCGATGTCCGGGAGATCTACGAGCTTCGGGAGCTGCTGGAGGGCTGGTGCGCCCGCACCGCCGCGATGCGGATGGCCGACGGCGACGAGTCCGACCTGCGCGGCAACGTCCGGGAGAGCCGGCAGGCCCTCGACGACGGCGAGCCCGAGCGGCTGCCGGCGCTGTTCGACGAGTTCGACCGGATCCTCGCCCGGCCCGCGGCCGGCCACCGGATCGGTGACCTGCTGGTCGAGCTCACCCTGCACCTCGAACGGCTCGGGAACCTGACGGTCGGCGTGCCCGGCCGGTTGGACGCCTCCGTCCGCCAGCACGAGGCGATCCTGCACGCCATCACCACCCGTGACCCGGCCGGCGCCGAGGCCGCCTGCCGGGAGCACATCCGCAGCGTCTACGCCGACCTGGTCAACGAGCTGGCCCCCGGCTGGGGCACCCGTCCCGGCCCCACCGCATGAGGGAGCACCGATGAGCGACCTGTCCCCTGCACCGACCCAGCCGTGCGACCTGCTGGTCTGCGCGGCCTGGGTGATCACCGTGGACGCCGGGCGGCGCATCCTGACCGACGGGGCGGTGGCCGTGGCCGACGGCCTGATCGTCGCGGTGGGCAAGCGTGCCGAGCTGGAGGCGGAGTACCTGCCCGCCGAGCGGATCGACCACCGTGACGGCGTGGTGATGCCGGGCATGGTGAACGGGCACAGGCACCTGCTCACCGGGCCGAAGGGGGCGATGCCAGAGGGCGGCACCACGCTGGAGTCGCTGCGCACCTTCATCTACCCCTCGTTCGCCGCGCTCACCGAGCAGGACATGGTGGTGTACGCCCGGCACCACGCAGCGGAGATGATCCGCAACGGCACGACCCTGTTCGAGGAGCCCGGCTGCAACCACCTGGACGCGGTGCTGCCGGCGCTCGCGGAGTCCGGCATCCGCTGCCGGATCGGCCCGTGGACCTGGGACCAGCAGGGGTCTGCCGGCACGGACGGGTTGCCCGACTGGTTCCGGCTGGACACCGCGACGGCGGTCCGCCGCCTCGAGGACGGCGTGCGGACCGTCCAGGACTTCGGGAACGACCGGATCCGGCCGGCGGTGACGATCGAGGGGGTCGGCACCTGCTCCGACGAGCTGACGGTCGCCGCCGCCCGGATCGCCGCGGAGACCGGCACGCTCGCAGTGCAGCACAAGTCGACCAGCGAGCGCGAGGTCGAGCTGGAGCTCGCGCAGTTCGGCGAGCGGCCGATCGAGCACTGCGCCACCATCGGCGCGCTGAACCCCTACACCCTGCTCAACCACGTGACGAGCGTCGCGGAGCACGAGGTCGGGCTGCTCGCCGATGCCGGCGCCCGGGTCTCGCAGAACCCGTCGTCGGCGCTCAAGCTGGCCAAGGGCACCACGCAGACCGGGAAGTGGCCGGAGATGATCCGGGCCGGCATCCCGATGGGTCTGGGCACCGATGCGGAGAACGTCTCCAACTTCCAGGACATCTGTCGCGCGATCTACCTCGCCGCGCTGCTGCCCCGCGACGCACGCCGTGACCCGAACGCGGTCTCGGCCGAGCAGGCGGTCGAGCTCGGCACCCTCGGCGGCGCCCGCGCGCTACGGTTCGACGACGCGGTCGGATCGATCGAGGTCGGCAAGCAGGCCGACCTGGTCGTCTTCGACACGAACGACTACGACTGGCGCCCGTTGCACAACCCGATCGCGAACCTCGCCTACGGGGTGACAGGGCACTCGGTGGACACGGTGCTGATCGGTGGCCGCGTCGTGCTGCGCGGGAAGAAGAGCACGGTCGTGGACGAGGGCGACCTGCGCGAACAGGTCGAGCGGGTCAACTGGCGCATCCTGCGGGAGATCGGCATCGATCCCCGGCCCGCCTGGCCGGTGCACTGAGCGCCGCCGGTGCCAGGACCGGTACCGGCGCACGGGAGTACCGTGCCGGCCATGCCCCCCGCAGTGTCGCCGGACCACCGCACCGTGCTGCGCGCGCTGCCATGGCCCGAGGTCCGTCCCTACCTGACCGCCGGCTCAGGGCTGCCCGGCCCCCGGGCGAACCTGGAGCTGATGGCAGCGGCGGCCGACGTGCTGCCGGACGACCTGCTGCGCGGGCTCGCCGACGAGCCGGACGACTACCTGCGCTGCTGCGGGACGCTCGGTGCCGCCCGGCTGCTGCTGGAGGCGAGCAACGATCCTGCCGCGCCCGACGCCGGATCGCCGGCCGCCGCCCTGGAGCACCTGCTGCACGCGCGGGCCGCCGACCCGTCCTGGCGGGTGCGCGAGGCCACCGCGATGTCGCTGCAACGGGTCGGCGACAGCGACCCGGTGCGGCTGCGCCGGCTGGTCGACGCGTGGGTCGCCGACCCGGACCCGCTGGTCCGCCGGGCCGCGATCGCCGGGGTGTGCGAGCCCCGGCTGCTGGCCGACCCTGCCACCGCGCGGGCCGCCCTGGACGCCTGCGCCCGCGCGACCACCTCGATCGAGGTGCTGCCCGCCCCGGATCGCCGCGACCCGGACGTGCGCACGCTGCGCCAGGCCCTGGGCTACTGCTGGAGCGTGGCGGTCGCCGGCGTGCCCGAGGAGGGCATGGCGCCGTTCCTCGCGCTGGGCGCCTCCGCCGACCCGGACGTCGGTTGGATCGATCGGGAGAACCGGAAGAAGAACCGGCTGCGGCGGCTGCTGGACGCCACCGCCTGAGACCGCACGGCAGCGGTCGACGGCGTGCCTCAGTCGCTCGCCCGCACCCCGCCCTCGTGCAGCGCCGTGCTGGACCAGACCGCGGCGACCAGGAGCACGACCGTGGTGGCGAGCCCGATCGCCCCCGTCCGGAGGGCCGTCGCTGCCGGGGACCGGGCGTCCTGGCTCTCGTAGATCCCCACCGTGCAGGACAGCGCGGCCAGGGAGGTCGCGAGGATCGTCGCGAACGTCACGGGGACCAGCTGCTCCCACAGCAGCGTCCGGCGGGTGAAGGCGGTCGGTGCGCCGAGCGCGTGCAGGCGGGAGAACAGCTCGCGGCGCTCGACCCCGCGGTCCACGGCCGCGACGACCAGGCTGGCCATCACGGCGACCAGCCCGCTCAGCACGATGCCGAGCAGGACGTCGCGGACCCCGACGGTCTGCCGGTAGAGCTCCGTGCCGCCGGACAGCGAGACGATCCGGACGGTCGGGTTCGCCTCGGCGAGGGCGTCGACCGTGGCGTTGCCGGCCGTCAAGGACAGCACCCACCGGGTGCTCCCGGCTGCCGGCAGGCCGAGCAGCGCGGGCGGGATCACGGCGGTGACCTCGAGCCCGCCCTGGACGCCGAGGCTTTCGGCCTCCTCCAGGACGACCTCGGCGTCCGACGGCACGGTGAAGGCCGCGGCACCGGGGACGAAGTCGAACGTCAAGGTGCGGCCGCGCAGGTCCGACGCCGACGCGAGCTGCGTGACGGCCTGCGGATCGCAGGCGACCCGGGCGTCCGCGGTGAGGAACGCGAGCTGGTCGCAGTCCGCGACCAGCACGTTTCCGCAGGACGCGTCCGCACAGCTCGCGATGGTCCACGGCTCCGCCCCCTCGACGACGTCCCGCTGCTGCAGGCTGTCGATGCCCGTGACCGGGTCGGGGAAGTCCACCAGCGCGTAGTTGGGGCCACCGGCCTCGGCGTCGATCGCGGCCCGGGTGAGGGGACTGGCGATGAACCCCTGCCAGACGCTCTGCGCCAGGATCGCGACCATCAGCACGCCCACGTAGGTGCCCAGCAGCCGGCCGACCGAGCTCGGCCGTTCACGGAGCACCCGGCCGGCGACACGTGCGGACGGCCAGGGCGCCCGTGCGCCGAGCAGCCGCCCGCACCACCCGGCGATCGCCTCCGCGCAGGCCGGTGCCCCGACCAGGGTCAGGACGGTCCCGGTCGTCCAGGCCGCCATCCGCAGGTCTGCCAGGTCCAGGCCGGTCTCCGCCGATCCGGACCGCGGCAGCACGGCCGCGACGAGCAGCGCCACGGCCCCGAGGACGCAGATCACCGCGCCCAGCAGCCGCGGGCGTCCGGCGGGCCGGGACGGCCGACGGGGACGCGGCCGGGGCCGGGAGGCGGAGCGCACGCCGAGCAGGGCGCTCAGCACCGTGATCACGAGCCCGACGAGGACTGCGGCCGTGACCGGCAGCAGCACGCTCGACGCCGTCGCACCGAGCACCGCCACCAGCAGGAGCAGCGCGAGGGCCGCCCCGGCCACGGTCGGCGGGACCGCGAGCAGCCCGGACTCCGTGACCGTCGCCGCACGGAGGAAGGGGGCGGGGACACCGAGGTCGAGCAGCCGACGCAGCTGACGGGTGCGCAGATCGGCGCTCACCCGGGACGTCGAGACACCGAGCAGCACCCCCGGGGTCGCCAGCACGACGATCAGCGACAGCCGGACCCGCCACACGCAGAGCAGGTCGCCGGCCAGGCAGCCGTTGGCGGCGGCGATCCGGGGGGTGAGCCCGAGCGCGGTCGCGAGGAGCAGGGCGCCGATCAGGGCACCGGCGGCGGTGCTGAGGACGACGGCGAGCCGGGTGCGCACGGCGCTGGTGGCCATCCGCCGGCCGAGCGCGAGCGCCTGCCCGGGCCTCACGCCACCATCCGGCCGTCGACCAGGTGCGCCACGCGGTCGGCGAACGCCGCCACCGCGTCGTCGTGCGTGACGACCAGCACGGCGACGCCCCGCGCACGGGCGCTGCTCAGCGACTCCATCACCACGGTCCCGCTGACCGAGTCCAGCGCGCCCGTGGGCTCGTCCGCGAACACCATCCGGGGGGCGTGCACCAGGGCACGCGCCACCGCGGCGCGCTGCGCCTGACCGCCCGAGACCGCGCCAGGCAGCCGTGCGGCGACAGCCTCGTCGATGCCGAGCCGGTCCAGCTCCGCAGCCGCCCTGCCGCGGGCCGTGCGCCGGGGGGTCCCGGACACCTCGAGCGGCAGGCTGACGTTGTCCAGCAGCGGCAGCTCGGGGATCAGGTCCGAGGACTGGAAGACGAACCCCATCCGGGTCAGCCGGCGACGCGCGCGCTCGCTCGCGGACAGCTCGGACAGCGCCTCGCCGTCGAACCGGACCTGGCCGCGATCAGGCAGCACGATCCCCGCGCAGCAGAGCAGGAGCGTCGACTTGCCCGCTCCGCTGGGGCCACGGATCGCGATCATCTCGCCCGCCCGGACCGTGAGATCGACCTCACGGAGCACCGGCTCATGGGAGTACGTGTACGAGACGGCGGACGCCGCGAGCAGCGGCTCGGCCACGCTCACGCGCCTGCGGTCGACGGTGCCCGCCCCATCTGCTCTCCCCCTGGCTGCTCGGATCCGACGACCGACCGTCTCGCGCCACCGGTCACCGGGTCAAGGGCGACCGGTGGCGCAGGCCGAGACCGCCGGCCGGATCCGCCCCGCCGGTCCGGCCCTGTCGGGGCCGGGCCGGCGGGCGGGCGGGCCTAGCGCGACCGCGAGCGACCGGTGACGGCCCCGTAGACCACGAGCACCAGCACCGAGCCGCCGATCGCGAGCAGCCAGCTCCGCAGCGAGAAGAAGTTCGCCAGCCCGGCGTCGAACAGCACGCTGCCCAGCCAGCCGCCGATCAGCGCGCCGATCACGCCGAGGACCAGCGTGGCGAACCAGCCGCCCTCCTGTCGTCCCGGCAGGATCGCCTTGGCGATGGCACCCGCGATCAGCCCCAGCAGCAAGAATCCGAAGAAGCCCATGTCGTCCCTCCGTCGATCGGTCGTGGACGACCGTCGCACGGGAACGGCGGACCCGCATCTGCAGGCGGGCACGCCGGCACCCGTGCCGGCACGCACGGGGACGCGCGCAGCCGGGCGCCGGCCCGCAGCCGGGCTACTCCGCGGTGGCGAACGCCGCCAGGCCGAGCTGCACGGCGCGGTCGAACAGCTCCTCACGCTCCGCGGCGGTCAGCTCGTCGGCCCGGAAGAGCAGGTCGGAGATCGACACGATCGCCAGCGCCTTCTTGCCTTCGGCGTCCGCGACCGCGTACAGGCCGGCCGCCTCCATCTCGACGGCGAGCGTGCCGTGCTCGACCAGCGCCTGCGTGAGCTGCGGCCGGCTGGCGTAGAACGAGTCCGAGGTGAGCACGGCGCCGGTGCGCACCCGGGCGCCACCGGTGCTGCGGGCCGCGGCCACCGCGGCGGCGGCGAGGCCGAAGTCGGGGGCGTGCGAGTAGTGCACGCCGGGCAGCCGGTGCTCGCTGACGGCCGAGTCGGTGTGCGCGGCGGTCGCGATCACGACGTCGCCCAGGTCGAGCTGCGGGGACATCCCGCCGGCGGTGCCGATCCGGATGATCCGCTGCACGCCGTAGAACCGGAACAGCTCGGTGGC
>DASWPG010000039.1:0-2663 GCA_036404115.1 Cellulomonas sp.
GCGGTCGAAGTGCGGCCGGGCGTCCTCGACCCAGCTCAGCATCTGGTCCAGCCGCAGGTCCGCGGGCAGGTCGCCGCTCTCCCGGACCAGGCCGGTCCCCGCCAGCACCCGCTCGTTCTCCCACGGGTCCTCGCCGTCGACCAGCACGGTCCCGGACGTCGGGCGCCGGAACGCCGCGACCGTCGACAGCAGGGTCGTCTTGCCCGAGCCGTTGCGGCCGAGCAGCCCGGTGATCGCGCCCGGCTCGATGTCGAGGCTCACGCCGTCGACGGCGGTCGTGTCGGGGTAGCGGACCGTCAGGTCCCGGATCTGCACACCGAAGCCGGTCATCTGGCCGCTCCTGCCTGGTCGTCCGTGGTGGGCCTCGCCTGGTCGGCCCGGTCCCGCACCCGCTGGGCGACCTCCGCGAGGTCGAGGCCGAGCGCCAGCGCCTGGTCGACCACGGGGTCGAGCACGTCGGCGAAGAACCGCTCCCGGCCCTCGGCCAGCAGGGCGGCCCGGGCGTCGGGAGCGACGAACATCCCCACGCCGCGCCGCTTGTAGAGCACCCCGTCGTCGATGAGCTGGGCGAAGGCCTTGGCGGCGGTGGCGGGGTTGATCCGGTAGGTCGTGGCGTACTGGGTGGTGGACATGACCTGCTCCTCCTCCCGCAGCACCCCCCGCAGGACGTCGGCGCGGATCTGGTCCGCGATCTGCAGGTAGATGGGGTCACGGCCGTCGAACATGGCACCGCCCCTCGACCGACACGTCCTGCTGGTTCATTACTCGACTAATGAACCAGAGAACCCGCCGGTGGTCAAGGGGCCGGGCGACCGACGGGCACCCGCTCCCGTCAGCGGAGCAGGTTCAGGCTCGCCACCAGCGTGAACGCCAGCACGAGCCACTCGAACCGCGCCTGGTCGACCCGCCGGACGATCGCCCGGCCGATCCACGTGCCGAGGAGCACCACCGGCGCCAGCACCGCCGCGGTACGCAGCGCGTCGGCGTGGATCAGCCCGAGCCCGACCGAGAACGGCACCTTGAACAGGTTCACCGCGAAGAAGAAGCACGCGGTCGTGCCGAGGAACCGCAGCTTGTCCACCCGCACGGACAGCAGGTACAGGTTCATCACCGGGCCGCCGGAGTTCGCCACCATCGTCGTGAACCCGGCGAGCGAGCCGTAGAGCAGGCCGAGGCCGCGCGGCGCCCCGGCGGTGGGGGCGACCCGCACCCGACGCCGCGCCGCCGCCATCCGCACCAGGTGCACCGCCAGCAGGGCGAGCAGCACGGCGCCGATGGTCCGGCGCATCACCGCGTCGTCCACCCGGGACAGGAACACGGCGCCGACCAGCACCCCGGCGACCACCGGGGCCATCAGCCGCGACAGCAGCCGCCAGTCGGCCTGCCGCCAGTAGCTGCTCACCGCGACGACGTCACCGACCAGCAGGAGCAGCAGCAGCGCGCCGGTGGACTCCTTGGCCGGCAGCACCGCCGCGTACAGCGCGACGCTGACGGTCGCCACCCCGGCGATGGCGGTCTTGGAGATCCCGACCAGCAGCGCCGCGAGGGCGAGCACCAGCCACACCGTCACGCTCACGGCGCGACTGCGCAGCCGGGGCCTCGTGCACCCGGTGCCGGGTCCGTCGCGCGCGCCACCTCCGTGACTACGGCAGCAGCAGCTCGGCGACCTGCACGGCGTTCAGCGCCGCGCCCTTGCGCAGGTTGTCGTTGCTGACGAACAGGGCCAGCCCACGCCCGTCGGGCACCCCGGGGTCCTGCCGGATCCGGCCGACGAAGGACGGGTCCTGCCCGGCGGCGACCAGCGGCGTCGGGACGTCCACGAGCTGCACCCCCGGTGCCGTGGCCAGCAGCTCCTGGGCGCGCGCGACCGACAGCGGCCGGGCGAACTCGGCGTTGATCGACAGCGAGTGGCCCGTGAACACCGGCACCCGCACGCACGTGCCGGACACCAGCAGGTCGGGAATGCCGAGGATCTTGCGGGACTCGTTGCGGAGCTTCTGCTCCTCGTCGGTCTCCAGCGTGCCGTCGTCGACGAGGTTCCCGGCGAACGGGATGACGTCGAACGCGATGGGCGCGACGTACTTCACCGGCGCGGGCATCGTCACGGCGCTGCCGTCGTGCACGAGAGCGAGCGTGTCCTGCTCGACCGCGGCCCGGACCTGCTGGTCGAGCTCGGCCGCACCGGCCAGCCCGCTGCCCGACACCGCCTGGTAGGTCGAGACGATCAGCCGCTGCAGGCCGGCCTCGGCGTGCAGCACCCGGAGCACCGGCATCGCGGCCATCGTGGTGCAGTTCGGGTTCGCGATGATGCCCTTGCGCGCCTCGTGCACCGCCTCCGGGTTGACCTCGGAGACGACCAGCGGCACGTCGGGGTCCATCCGCCAGGCGGAGGAGTTGTCGATCACGGTGACGCCCGCCGCGGCGAACCGGGGCGCCTGCGCCTTCGAGGTCGCCCCGCCCGCGGAGAACAGCGCGATGTCGAGCCCGGTCGGGTCGGCCGTCGCGGCGTCCTCCACCACGATGTCCGTGCCCCGCCACGGCAGGGTCGTGCCCGCCGACCGCGCCGACGCGAAGTACCGCATCTCGGCGACCGGGAAGTCCCGCTCGTCGAGCAGCCGGCGCATCACGGCACCGACCTGGCCCGTCGCGCCCACGACCCCGAC
>DASWPG010000040.1:0-31701 GCA_036404115.1 Cellulomonas sp.
CGAGGCGCTGGAGCGCGCCCGGTCCGGCGGCGGCCCGACCCTGATCGAGGCGTTCACCTACCGGATGGGCGCGCACACCACCTCCGACGACCCGACCCGCTACCGGTCGGCCGCCGAGGAGGACTACTGGCGCCAGCGCGACCCGATCGACCGGCTGGCCGCCCACCTGGCCGCGACCGGCGAGCTGTCGGACGCCTTCGCCGCCGAGCTGGCCGCCGAGGCCGACGCGCTCGGCGAGCGGGTGCGGACCACCGCCCGCGCGTTCGGCCGGCCGGCGACGACCACCATGTTCGAGCACGTCTACGCGACCCCGCACTCCGTGGTGGACGCCGAGCGTGCCTGGTTCGAGGGCTACGAAGCCTCGTTCGTCGGAGGTGAGCACGCATGAGCGCCCAGCGCACCACGTTCGCGAAGGCGATCAACCTCGGCCTGCGCGCCGCCCTGGACCGGGACCCGAAGGTCCTGCTGATGGGCGAGGACATCGGCGCTCTCGGCGGCGTGTTCCGGGTGACCGACGGGCTGGCCAAGGACTTCGGCACCGACCGGGTGGTCGACACCCCGCTGGCCGAGTCCGGCATCGTCGGCACCGCGATCGGCCTGGCGCTGCGCGGCTACCGGCCGGTGTGCGAGATCCAGTTCGACGGGTTCATCTTCCCGGCGTTCGACCAGATCACCACCCAGCTCGCCAAGATGCACTACCGGTCGCAGGGCCGGCTGACGCTGCCGGTGGTGATCCGGGTGCCGTTCGGCGGCGGGATCGGGGCGATCGAGCACCACAGCGAGTCGCCGGAGGTGCTGTTCGCGCACACCGCCGGCCTGCGCGTGGTCAGCCCGTCCGACCCGGCCGAGGCCTACACGATGATCCAGCAGGCGATCGCCTCGCCGGACCCGGTGATGTTCTTCGAGCCCAAGGGCCGGTACTGGGACAAGGCCGAGGTCGACCTGGAGGTCGACGCGCTGGCCGCTCCCGGCACCCTGGACACCGCACGGATCGTCCGGCCCGGAACCGACGTCACCCTGGTCGCGCACGGCCCGACCGTGGCCACCGCCCTCAAGGTCGCCGACGCGGCCGCCGCCGAGGGCCGCAGCATCGAGGTGGTCGACCTGCGCGCGATCTCCCCGCTGGACACCTCCACCATCGCGGAGTCGGTCCGCCGCACCGGGCGCTGCGTCGTGGTGCACGAGGCACCCGTGCTGTACGGCACCGGCGCCGAGGTGGCCGCCCGGATCACCGAGGAGTGCTTCTACAGCCTGGAGGCCCCGGTGCTGCGGGTCGGCGGGTTCCACGTGCCGTACCCGGTCGCCAAGCTGGAGCACGAGTACCTGCCCGGGCTGGACCGGGTGCTCGACGCCGTGGACCGGGTGCTCGCGCACTAGCCGTCACCCCCGACCTGACCCGACCCGTCCCGCTCGTCCGCCGTCCCGCGGCGCGGGCACCACCCGAGGAGCACCGCGTGCCGACCTACCAGCAGTTCCGCCTCCCCGACGCGGGGGAGGGGCTGACCGAGGCCGAGATCGCCGCCTGGCACGTCGCCGTCGGCGACACGGTGACGATCAACCAGACGATCGTCGAGATCGAGACCGCGAAGTCGCTGGTGGACCTGCCCAGCCCGTACGCCGGCGTGGTCACCGAGCTGCTGGTCGCCGAGGGCGAGACCGTCGAGGTCGGCACCCCGATCATCGTGATCGACACCGACCCGGACGGGTCGCCCGCCGCGACGGTCCCCGCCGTCGAGGTCGGCGGGCCCGACGCACCCGCCTCGACCCCGGCCGGGGGCACCGACCTCGGCGCCGGTGCACAGCCCGAGGCCGACGACGCGAGCCCGGCCGGCGGCGCGGTGCTCGTCGGGTACGGCACGGCCGACCGGCCGAGCGGCCGCCGCGCCCGGTCCACCTCCGCCGCTGGCGGCCCGGTCGCGGGCGGGGCCGCGGCGACGGCACCGGCCGTGCCCCCGACCGCCGTGCCGCCGGTCGCCGTGCCCCCGACCGCCGCCGCCCCGGTGCCGGCCCGCGGGTCCCGCGCGCACACCCTCGCCAAGCCGCCGGTGCGCAAGCTCGCCCGCGACCTCGGCGTCGACCTCGACTCCGTGCAGCCCACCGGCCCCGGTGGCATCGTCACCCGCGAGGACGTGCTGGCCCACCAGGCCGGTGCGGAGGCCCGCACCCTGGCCACCTACCCCGGTGACGACCAGCCGTGGCTCGCCTCCGGCACCGTCTCCGTGGACGGGCGCCAGACCCGGGTACCGGTGAAGTCCGTGCGCAAGCGCACCGCCGAGGCGATGGTCACCTCCGCGTTCACCGCCCCGCACGTCACCGTGTTCCACACCGTCGACGTCACCCGCACCATGCGGCTGGTCGCCACGCTCCGCGAGAACCGCGAGTTCGCCGACGTGCGCGTCACCCCGCTGCTGATCGCCGCGAAGGCCCTGCTGCTGGCCGTTCGCCGGCACCCGGACATCAACGCGTCCTGGGACGAGGCCGCCCAGGAGATCGTCTACAAGCACTACGTGAACCTCGGCATCGCCGCGGCGACCCCGCGCGGGCTCGTGGTCCCGAACATCAAGGACGCGCACCGTCTCGGTCTGCACGATCTCGCCCTCGGCCTGGCCGACCTCACCGCCACCGCCCGCTCCGGCAAGGTCCCGCCGCGCGACATGGCCGACGGCACCATCACGATCACCAACGTCGGGGTGTTCGGCATCGACACCGGCACCCCGATCCTCAACCCCGGCGAGGCCGCGATCCTCGCGTTCGGTGCGATCCGCGAGCAGCCGTGGGTGCACAAGGGCAAGATCAAGGTCCGCCACGTCACCCAGCTCGCGCTGAGCGTCGACCACCGGCTGGTGGACGGTGAGCTCGGGTCCCGGGTGCTGGCGGACGTCGCGGCGATCCTGGCGGACCCGGCGCAGGCGCTGGTCTGGGGCTGAGGGCGGGACCGCGGGCCGCCGCGCGATCGGCCGTCCGCCGGGTGCCGTCGGGATCGAGCCGGCTGAGCACGGTCTCGTGCCGGCGCGGGTGCGTCCGGCGGGATGGGCGCACGGGTCTGCTCGGCGACTGCCTCGTCGCCCGCTGCTGAGGCCGCCGCGATGTTCGACCGGACGGATCTCCGGGACCCGCCTCAGCGGGCGGTGTTCAGCTCAAGGATCTCTGCCCTCTCGGAGTCGGTGAGATCGGTCAGGGCAAGCACCTCCTGAAGGATGGTGGACTTGCCCGCGACGTAGCGATCGATGTCCATGGCGCGATCGCTCGACAGCCGGAGCTTGACGGCGGCGTAGCGGTCACGCAGGTCCGCCCGCTCACGCAGCACCCGACGGACCGCCAGATGGTTGCGCACGTGCAGAGCGCCCTCCGCGCAGACGTACACGTGGCGGGCCGGGGCGGTGTCGGGCGCGCGGAGCACTTCACGCCCGGCGACCCCGAGGTCACCTCGATGCGTGTAGCCCGTGGCCTCCAGCGCCGCGACGGCAGCCGGGACGTGCTGAGCAGGCACGATGACGTCGATGTCCAGGATCGGTTTCGCAGCGAGCCCGGGGACGGCTGTCGAACCCACGTGCTCGATCGCCCGGACCGGCACGCCGTCGAGAGCGCGCCACAACGCCTCCGCCACCGACGCGAACTGGAGGGGCCACCGCTCGGAATACTCCACGGCCTCGATCACCATCGGAGCAGCGTGCCACGGCACCGCACGATCCACGCCTCCAGCCGGGTGGCAGCGGCACGCAGCCCGACGTCCTCGGAGCTGATCCGCCTGGGGCTCGTCGTCCGGAGCCCCACCAGGCCCACGCCGTGCCGGTCGGGCAGGTCCAGGTGCTCGCGCATCGGGGCGACGCGTCAGGCCGTGTCGAGACGCACGACCTTCGGGGTCCCGGCGTGACGCGTCGCGGCCAGGTCGTAGGCGGCCTGCACCGCCAGCCATGCGCGAGCGGTGCTGACACCGGCGAGCTCCAGCCGCACGGCCAGGGCCGGGCTGACCGCGGCGTGCCCGTGCAGCACCCGGCTGAGCGAGACGCGCGAGACCCCCAGGCGCTCGGCCGCCGTGCTGACCGGAAGGCCCAGCTCGTGCAGGACGTCCTCGCGCAGGATCTCTCCCGGGTGGACCGGGTTCTTCATCGCCATGCTCATCAGCTCCTTCTCAGTGGTGGTCGCGGTAGTCGACCAGCTCGACGTCCGTCCCGATGAACCGGAACGTGATCCGCCAGTTGCCGTTGACCCGCACCGACCAGTGCCCGGCCAGGTCGCCGGTCAGCAGGTGCGTGCGGAACGACGGGATCGTGAGATCGTCCGGACCTGCCGCTACGTCGAGCGCCGACAGGATGCGGGTCAGCTTGGCGGCGTGGTCCGGTCGGATGCCCTTCTTCGATCCGGACTCGTAGAACCTCTCGAGTCCTTTGTGCCGGAAACCGACGATCATCCACCGACTGATTCGTGTTGCGTTACGCGATACGACTTGTCCCGGGTTGCGCGTGCCTGATCTAGGGCCGCCGATGGCGGTGACCGCGATCGAGCCTGCTCGTGCCGATCGGGTCGAAGCCGCGACCGTCGCAGCCGGTGCCGGTCGGAGCTATCCGGCGGGCCGGGAGGGGCCGTCGTGCAGCCACAAGTCCGCGTCGCAGGAGCAGGGCACCGCCACCACCTGGACGGCGTCCTCGTAGCTGATCCGACCGGGGCTCGTCGTCCGGAGCTTCACCCGGCCGACGCCATGCCGGTCGAGCAGGTCCAGGTGCTAGCGGGTCGCGACCACGAGGGCCTCGGCAGTCTGCTTGAACCAGGCGCGCGCGGGCGCCTGCGCACCTGCCCGCCGCGCACGGGCGCCGTCCTGGGCGTGCCGGGCCACCGGGTCAGCCCGCCGCGCGTGCCAGCCAGTCGCCGCCGCTGCCGTCCAGCCCGAGCAGCGTCGCGGTGAGCGGGGCCAGCGGCAGCCGGGCGGCCTGGGCGAGGTCCACCCAGACCACCTCCTCGATCTCCGCGGTCGCGGCGACCTCGGTCACCCCGTCGACCGCGAACACGTGCGCGAGCAGCCGGTGGCCGGGCTCGTTCGCCGCGATCGTCTCGTGCGGGCCGAGGGCGCGGACCCGTGCGGGATCGACGGCCACGCCCAGCTCCTCGCCGATCTCCCGGACCACGGCGGCGCGCGGGTCCTCGCCGGGCTCGGGCTTGCCGCCGGCCTGCATGAACGCCGTGGTGCCGCGCTTGCGCACCAGCAGGTGGCGGCCCTCGGCGTCGGCGATCAGGGCGGCGGACACGGTGATGACGGGGGTCGGCGGGGTCACGGGCTCATTGTTGCCCCTCGACCGGCGGAGGCATCGCGCTGACCGGGCCGTCCGGGCCGAGCACCAGGTGGTCCAGCAGCCGCACCCCGCACAGCGCCGCCGCGTCGAGCACGGTCCGGGTCAGGGCGAGGTCGTGCCGGGTCGGGGTCGGACCGACCGCCCGGTCCACCTGGCCGTCCGCGCCGCACCCCGGCTCGTGGACCGTGCCGTGGTCCGATCCGGCCTCCGAGCCGCCGATCGAGCTGCGAGCGGGGTCGCCGTCCGCGTGCCGGTGCGCCAGTGCGAGCGTCACCCCGCCGCGGCGCAGCGTCTCGGCGAGCACCTCCCGTGCGGACGGCGGGTCGGCGTGCGCGAGCGGGGCCGGCAGCGCGACCGCACCGAGCAGCCGGCCTGCCCGGTCGCCGACCACCACCGCGAGCCGGGGGTCGTCCGCCCGGTCCAGCAGCGGTGCGACGACCCGGGCCACGTCGGCAGGGGTGCGGATCGTGTCCCGCCGGTCGGTGGAGGTGCCGAACCGTCGGGCCAGCGCGAGCGCGGCGACCACGCGGGTGGACTTGGCCGGTCCGACGCCGGGCATGACGGCGAGGTCGTCGGGCACGCAGCGGGACAGCCCGGGCAGCCCGCCGTGCGCCGCGAGCAGGTCCCGGGCGAGGGCCACGGCGCCCCGTCCCCGCCGGCCGGACCCGAGCAGCAGCGCGACCAGCTCCGCGTCGGAGAGCGCGTCCGGGCCGTGCCGGAGCAGCCGCTCGCGCGGACGCTGGGCCGGGTCGAGATCGGCGAGGAGCGAACGGTTCACCTCCTCGACGCTAGCGGCGGACGGGCCCGCCGAACGGTTGTCCACAGGCCGGGTGCGGTCGCGCGGGCTGGGGACGGTCGGTGCCGGACCCGCGCCGGGTGCTGGGTGCCGGACCGCGTGCGGCGTCTCCGGAGGCCCGGTCGCGCCGGGTGATCCTCGACACCCGGTGGCCGACCCTCGGGCGGGTCGGGGCCCCGCCGGGTGATGATGGGCCTGTGATGTCCTCCGTGCCGCCGCCCGACCGCTGCCCCGTCCCGGGCGCGGCCCCCCGCAGCGCGGTCTCCCGGACCGCACCCGCCCCGCGGCTGCTCGCGGCGCTCGTCGCGCTGCTGCTGGCGTCGGTCGTGCTGGTGGCCGGTGCGGCGAGGGCGCAGGCGCACAACGTGTTCCTCGGCTCCGACCCCGCCGACGGCGCGGCGGTCGCGACCGCACCGGAGCGGGTCACCCTGACGTTCGACCAGCCCGCGCAGGCGCTCGGCACCGAGATCCTGGTCACCGACCCGGAGGGCACCCAGGTGAGCGACGGCGCGCCCGAGCTGGTGGACTCCACGGTCAGCCAGGCGCTCGCCGGCACGCTGCCGGCCGGCACCTACACCGTCACCTGGCGCGTCACCTCGGCGGACGGCCACCCGATCTCCGGCACCCTGACCTTCACCGCCTCGGCCGAGATCACCATCGGGGTGGTGAACCCCGGTCCGGCCGAGACCACCGACGCCGACCCGACCACGGAGCCGACGGACGAACCGACCGTCGATCCGACCGCGGGTGCGGTGATCGCGCCGGCCCCGACCAGCACCGGCACGGCCTCCGCCGCGCAGGAGGACGCCGAGGACGAGGACGCCGGGCTCACCGCGGGGGCGATCGCCGCGATCGCGGTCGCCGTGCTGGCGGTCGGGGCGGTCGCGGTGTTCGTGGTCCGCGAGCGCCGTCGGCCGAACGGCCGGTCGTCCGACGACGTGCCGGGCGACGCACCGGACCCGGGGGACCGGGCGCAGAGCTGATGGCGGCACGCACCCCGGCGGGGCCGCCGGCGCCCGGCGGCACCCCGCCCGGTGGGCAGCGCTCGACCGCGCCGATCTCGACCGTGCCGCGCCCGACCTTCCTGCGTCCGACCGTCCTGCGCCTGGCCGCGCTGGCGCTGCTCGCGCTCGCGGCCGTGCTGGCCGGCGTCGCGTTCACCGGTGCTGCCGCCCCCGAGGCGCTGCGGGACCCGGGCGCCGTGGTCCGCTGGGGCCTGCCGATCGCATCGACGGCGACCGAGCTGGCCGCGTCCGCCACCCTGGGCGGTCTCGTGCTGCTCGCGACGGTGCTGGTGCGCCGCACCCCGGACCCGGCCGGGGTGATCCGGGCCGCCGCCGGGGTGACCGCGGTGGCGTCCGGCGTCTGGACGCTCGCGGCGGTGGCCGAGCTCGTGCTCACCTACGCGAACGTCGCCGGGCTGTCGCTGTCCGACCCGGCCTTCGGCGGCGAGCTCGGGCAGTTCGTCACCCAGTTCGAGCTCGGCCGGGTGCTGCTCGTCTCCATCGTCGTCGCCGCGCTGGTGACCGTGGTCGCCCTGCTGGTGAGCAGCCCGGTGGCTGCGGTGTGCACGGCGGCAGGCGTGCTGGTCGCGCTGTGGCAGAACGCCCAGACCGGTCACGCCTCCGGCGCCGCCGGCCACGACCTGGCCACGGCGTCGATGTTCCTGCACCTGGTCGGTGCGGCGCTGTGGATCGGCACGCTGATCGCACTGTCGCCGCTGGCGCACCGGCTCGGCCACGACCTGGCGCCGGCGGTCGCCCGGTTCTCCGTGATCGCTGGCTGGTGCCTCGCGCTGGTCGCGGTCTCCGGGGTCGTGAACTCGGTGCTGCGGATCGGCTCGTGGGACGACCTCACCACCCGGTACGGGATCCTGCTGCTGGTCAAGATCGTCCTGTTCGGCGTGCTCGGTCTGCTCGGCCTGGCGCACCGGCGCGGCGTCGTCCGCCAGCTCGCCGTCGGCACCACCCGGGCCCGCGCGACAGCGCTGTTCTGGCGGCTGGTCGCGGTGGAGCTCGGCGTGATGGGTGCCGTCTCGGGCGTCGCGGTGGCGCTCGGCTCGTCGGCCCCGCCGGTCGACGACTCGCCGATCACGGACCCCACCCCGGCGGAGACCGTCACGGGGCACGCGCTGCCGCCCGAGCCGACCACGCTGTCCTGGATCACGCAGTGGCGGTGGGACGTCCTGATGGCCTGCGCGGCGGTCGCCGGCCTGATCGTCTACCTGCGCTGGGTGGCCCGGCTGCACCGCCGCGGCGACGCCTGGCCCTGGCCCCGCACCGCCGCCTGGGTCACCGGCACGGTGCTGTTCTTCTGGACCACCTCGGGCGGTCCCTCCGCGTACGGCCACGTGCTGTTCAGCGCGCACATGGTCCAGCACATGCTGCTCGCGATGGTGATCCCGATCTTCCTGACGCTCTCCGCCCCGGTGACGCTCGCGCTGCGCGCGCTGCCGGCCCGCTCCGCGACCTCCGGGGTGCGCGGCGGCACGCCGGCCGACGTCTCTCGCGGCCCGCGCGAGTGGCTGCTCGGCCTGGTGCACAGCCGGTGGGGCCGGCTCTTCGCCAACCCGGTCGTCGCCGCGGTGAACTTCGCCGGCTCGATGATCGTCTTCTACTACACCGACGTGTTCGCCTGGGCGCTGGAGTCCAGCGTCGGCCACCTGGTGATGGTGGTGCACTTCTCGCTGGCCGGGTACCTGTTCGTGAACGCCCTGGTCGGCATCGACCCCGGGCCGAACCGCCCGCCGTACCCGCAGCGGCTGCTGCTCCTGTTCGCGACCATGGCGTTCCACGCGTTCTTCGGCGTCGCGCTGGTCAGCGGCGAGGTGCTGCTGGTGCCGGACTGGTTCGGGCTGCTCGGGCGCACCTGGGGGCCGTCCGCGATCGCGGACCAGCAGCGCGGCGGCGGGGTGGCCTGGGGGATCGGCGAGCTGCCGACGCTGGCGCTCGCGATCGCCGTCGCGGTGTCCTGGGCGCGCGACGACGAGCGCATCGCACGGCGCCGGGACCGCCGGGTGGCCCGCGAGGGGGACATCGAGATGGACGAGTACAACGCGATGCTGGCCCGGCTCGCGGAGCGGGACGAGGGCGGACCGCGCGACGAGCGGTGACCCGGGCCGGCCGCGGTGGTGCCACCGCCCCGGGCAGGGGGTCCAGGTGCCGGCCGGTGCGGGCGTGATAGGACGGCAGGGTGACCTCCGACCAGCAGCCCGCCGACCCGGCGCCCCGCACCCCGTTCCACGACCTCGACGCCTACGTCGCCCTGCCCCGGCAGGGCGGCCTGACCCTCTCGCCGGACGGCACCCGCCTGGTCACCTCGGTGTCCACCCTGGACGAGAAGCGCACCCGGTACGTGTCGGCGCTCTGGGAGGTCGACCCCGCGGGCGTCGCACCGGCCCGCCGCCTGACCCGGTCCTCCGCGGGCGAGCGCGGTGCCCGGTTCACCTCGACCGGCGACCTGCTGTTCACCTCGGCCCGCCCGGACCCGGGCGCGTCCGGGGCGGACGAGGACGCCGCGGCGGCGCTCTGGCTGCTGCCCGCGGACGGCGCGGAGGCCCGGGTGGTCGCTCGCCGCAAGGCCGGGATCGACGGGGTCGCGGTCGCCGAGGCCGCACCGGTCGCGCTGCTGACCTCGGACGTGCTGCCGCGGGCCACCGACGACGCGGAGGACGAGCGGCTGATCGGGGTCCGGTCGGACGCCAAGGTCGCGGCGATCCTGCACGACGCCTACCCGGTGCGGTTCTGGGACCACGACCTCGGCCCGGCCGTCCCGCACCTGTTCGCCGCCGACCTCGGCCAGGTCGCCGGCAGCGCGGTCGCGGGGGAGCCGGCGCCGACGCTCGCGCTGCGGGACCTCACCCCCGGACCCGGCGTCGCGCTGCACGAGCAGGCGCCGGTGCTCAGCCCGGACGGCCGCACCCTGGTGGTCGGCTGGACGCTGCCCGGCGCCCGCGGCAGCCTGCGCGGCACCCTGGTGGCGATCGACGTCGCGACCGGCGAGCGCCGGACCCTGGTCGACGACCCGGGCGCCGACGTCGGCGGTCCGGTGGTCTCCCCGGACGGTGCGACGGTGGCCTACGTCCGCGAGACCCTGAGCACCCCGACGCAGGCCCCGCGCCAGGAGCTGTGGGTGACGTCCCTGCACGCGGGCACCGAGCCGCGCCGGGTCGCGGCGGGCTGGGACCGCTGGCCGCACGAGGTCGTCTGGACCCGGGACGGCACCGGCCTGCTGGTGCAGACCGACGACCTCGGCCGCGGCCCGGTGCTCCACGTGGAGCTGTCCACCGACCGGGTCACCCGGGTCACCGCCGACGACGCGGTGTTCAGCGACCTGAACCTCAGCCCGGACGGCACCGTGCTCTACGCGCTGCGCACCTCCTACGCGGCCCCGGCGCACCCGGTCCGGATCGACCTGGCCGCCGCGCTGGCCTCCGGCGGCGCGCAGCCTGCCACGCCGCTGCCGGCCCCGGCCCCGCTGCCCGAGCTGCCCGGCACCCTGACCGAGGTCGAGACCACCGGCGAAGACGGCTCGGCGGTGCGCTCCTGGCTGGTGCTCCCGGACGGTGCGTCGCCCGCGACGCCGGCCCCGCTGCTGCTGTGGATCCACGGCGGCCCGCTCGGGTCGTGGAACGCCTGGTCCTGGCGGTGGAACCCGTGGATCCTCGCGGCACGCGGCTATGCCGTCCTGCTGCCGGACCCGGCGCTGTCGACCGGGTACGGCCAGGACTTCGTGCAGCGCGGCTGGGGTGCCTGGGGCGCCGCACCGTTCACCGACCTGATGGCGGCGACCGATGCCGCGGTGGCGCGCCCGGACATCGACGCGACCCGCACCGGCGCGATGGGTGGCTCGTTCGGCGGCTACATGGCGAACTGGGTGGCCGGGCACACCGACCGGTTCCGCGCCATCGTCACGCACGCGAGCCTGTGGGCGCTGGACCAGTTCGGCCCGACCACCGACGACTCGTTCTACTGGGAGCGGGAGATGACGCCGGAGATGGCGCTGGCCAACTCCCCGCACCTCTCGGTCGAGCAGATCGTCACCCCGATGCTCGTGGTGCACGGCGACCGGGACTACCGGGTGCCGATCGGCGAGGGCCTGCGGCTCTGGTACGAGCTGCTGTCCCGCTCCGGCCTGCCCGCGGACGCCCAGGGCAGGACCCCGCACCGGTTCCTCTACTTCCCGGACGAGAACCACTGGGTGCTGACCCCGCAGCACGCGAAGGTCTGGTACCAGGTGGTCGAGACGTTCCTGGCGGAGCACGTGCTGGGGCTGACCGGGGACGAGCTGCCGGCGCTGCCGGAGGTGCTCGGGTAGGTCCGGGCCGGCCGCGCAGCACGCAGGACGCGGCGCGGAGGCGACGCAGGCTGGACGACGGTGGGGGCGCTCGACCACGAGGTCGAGCGCCCCCACCGTCGTGGTCTGGACGGTCCGGGTGCTGCCCCGTCCAGCGCGCCGACCGGCTCGCCTGTGGTCCAGCGGGTCGGCGGACTCCGGGAATGGTGCTACGTCTTGGCTGGATTCACCCTCGGCGTGCCCGATCATGCTGGTTGCGCGCCGCCTGTGTGCGATCTAGGATCAAATGGTCCTACCAATAGCGATCGTGGCGCCCGCCTGACACCGCACGTGCGACCGGTCCGCCTCCCCGACCCGAGAGCGATGCGATGCTGCCCAGCCTCCTGCTGATCGCCGCCGTGGCGGTCGGCACCCTGGCCGGTGCCGGCCTGCCGCAGGTGCCCGGCGACAGCCTCGACGACGTCCTGCTCGTGATGGCCGCCGCGCAGGTGTTCGTGTCGGTCGGCGCGATCCCGCTGCGGGTGCTGACCGATCGGACGGTGCGCCGGAGCTCCGCACGCCTGCTGCTCCTGCACCACCTGGTCGCCACGACCCCGTGGGTGCTCCTGTGGTTCGTCGTCCAGGGCGCCGGTCTGACCTCGCCGGCCACCGTGGGGCTGGTCGCCGTCGCCGTGATGCCGCCGTCCGCCGGTCTGCCGGCGTACGCCGCGGCAGCCCGCGCCGATCCCGCCCGGATGACGGCGTTCGCCGTGCTCGGCTATCTGGTCGCGCCCGTGCTGACACCCCTGCTGCTGCTGGTCACGCTCGGTCCGGTCGTCGACTCCGCCCGGCTCGTGACGACGACGCTCGTGACGCTGGTGCTCCCGAGCCTCGCCGGGGCGCTGCTCGGCTCGCTCGTCCGGCGGGTCCCGGTGCCGTGGCGCACGGGGTTCGTGGTCGTCGCGATGTTCGTGACGTCGTTCGTGTTCGGCCAGGGGATCGTCACCGCAGACGACCCGCCGACCGGGACCGTCGTCGCGCTCGGCGTCGGTGCCGGTCTGCTGCGGGTGGGCTGGGGGGTCGGCGCCGCACGCCTGCTGACCAGGGACCGGCGCGCGGACCGGGACGTGAGCCTGCTGGCGATGACGTTCAAGAACGATGCGCTCGCCGCCTCGATCGCACTCGCCACGGCCGGGGCGGCGGCCATGATCGCGCCGCTGGCGAGCATGGCCGCGAGCATGGTCCTCGTCGCGCTGGTCGCGCGCCGGTCCCGGCATCCGTCCCGGTCGGCGAAGGCCGGCGACGCGGCGCACCGGGCGGCACGCGGCCGACGGTCAGCCGCGGATCACCTCGTCGTGCACCCGGAAGTGGCTCTCGACGGCCCGGGCGGCGGCCTCGCCGTCCCGCGCCGTGACGGCGTCCAGGATGTCCTGGTGGACCGCGACCAGCAGGTTGCGACCGGTCCCGCGCACCTGCCAGTTGTGCGTGCCGAGGTAGATCGCGCGCATGAAGACCGCGTTCAACGCCTCGGCGAAGAACTGCAGCGCCCCGTTCCCCGAGGCCTGGAAGAGGGCGCGGTGGAAGGCGAGGTCGTGCTGCGCGACCAGCGGTGACCCGAAGTCGAGCGCCATGCCGTCGACGGCCTCCTGCATCGCGGTCAGCGCGGCGCCGTCGATGTCGGTGCGGTTGGCGGCCAGCAGCGCGGCCCGCAGCTCGAGCGCGACCCGGGCCTCGTGCAGCTCGCTGAGCTGCAGCTGCTCCGTCGTGACCAGCAGGTCGAGCGAGGCGGACAGCCCGTCGGAACGTGCGACACGCTCGACGTAGGTGCCGGAGCCCTGGCGGCGGGCGAGGATGCCGGCGCTCTCCAGCAGCCGGATCCGGTCGCGCAGGGCGTTGCGGCTGACTCCGATCTCCTCGGCGAGATCTCGTTCCGCCGGCAGCCGCCCGCCCGGGCCGATCCGGGCGACCGCCCTGGTCAGGGCCCGGGTGATCTCGTCGTCGAACCGGTCGCCCAGGTGGTACTCGACTGCGGTGCGCCACGTGTGCGCGTCCGTCCCGTCCGGGCGCGGCTCTCCCATCAGCACTCCCATGCTCGAAGTCTCGTCGCACACCTTCCCACACGCACCACCGGGCCGTCCGGGATACCCCGGACGGCCCGGTGGTGGGCGCCGGGCTCAGGGACGGCGGCCTCCGTGCACCTCCGGATCACCGGGCTGCCAGCCGACCTGGGACTCCCAGGTCTGTGCCAGACCGATCAGCACGTCGTCCTCGAACCGTCGGCCGACCAGCTGGATCCCGAACGGGAGCCCGTCGACCTGCGCGGCCGGCAGGGACAGCGCGGGGTGCCCGGTCGCGTTGTGCGCCGGGGTGTCCACCGGGCTGGAGAAGCTGCGCGTCTGCCGCTCGAAGATCCCGGCATCCGGCCGCAGCTCCATCGCGGGGAGGGGGGCCGTCGGCATGACCAGGGCGTCCACGCCTTCGAGGGCGGTGTCGTAGGCGCCGCGCAGGGCGGGGATGATCCGCTGAGCCGTGGCGTAGACCTCGCCGAAGTAGCGCCGTCGGTACGACTCGCCCAGGATCGCGGCCATCCGGTACGCGTGCGGGAGGATCGTCCCCGACGCCGCCATGCCGCGGCCGATCGCCCGACGGGTCTCCACCGAGTAGCGCCCGGTGCGGCCGTACCCGTCGCCGTTCCCGTGCAGCGTCGCGGCCACGCCTTCCAGCATCGCCGCGAACAGCACCCCGCCGGACAGACGGTGCGCGGGCACCGACACCCGGACCACGCGCCCGCCGAGCCGCTCGAACGTCGTGAGGAACCCGGCGAACGCGGCGAGCGCGGCATCCCGCTCGGGGGTGCCGTCCGGCTCCACCGCCTCCTCCAGCACGGCGAGGGTGCGTCCGGCGTAGCCGGTGGGCGCCGACCCGTGCGCGGCGAGGAAGTCGAGCCGCGGCACCCCGGCGGCCTGGCGGTGGTCCGAGGGGTCCGCGCCCTGGACGACCTGCATCGCACGGGCCAGGTCGTCGACGGTGCGCGTCATCGGTCCCACGTGGTCGAACGTCGCGTCGTGCGAGGCGATCCCGCTGTACGGGACGAGGGCGTGGGTCGGCTTGAGCCCGAGGACGCCGCACCAGGCCGCCGGCAGGCGCACCGATCCGCCCTGGTCGGTGCCGAACGCGATGTCCACGCCGTCGTAGAACAGGGATGCTGCCGACCCGCCGGACGACCCGGAGGTCGAACGGGTCGGGTCGAACGGGTTGCGGGTCGCGCCGAAGTCGCCGGACTCGCCGCCGCCGCCGTAGGCCATGCCCTCCATGTTCGTGACGGCCGTGATCGTGGCGCCGGCGCGGAGCACCCGGTCGACCACGGGCGCGTCCTCGACCGGGACGAACCCGTCCAGCACCCGGGTGCCGACGCTGATCGGCAGCCCGGCGACCTGGATCAGGTCCTTGACGACGACGTTCTTGCCCGCGAGCAGGTCACCGGTGACCTCCGTCGGGTCGGCCCGGACCTCTGTCCAGTACCGGATCGCGTTCAGCGGGTCCTCGCCGGCTCGTGGCGGGCCGAGCACCCGGCGGGAGGCGGGCACGACGTGCGGTGCAGGCAGGTAGGGCGGGGCGGCGGCCATGAACTCGTCGATGGTCGCCGTCATCCAGTCGGCGAGACGCGCCATCTCGTCCCACTCGTGCTCGGCGACGCCTGTTCCGAGCCGACGTGCGCTCTCGGTCAGGTACTCCCGGTCGAACTCCCTCACGACATCATCTCCTCGCGCAGCAGCGGTGGCTGGCGCACGAGCGCCGCAGCGGTGCCGACAGTGGTAGTGGTGCTACCAATGTGCGCGTCTTGGGTTGCGCCACGGTTTCCATGTGTTAACTCTGTGTTGCGGCTCGTCGCGTGATTCGCTACGTATACGCAGGTCAGGGACCTGCTTCAGAGATGGTGTGCGGTGGGTCACACTGTGCCGAGGTCTTGATCGACCCGTGCAGCCCCTGTAATAGTGCGACCAATCGATGCCGGCGCCGCTGTCGATCTCCACTCCTGCCTCCTGCCGTCCGCTCGCCGAGGAGAACTCATGAACCGCACCCGCCCAGCCCGCACCGTCGCGATCGCGGCCGTCGGGCTCGTCTCCGCCCTCGCCCTGACCAGCTGTTCGGCGACCCGTACCGAGACCGAGGAGACCACCGCCGCCGGCTCCAGCACGGACGCGTGCACCACGGATGCCGGAGGCAGCTCCCAGGGCATCACCGACGACACGATCCTGCTCGGGATGTTCACCCCGCTGACCGGCTCCGTGGCCGACCCCGGCAACGGAGCCCTCGACGGCTTCAACGTGGCGCTCGACCTGGTGAACGCCGCCGGGGGGATCCAGGGCCGACAGGTCGAGCTCGTCACCGAGGACGACCAGTACGACGCCTCGGTCGCGCTGCAGGCCGCCCGACGCCTGAACGAGGAGGACGAGGTCTTCGCGTTCGCCGGAGGCGTCGGCACCCCGAACTTCGTCGGGGTGCTGCCCTACATCGAGGAGAACTCCATCCCGTCGATCGGCCCCTACGCACCCTCCAACCAGGTCGGCGTGATGGAGAACCCGGACGTCTTCATGATCTGGCCGAACTTCATCGACGAGTTCGAGGTCGGGATGACCTACGCGCTCGGTACCGACGACGCACCCTCCTCGGTCTCGCTGGTCCGCCTGATCGGCGACACCGGCGACGACGCCACCACGGGCCTGGAGAACGCGCTCGGCGAGGTCGGCATGGAGCTCGCGGACATCGAGGAGGTGGAGTCCACGACCACCGACTTCTCCTCGATCGCGCTGTCGCTGAAGAACACCGGCGCGGACATGGTCGCCACGATCATCACCAACCCGCAGACCGCTCAGCTGATCGAGGCGATGAACCAGGTCGGCTACTACCCGCAGTTGCTCGCCCAGTCGGACATGACGGACGAGTCCTACATCAGCCAGTACGGCGACATCTCGCAGGGGATGATCGTGCCGACGAAGGTCGCACCGTTCAGCACGGACGACGATCTGGTCCAGGAGTTCGTCACGAACTTCACCGAGGCGACCGGCGAGGCCCCGAGCATGTGGAACGCCGTCGGCTACGTGCAGGCGCTGGTCACCTTCGAGGCGCTCGAGCAGGCTCCGGTGCTGACCCGCGAGTGCCTCGAGCAGACCCTCGTCGAGATGGACGGCTTCGCCACCGGCCTGATCCCGCCGGTCACGTTCGGCGAGGACTCGCGGCAGGGCACCAACGCGGTCGGCGTCGGGATCATCGAGGGCGACGAAGTCGTCGAAGCGGCACCGTTCCAGGTCGTCGGCGGCGAGTGACCGGCGACGAGGCGACCCTCCGATGAGCACCCTGCCCGCGCTGCTGCAGATCACGGCGAGCTCGCTCGCCACCGGCGCGCTGTACGCGCTGCTGCTGTTCGGGATCCTCGTGGTCTACCGGGTGAGCAAGGCCGTGAACTTCGCCCACGGCGCGCTCGGCATGGTGGCCGCCGTGGTCACCTACTCGCTCGTCCAGTCCGCCGGGGCTGCCGTTCTGGTCGCGGCGGCCGCCGCCGTCCTGGTGGCGACGATCGCGTCCTTCCTGACCGACCGGCTCGTGCTCGAGCCGATCACCCGGCGGACCGGACGGCAGGGCCTCGACCTGGTGGTGACCCTCGGGCTGCTGCTGCTCATCACGGCCGTCGTGGAGGCCCTGTTCGGGACGACGAGCAAGTCGTTCCTCCCGCTCGGCACGGACATCCCGGTCGAGCTGGGCCAGGTCTACCTGAACGCGAACCAGGTCGTGTTCACGATCGTCGCGGTCGTCTTCGTCGTCGCGGTGGTCTGGCTGATCGAGAAGACCTCGCTCGGCCTGTCCATGCGGGCCACGGCGACGGACCCCGAGCTGGCCGCCAGCATGGGGCTGGACGTCAAACGTGTCCGGGCCCTGACCTGGGGCTTCGCCGGGGCCGTCGTCGGGGTGGTCGGCATCGTCACGGCGTCGCGGCAGTCCGTGGACGCCTACTTCATGCAGCCGTTCCTGATCAAGGCGGTCATCGCGGGGATGATCGGCGGGCTGGACCGGTACGTGGCGCCGCTCGCCGCGGCCTTCGGCCTCGCCCTGTTCGAGGGGTTCGTCGTCTACACGCTGGGCACGAGCTACACCACACCCGCCGTGTTCGGCCTGGTGATCGTGCTGCTGGCCGTGCTTCCTCAGCGCTTCCTCACCGAGAAGGGAGTCGTCCGCGCATGACGACCACCGACATGTCGCAGGAGCAGGACCACCGACCTGCGGCCCCGAGCTCGGCAGTCCTGGAACAGCTCGCCGCGTCCCGCCGCAGGCAGCGGCGGCTGACACTGATCGGTGCCGGCGTCGCCCTGGTGCTGCTGGCCGTGCTGCCGTTCGTCCTGACGTCCTACTGGTTGTTCCTGGCGTCGTCCTGGCTCGCCTACACGATCGCCGTGATGGGTGCCCGCGTGCTGTTCGGCGTCTCCGGGGTCCTCTCCCTGGCGCAGGCCACGTTCGTCGGCATCGGCGGCTACGCCGCTGCGCTCGGCTCGACCGAGCTCGGTCTCACCGCGATCTACGAGCTGGCGCTCGTCCTGGTGGTCGCCGTCGCGGCGTCTCTGCTGGTCGGTCTGCCGGCGCTGCGCGTGGGCGGGCTGCGGCTCGCCCTGCTGACCCTGGCGTTCGGCGAGCTGTTCCAGTGGTGGGTGCTCCAGCAGCGGGACCTGACCGGCGGGCCCCAGGGCAAGCCGGTCGCCTCGCTCTGGCTGGCGGGGGTGCCGACCACCGACCCGCTCTTCCTGTACGGGATGTGCGCGCTCGCCGCGGTGCTGGTCACCGTGGTGCTCGGCCGGTTGCCCCGGCTGCAGCTCGGGCGCAACATGGCAGCGGTCAAGGAGAGCGAGTTCGCTGCCCGTTCCGTCGGGGTGAACGTCACCCGGACCAAGCTCACCGCGTTCGTCGTCGCCGGGGTCTGCGCCGGGATCGCCGGGTTCCTGCTCGCGCACGTCGAGCAGTCCGTCTCCCCGCAGAGCTATGACCTGTTCGACTCCGTCTACATCCTCGTCGGGGTGATCCTCGGCGGATCGGGCTCGACCCTCGGAGCGTGGCTTGGGGCGGCATACGTCTCGCTGGCCCCGCCCGTGTTCGCCTCCTTCGGGCAGGACCGGCTGTTCGTCCTGCTCTCGGGTGCGATCCTCGTCGTGCTGGTCTACCTGCTCCCGGGAGGCCTGGTCGAGGCGGGTGAGAGGCTGCCGGTCGTCCGCTCGCTGCGCCGATGGCTCCGACCTCGCTGGACGGACGCACCCGGGCTGCCCGTACGACCGGCGGCGACGCGATGACCGCCGGTCCCGAGCTCGACCTGGCAGGGGTGTCGTTGAGCTTCGGCGGCGTGCAGGCCCTGACCGACGTCACGCTGACGCTCTCCGGGCACACCGCCGTCGGCATGATCGGGCCGAACGGCGCCGGCAAGAGCACCCTGCTCAATGTCGTGTCCGGCTTCTACCAGCCCACCTCCGGCGTCGTGCGGTTCGACGGCGAGGAGATCACCGGGAGCGCGCCCCAGCGGCTGGCTCGTCGGGGGCTGGTGCGCACCTTCCAGACCGCGCGCCTGCTGGAGGACGAGTCCGTGGTCGACAACGTGCTGCTCGGGCGGGAGCGGCACGTGCGAGCTGGTGCGCTCCGCCAGCTGTTCGGCGCCCCACGGCACCGCCGCGCGGAGCGGGAGTGGCGTGACGCGGCCTACGCGACCCTGGAGATGATGGGGCTGCTCCAGCACTCGCACGACCCGGTGTCCTCGCTGTCCTCGGCGACCCGCCGGCTCGTCGAGATCGCCCGGGTGCTCCAGAACGAGCCCCAGGTGCTGCTGCTCGACGAGCCGGCGGCCGGGCTGGACGCCGGCAGCCGGGCCGAGCTCGCCCAGTTCCTCTCCGGGCTGCCGGCCGCCGCCGGGCTGCTGCTGGTCCTGGTCGAGCACGACGTCGAGATCGTCCGCCGGTCGTGCCCGACGTCGGTCGCCCTCGTCGCCGGGCGGGTGCTCGCGCACGAGCCGACGGATGCGTTGCTCGCCCGCGCGGACGTCCGCGCGGCCTACTTCGGAGGTGCCGATGCTGTCGGCGCATGAGCTGCAGGCCTGGTACGGCAGCACGCAGGCCTTGTTCGACGTCTCGTTCGAGCTCCGGTACGGCGAGGTGCTCGCACTCGTCGGCACGAACGGCGCCGGCAAGTCGAGCACCGTACGGGCCGTGCTCGGGCTGATCCCCACCCGGGGCCGCGTGATGATGGACGGCCAGGACGTCTCCTCCTGGCCCACCCATCGCCGCGTCGGTGAGATGCGGATCGGGGTGGTCCCGGAGTCCAAGAGCCTGTTCGCGGCGATGACGGTCGCGGAGAACATCCGGGTGGGCCAGCCGCGCAGCGCGAGACGCAACCTGGATGCAGTGATCGAGATGTTCCCCGACCTCGCTGCGCGGCTCGGCACGGACGTGGGCGCACTCTCCGGCGGTCAGCGCCAGATGGTGGCTCTGGCCCGGACGCTGCTGCGCGACCCTCGGCTGCTCGTGCTCGACGAGCCCGCGCTCGGCCTGGCTCCCGTCGTCGTCGACGACATCTACGCCAAGATCCGTCAGATGCTCAGCCCGGGTCTCACCGTCCTGCTCGTCGAGCAGAGCGCCGCACGAGTGCGCTCGGTCGCCGATCGTGCGCTGCTCATCTCCGTGGGTCGCAGCGGCCGCAGCGTCGATGCCCGGTCCGGCACCGGGCTCGCCGATCTCGAGGCCATCGCGCTGGGCGCAGCCGGCCCCGGCTGAGACCTCGCGGGACGCCGGCGCCCCGACCTCCCCGACTTCCTTGATCCGCTCCTGAGCATGAGAGGGCCCACCATGATCGAGTTCGACATGTCCGAGCTGCAGGCGTCCGCGCAGCGCATCGGCACCGGCTTCCGCGACCACGAGCAGGAGGAGGTCCTCGCCCTGGCACGGTGGATGTCGGCGCAGGTCGACGAGTTCCTGGAGGTCTCGGCGCCCCTGCAGCCCGAGCCGAGCGCCGTGCGTGCCCACCGTGCCGCCGGGGCCGAGGCGACCTCCGCCACCGACCCGCTCAACGCCGTCGTGCGGTGGGTGGACGTGCGCGCGGAGGACGAGGCGCGGACGTCGGACCTGCTCGCCGGCAAGCGGATCGGGCTCAAGGACCTGATCTCCGTGGCCGGGGTCCCGCTGTCGGCGGCGAACGCGATCTTCGACGGTTTCGTACCCCGTGAGGACGCGCCCGTGACGCGACGGCTCCTGGAGGCGGGCGCCCACCTCGTCGCGATGACGAACCTCGAGGGCATGGCGTGGGGCGGGGGGAGCGAGTCCGGTCGCTGGGGCGCCTGCCGCAACCCGTTCGACCCCAGCCGCTCCACGGGCGGGTCCTCGGGCGGATCCGCCGCGTCGCTCTTCTACGACGGTGTCGACATCACCTTCGGCACCGACCAGGGCGGATCCATCCGGCTGCCGGCCTCGTGGTGCGGCGTGCTCGGGCTCAAGCCGACGCACGCACTCGTGCCCTACCAGGGCATCGCCTCGCACGAGTTCACCTTCGACCATGTGGGACCGCTGACGCTCAGCACCCAGGACATGGCGCTGGCGATGACCGTCGTCGCCGGGCCGAGCGATGACGACCCACGGCAGGACCGCTCCGTGCCGGCCGACCTCCCGTTCCTCCGAGCGGTGCGCGAGGCCCCGGACGACTACACGGGGGTCACCTTCGGCGTCCTGACCGAGGCGCTGACCCCCGACGGCACGCCGGAGCGGGCAGCAGCGCTGGCCGCGTTCTCCGTCACGCTGGACCGGCTGCGCGAGCTGGGCGCCCGGATCGTGCAGATCTCGATCCCCGAGCACCTGGTCGGCGGGTCGATCATCTTCGGGGCGATGGTGGAGAGCGTCGCCACGACGCTGACCGCGTTCGGCGACGGCTACCACTGGTCTGGCGCCCACTCCGTCGAGACCAGGCTGGCGGTCGGCAAGGGGCTGGCCGCCGCGGGTTACGACATGCCCCCGGCATACCGGGTCAGTGCCGCGCTGGGTGAGCTGCTGCGCAGCCGGTACTTCGGCACCGTCTATGCGAAGGCGCAGAACGCCATCCCCCGCGTGCGTGCGGCCTACGACGCCGCCCTCGCCGATGTCGACGCGATCATCATGCCGACGACGCCGACGACCGCGATGGAGCGCCGTCCCGACGCAGGCATGTTCGAGAAGCAGACGCGATCGTTCTCGATGGCGGTGGACACCCCGACGCACAACGCCACGGGGCACCCGGCGCTGTCGATGCCGGCCGCGGAGGTCGACGGGATGCCGCTGGGCATCATGCTGGTGGGCATGCACTTCCACGACCACGAGCTGATCGGGCTGGCCCGCACCTGGGAGAAGACCTACGGCTGGTTCCCCCAGGACCGCCCGGCCTACCCGGTGGGGTCGCCGCTGCTCTGAGGCCGTCCCGCTCAGTACTCGCCGTAGGCCTCGTACCAGACCGTGCCGCCCTTCACGTAGACGTAGCCGTCCAGGTCGATCTCCACCCG
Organism: Cellulomonas sp.; assembly: GCA_036404115.1. Classification (GTDB taxonomy): domain Bacteria; phylum Actinomycetota; class Actinomycetes; order Actinomycetales; family Cellulomonadaceae; genus Cellulomonas. Next base: position 21,908 of record DASWPG010000040.1, read on the forward strand.
GGCCGTCCAGGTCTCGCCCGCGGCCTGCCCTGCGGTGTCCTCGACCAGCGTCCCGGTGATCGTGGCCGATCCGGCGGCGGTGCCGCGGACGGTGAACCCGTCGCCGTAGTGGGAGGCGGTGAGCTCGTACTCGGGCGCCAGGTCCAGGGTCCAGGCGACGTCCGTCAGCTCGCTGCCGAGGTCGGCCAGGTTGGGGCAGTCCGGGGGGTCGGCGAGCGTGGTGGCCAGGCACCGGGCGAGGTGGTCCTCGACCAGCTGGGGCGCCCGTTCCGTCAGTGCCGCGCTCGGCCGGGTGAGCGCGCGGCTGCTCTTCGCCTCGCCGTCCCCGAGCAGGGTGACGGTGACCTCGTCGGTCTCCAGCCACTCGGTCGGCTCGCCGTCGAACGTGTACGTGCCCGGCAGCGCCGCCACCGCCCAGAGGTCCTGGTCGTTCAGCGGGACCCCGTTCGCCGACACGTCCAGGTCGGCGGTGGTGGACGTCGGGACGCGGACGGTCACCGTGCCGATCGGGGCCGGCTGCAGCTCCCACCGGCCGGGGAGCGACCCGGAGCCGTCGACCCGGAGCGCGGTGAGCGTCTGGGTGACCCGCTCGTCGCCCTGCTGGTACTCGATCGTGATCGTGGCCTCGTCACCGGACCGGTCGACCCGCGTGACCCGCCCGCCCGTCGGCCGGTCGGTGGCCGCCGCGTAGATCGAGTCGGTGAGCAGCACCGTCTCCACCGGCACCTCGCCGTACCCGTCCAGCACCTCGGGCTCGACGGGCACGAGCTCCAGCGCCACGCTCGCCTGCCCCGCCTCCAGCGCGTCGAGGTAGTCCTGCGCGAGGCTCGCGGGGCTGTCGGCCTCGGAGCCGACCTGGCGGACGAGCGCGGCGCCGATCCCACCGAGCAGCACGAGGCCGGCGGCGGCGGCGATCAGGATCCGACGCGGGCGGCGTCGTGCGGTGCTGGGGTGCGTTGCCGGGTCAGGCTCGGCGGGCGCGGTCACCGCGGGCATCGGCACCGCAGGTGCAGCCGGCGCTGCGGGCTCCGGCGTCGGTGCGACGGGCGCCGTGTAGGGGCCGGCGTACCGGGGGTCGGCGGGCGGCGTCCGCACCGGTGGCCCCGCCGGCGCTGCCCAGGACCCGTCGGCCGGCTCGTCGGGGTGGGGCTGGGGATCCTGCGTGGGCATCGGTGCGCCTCCTGGCTGTCGGTGTCGGGACCGGCAGCACGGCTTCCTGCCCCGCGCGGAGGCTATGGCTGCGGGCGGGTGCCGACGGACGAGACCAGTGCTAGCACGCGCGGCGGGCCCCCCGGCCTCGAGCGATCGATGACAACCGATCAGTTGTGCATCACAGCGGTTGAGCAACACGGGTGTTGTCGAGACGGATCGCCCGGGAGAGCATCCGACGGTCCGGCCCCGTGGCCTGACCCCCCGGACACCCCGCTCTCCGGACGTCCCGTGCTCTCGGACGCCTCGGCGCGGTCGAGGTGCTCGGTCGTGTTGACTTGTCCCCGTGACCAGTAGCCGTCTGCCCAAGGTCCGCGCATCCGAGCTGATCGGCCGTGGCTGGTTGAACACCGGTGGCCGCGAGGTCACCCTCGCGGACCTGCGCGGCAAGATCGTTCTGCTCGACTTCTGGACGTTCTGCTGCGTCAACTGCCTGCACGTGCTGGACGAGCTGCGCGAGATCGAGGCCCGGAACCGGGACGTGCTCGTGGTGGTCGGCGTGCACTCGCCGAAGTTCGCGCACGAGGCCGACCCGGTGGCGCTCGCGGCCGCGGTGCAGCGCTACGAGGTGCACCACCCGGTGCTGGACGACGCGGAGCTGGTCACCTGGTCGGCGTTCGCGGCGCGGGCCTGGCCGACGCTGGTCGTGGTCGACCCGGAGGGCTACGTCGTCGCGCAGATGGCCGGCGAGGGGCACCGGAGCAACGTCGAGGTGCTGGTGGCCGAGCTGGTCGCCGAGCACGGGGCGAAGGGCACGCTGCACCGCGGCACCGGACCGTACGTCCCGCCGGAGCCGACCGCCGGCACGCTGCGGTTCCCGGCGAAGGCGGTGCTGCTGCCCGGCGGGAGCCTGCTGGTCGCGGACGCCGGGCACCACGGGCTGACCGAGCTCGCCGCCGACGGCGAGACCCTGCTGCGCCGGATCGGGTCCGGCGAGCGCGGGCTGGTGGACGGCGGGGCGCAGACCGCACGGTTCAGCGAGCCGAACGGCCTGACCCTGCTGCCGGCCGAGGTCGCGGCGCAGGTCGGCTACGACATCCTGGTGGCGGACACCGTGAACCACGCGCTGCGCGGGGTGCGGCTCACGGACGGCTCGGTGCGCACGGTGGCGGGCACCGGGGCGCAGTACCTGGTCGGCGACCCGACCGTCCCCGCCCCGCTGCCCGGTCGGTCGGACCTGTGGCGGTCGGCCGACGGTACCCCGCGCCCGGCCCGCGAGGTGGCGCTGTCCTCGCCGTGGGACGTCGCGTGGTCCGCGGCCACCGGGGTCGCCGTCGTGGCGATGGCCGGCGACCATCAGCTCTGGGCCTTCGATCCGGTGCTCGGCGCGATCGAGCCGGTCGCCGGCACCATGAACGAGGGGCTGCTGGACGGCGATCCTGCGCAGGCGTGGTTCGCGCAGACCTCCGGGCTCGCGATCGGCGCCGAGGGGCGGATCTGGCTGGCCGACTCCGAGGTCTCCGCGCTGCGGTACCTGGACCCGCCGGCCGCCGGGCGTGCCACGGCGACCGCCGCCGTGCCGGTGCCGCAGCCGGTCGCCCTGCCGGCCCTGCCGGCCCTGCCGGTCCTGCCCGGTCTGGTCGCCGTGCCGTCCCGGGGCGGCGCCCTCTCCCCGACCTCGGCCGCTGCCGCTCCGACCCCCCGGGGCCCGGCGGACGCGTTCGGCCCGGGCAGCGCCGTCGGCACCGTCGTCGGCGCCGGGCTGTTCGACTTCGGCCACCGCGACGGGCCGGCCGACCAGGCGCTGCTGCAGCACCCGCTCGGCGTGGCGGCGCTGCCGGACGGCTCGGTGGCGGTCGCCGACACCTACAACGGCGCCGTCCGCCGGTGGGCCTCCGCGGCCGACGGCCCGGGCGAGGTGACCACGCTCGCGACCGGCCTCGCCGAGCCGAGCGGCATCGTCGTGCTGACCGGTGGCGAGACCGACGGCGTCACCCTGCTCGTGGTGGAGTCGGCGGCGCACCGGCTGGTCCGGATCGCGCTGCCGGCGCAGCTGGCGGGCGAGCTGCTCGACTCCGGTGCGCAGCGCACCCGGCGCCCGGTCACCGAGATCGCGCCCGGCGACCTCGCCCTCGACGTCGTGTTCACGCCCGCGACCGGTCAGAAGTCAGACGACCGCTACGGCCCGTCCACCCTGCTTCGGGTCTCGGCGACCCCGGCCGCGCTGCTGCTCGACGGCGCGGGCGACGACGTGCCGCTGACCCGACGGCTCCGGATCAACCCCGAGGTCGGATCGGGCGTGCTGCACGTGACCGCCCGCGCGGCGAGCTGCGACGCCGATCCGACGATCGCGCACCCCGCGTGCCACCTCAGCTCGCAGGACTGGGGCGTCCCGGTACGGGTGACGCCCGGCGCGGCGGCGACGCTCACGCTGCCCCTGCACGGCTGAGCCGTCGCCCGCAGCCGGGGCGTGCGCCGTCTCAGCCCGTCGGCCTGCCCCCGCTGCCTGCGCTGCCCGCCACCCCGAGGGCGACCAGCGTTCCCAGCGTCGTGCCGACCATGCGGTCGTCCGGCGAGAGCGTGGTCTCGACCTCCACCGTCCACGGCGCCTGGTGCAGGCGCAGCGGACGGATGCCGTTCACGTGCACCGACGTGGTGCCGCCGCGCGCGACGACGGCCGGCCTCGTCTCCGGGTCGTCCCCGGCGGCAGCCGGGCTCGTCGGGACCGCCGGGTCCATGGCCGTCTCCGGCGGCAGGTCGCGGTGCACGGCCCAGCCCGATCCACCCATCGCTTCGGTGGTCGCGGCGGCCAGCGCGCACAGCCGGCTCAGCACGCCCGTCCCGGCCCCGGACAGCGCGGTCACCCCGGCGGCGACGGTGCGGCCGAGCACCACCCCGGGGTCGTCGGCGCGGTACTGCCGGGCGCGGGCCGCGGCGTGGCTGCGCTTCGCGTGGTACTGCGCGGCATCGGCGCGCCGGAACAGCGAGCGGGGCGTGGGGGCGGCGCCGATCGACCCGCGTGCCGAGGAGGCGATGCCGTAGGACAGGGACGCGCCGTGCGGCAGCGTGGCGTCGCCGACGGTGGACTCCATCACCTGCACCACCGTCGTGCGCGGGATGCCGCTGGTCACGATGCAGAACTCGTCGCCGCCGATCCGGGCTGCGGTGGACCCGGGCAGCCCGGCCCCGGCCCGGCGCAGCACGGCGGCCACCGCGCGCAGCAGGTCGTCGCCGGCGTCGTGCCCCAGGTCGTCGTTCACCCGCTTCAGCCCGTCCACGTCGCACATGACGATGCAGGTCTCGTCGCCCGAGTCGATGGCACGGTGGGCTGCCTCGTCCGCGACCCGTCGGGTGCCGAGCCCGGTGAGCGGGTCGTCCGCGACCAGGTGCCGCACCTGCTCCGCGAGGTCGAGCCGGGCGACGTGCGCGCCGACCAGCGCACCGAGCACCTCGGCGCGCGCGGCGTCGTCCGGGTCGAACGGCCCCGACCCCTCGGTGCGCACCGCGACCAGCGCACCCCAGAGCGCACCGTTGACCACCACGGGGGTCGCGAGCACGGGTCGGGCCGACCGGAGGCCGGAGAACCAGGTCTCGTGCCGGCGGAGCAGCGCCGCTCGCACCTCGGCGCCGGCGAGCACCGCGTCGACGTCCGCGTGCTCTGCGGCGGGGTCGGTCACGATCGGCTGCCACTCGTCCTGCTGCGCCCGGCGCACGCCGGAGACCGATGCCGCGAGCAGGTCGCGCACCGCCGTGGCACCGATCTCGTGCACCTGGTCCAGCGTGCTGCACCCGCCGAGCCGGTGGGCGAGCAGCGCGAGGCTCCGGACGTCGTCCACCCCGGACCGGGGAGCACCCGAGGTGGCCGGCAGCCACGGGGTGTCGCTCATCCGACCATCATCTGCCACGGGGCAGCCGCCCCGTGCGGTCCGGCCGGGTGATCTCGGCCGCTGGCTGCTACCGGGGGCCAGGCCGGGTTCAGGCCGGGATCGGCTCGGCCTCCGCGAAGCTCGCCCGGTCACCGGTGCCGACCGCGCGGAGCACGAACACCACGGTGGACTCGATCGCCCGGTCCCGCGCCGGCCCGTCCTCGGGCAGGCCGCGGTTGCCCAGGCAGGCGTTGACCAGCGACACGGTGGTCGAGATGTCCTGGTCCGGGAACGCCCCGGACCCGATGCCGGCCACCAGGATCCGGCGGAGCAGCTGCTCGACCATCACGACGTGCTCGCGGATGCGCTGCTGCGTGCCGCGGGACAGCACGGTGCGCAGGTCCGGCCCCGAGGCGAGGTGGTAGTCCCGCCGCAACCGGCACTGCGCCCGGATGTACGCGCGCAGCTGGTCGGTCGGGTCCTGCACGTCGGCGAGCTCGGCCTCGAGCGCGGCGACGTACTGGGTGGTCTCGTGCATCATGAAGCCGAGGAGCATCGACTCCTTGTCCGCGAAGTGGTTGTAGACCGCGGTGCGGCCGACACCCGCGGCGGTGGCGATGTCGGCGAGGGTGATCGCGTCGAAACCGCGCTCGGCCATCAGCGTCGAGAGCGCGTGGAACAGCTTGAGGCGGGTCTGCTCCCGGTGCTCGTGCAGGGAGCCACCGATGATCTTCGGCATGCTGACATCTTTGCACGTTCTGTCAGCACCCGGTCCCGTTCCGGCTCGGAGCCGCCTGTGCGTCTGCCGTACTCGTGCCGGACCGGGCTCGTGCGGGGTCGGTCAGGCGTGGTGCCGCTCCGCGAGCGCGACGAACAGGGCGCGGTTGTGCTGGAACGCGGCGCGCGCCTCGTCCACCACCTGGTCGCGCTGATCGTCGGTGAGGTCGAGGGCGTCGACCCGCGCGCGGTAGAGGTCCTTGAACGGCTTGGGCTTCGGGATCGCTGGGAACGCGTAGAAGCCGACGCCCGAGTCCGGCACGGCGTAGTGCCGCTGCACCATCCGTCCGATCACCTGGCCGCCGGAGAGGTCGCCGAGGTAGCGGGTGTAGGCGTGCGCGACGTAGTGGCCGGTGTCGGTGCCGCCGGCGCGGATGCGTGCGGCGTAGTCGGCGGTGACGGGCAGCGGGGCGGCGTCCTGCGCCCAGTCCTCGCCGAGCAGCTGCGTGAGGTCGGCCTCCAGCGCGGGCACACGGAGCAGCTCGTCGAAGACGACGCCCGCGCCGGCGGCGGTGCGACGGACCTGCTCGCCGACCTCCTCCAGCGCGCCGTAGACGGTGCGGAGCTGGAGCGCGAGATCGGCGTACGCGCGCACGGTCAGCCGGCCGGCGAGCAGGTCCTCGACGAAGGTCGACCCCTCGGCGGCCTCGTGCTCGGAGCGCGTGCCGGTGCGCAGCAGGGTGGACAGCGGCGCAGGGCCGTCGAGCGCCGGCTCGGGCTGCTCGGGGTGCCCGGTCGGCCGGACGGGCGGGGTGGGGGCGGCATCCGTGGCCGTCCCGGTGGTGCGGCGGACGTGCGCGGTCATCGGGTGCTCCTGGCGGGTGTCGGCGCGGACGATGTGACGTCGTGTCAGAAAATACCCGACAAGGTAAGCCTTGCCTATCCCCGTCTCACGCCGCCGCCCCGACGGCATCGCCCGCAGCACGTCGGCCCACCCGTGGTCTCGCCGGTTCGCCCCGGAGCACCCTCGGCTCGCCCCGGGCCGAGCCGGTCCCGGACGTGCCGGGCGGGGCCGCCGTTCCTACACTGACCGGACGACGACGAGGTCGGGGTGGGCGATGCCGGGCGACGAGGCGACCGTGGCATGGCCCCGGGGCGGTGATCCCGGGACCGTGCTCGCCCGGGTGCGCGCGGCGCACGAACGGTTCCTCAGCACGGGTGCGGTGTCCACGGCGGTGCGGGGTGTCGTCGTCGACTCGTGGCGGCGCAGCCTGCGGCTCGGAGCCGACCCGGACCGTCCTCGGCCCACGGTCGGGATCGGTGCCGCCGACCTGCGGAGCTACCGTCGCGACCACCCGCTGTGGTCCACGCTGCCCGTGGTGCGCACCCTGCTGCTGGACGACGCGGTGGCCGAGGGGTTCCTCGTCGCGCTGACCGACGCGACCGGCCGCCTGCTGTGGATCGGCGGCGACGCCCGGGTGCGACGGGCCGTCGACCGGGTCGGGTTCGTCGAGGGTGCCGACTGGGGCGAGGCGCACGCAGGCACCAATGCACCGGGCACCGCGCTGGCCACCGGGCAGGACGTGCAGGTCCACGGAGCCGAGCACTTCGCCCGGGCGGTGCAGCCGTGGAGCTGTACCGCGTCGCTGCTCCGGGACCCGACCGGGCGGGTGGTCGGCGTCCTGGACGTCACGGGGGGCGACGCGGCGGCCTCCCCGCTGATGCTCGCGCTGGTCCGCGCCACCGCCACCGCGGTCGAGCTGGACCTGCGTGCCCGCACGGTACCGGCACCGCACCGCCGGCCGGTGCACCGCGGACCTGCCGCACCCGCCGTAGCTCCTGCCGATCTGGCCCGAGCCTCCGGCGCGCCGGCCCGGGTCCCTGCCGCGCCGGACCGGTCCTCTGCCGGTCCGGCACCGGCCGCCCGCATCGGCCCCTCCGGCCCTGCCCTGCTCCGGGTGCTCGGCCCGGGCGACGCCCTGCTGATCTCCCCTGACGGGGCCCCGCCCCGACCGCTGTCCCCGCGGCACGCCGAGCTGCTGCTCCTGCTCGTCGGCAGCCCGGCGGGCCTGCACGCCGACGAGCTGGGCGCCCTGCTGCACCCGGGCCCGCTGAGCGACGTCACGGTGCGTGCCGAGGTGTCCCGGCTGCGTCGGGCGGTCGGTCCGCTGGTCGCGGGGTCCCGGCCGTACCGCGTGGCCGGGATCGCCACCGATGTCGAGCTGGTCCGGGAACGGCTCGCCGCGAGCGACGTGCTCGGCGCGCTGCTCGCCTATCCGGGCCCGGTGCTGCCGCGTTCCCAGGCGCCCGGCGTCGAGCAGGTCCGCGAGGCGCTGGTGGCCGATCTGCGCGCCGGGGTGCTGACCAGCCGGGACCGGCTGGTGCTGGAGTCCTGGGTGGACCGAGCGGACGGCGCCGAGGACTGGCAGGCGTGGGAGCGCCTGATCGACCTGTGCGCGCCCGGTTCGGCCACCCGGGCGCGGGCGCGGGCCCGGCTGGCGCTGCTCGTCCGGCGGCTCGGCCCGGGGCCGGCGGCGCACCCCTGGGCCTGACGACGGCGAGGTCTGCGTGCGGTCGCCTCCCCCCGCCCGGTCCTGGCGGGTGCAGCCCGGCCTCGCCAGGTCGTCCGGCTCCCTCCCCGCGTCGGCGCAGGTCGACGACGCTGCAACCCCGATGCAACGGTCCGCGGCCTACCGTCGCGAGCACGGCGCCCCGCAACGACGCGAGGCCCCCGGCCGTCGCCGTCCCCACCGGCGTGGCCGGTACACCTGCACGGAGGGTGACGACATGACCGTCTACGCAGCCCCGGGACAGCCCGGCAGCCCGGCCACCTACCGGGAGCGGTACGACCACTGGATCGGTGGCGAGTACGTCGCGCCCGCGGCCGGACGCTACTTCGAGAACCCGTCGCCGGTGAACGGGCGGGTGTTCACGGAGGTCGCCCGCGGCGACGCCGACGACGTCGAGCGGGCCCTGGACGCCGCGCACGGCGCCGCCCGGACGTGGGGCAGGACCACGGCCACCGAGCGCGCGCTGGTGCTGAACAAGATCGCCGACCGGATGGAGGCCAACCTCGAGATGCTCGCGGTGGCCGAGAGCTGGGAGAACGGCAAGCCGGTCCGCGAGTGCCTGGCCGCGGACATGCCGCTGGCCGTGGACCACTTCCGGTACTTCGCCGGCGCGGTACGGGCGCAGGAGGGCTCGATCTCCGAGATCGACGCCGACACCATCGCCTACCACTTCCACGAGCCGCTGGGCGTGGTCGGGCAGATCATCCCGTGGAACTTCCCGCTGTTGATGGCGGTCTGGAAGCTGGCGCCGGCGTTGGCCGCGGGCAACGCGGTCGTCGTCAAGCCCGCCGAGCAGACCCCGTGGTCCATCCTCAAGCTGATGGAGCTCATCGGCGATCTGCTCCCGGCCGGGGTGCTCAACGTCGTCAACGGCTTCGGCGTCGAGGCCGGCAAGCCGCTGGCGTCCAGCCCGCGGATCCGCAAGATCGCCTTCACCGGGGAGACCACCACCGGCCGGCTGATCATGCAGTACGCCAGCCAGAACATCATCCCGGTGACCTTGGAGCTCGGCGGCAAGAGCCCGAACATCTTCTTCGAGGACGTCGCCCGGGCCAAGGACGACTACTACGACAAGGCCCTCGAGGGGTTCACGATGTTCGCCCTCAACCAGGGCGAGGTGTGCACCTGCCCGTCCCGCGCCCTGATCCAGGAGTCCATCTACGACGGGTTCCTCGCCGACGCCATCGCCCGCACCGAGGCGGTGAAGCAGGGCAACCCGCTCGACACCGAGACGATGATCGGCGCGCAGGCCTCCAACGACCAGCTCGAGAAGATCCTGTCATACATCGAGATCGGCAAGGAGGAGGGCGCGAAGATCCGCACCGGCGGGCAGCGGGCGCACCTGGACGGCGACCTCGCCGACGGGTACTACGTCACGCCGACGATCTTCGAGGGCAAGAACTCCATGCGGATCTTCCAGGAGGAGATCTTCGGTCCGGTGGTGGCGGTCACCTCGTTCTCCGACTACTCGGACGCGATCCACACCGCCAAC
>DASWPG010000041.1:0-156191 GCA_036404115.1 Cellulomonas sp.
CGCAGCGAGATCTTCTCCACGGCCGAGGACAACCAGCCGTCGGTGCTGATCCAGGTGTTCCAGGGCGAGCGCGAGTTCGCCCGGGACAACAAGCCGCTGGGCACGTTCGAGCTGACCGGCATCGCGCCGGCCCCGCGCGGCATCCCGCAGGTCGAGGTCACCTTCGACATCGACGCGAACGGCATCGTGCACGTGTCCGCCAAGGACCGTGGCACCGGCAAGGAGCAGTCGATGACGATCTCCGGCGGCTCCGGCCTGCCGAAGGAGGACATCGACCGCATGGTGCGCGAGGCCGAGGAGCACGCCGCCGAGGACAAGAAGCGCCGCGAGGACGCCGAGACCCGCAACTCCGCCGAGCAGCTCGTCTACTCCACGGAGAAGCTGCTCACCGAGAACGACGAGAAGCTGCCGGACGACGTCAAGACCGAGGTCCGCTCGGCCGTCGACGACCTGAAGAAGGCGCTCGAGGGCGAGGACGTCGCCGAGGTCACCGCCAAGCAGTCCGCCCTGGTGACGGTCAGCCAGAAGATCGGCGAGGCGCTGTACTCGGCCGACCAGGCCGCCGGCCAGCCCGCCGAGGGTGCCGCCCCCGAGGGCGGGTCGTCGGACTCGGACGACGACGTGGTGGACGCCGAGATCGTCGACGACGAGGGTGACGCGAAGTGAGCGACGACCCGGCCCGGGGGGCGGGCGGGCCCGACGAGGAGCGACCCCGGGTGACCGACCGGCGCCGTATCGACCCGGAGACCGGAGAGCTGCGTGAGCCGACGCCCGACGAGCAGGTGCTGGACGCTGCCGAGCAGGTCGCGAACGAGGCCGAGGAGAGCGTGATCCTCGACGGCCTGGTCGAGGCCGAGCGGCTGGCGGCCGAGCGGCTGGACGAGCTCCAGCGGCGCAACGCCGACTACTACAACCTCGAGCAGCAGTACTCGGCCTACGTGAAGCGGTCCAAGGCGGATGCCGCCGCGGCCCGCGACCAGGGCGTGGCGTCGGTCGCCGAGGCGTTGATCAGCGTGCTGGACGACATCGCGCTGGCCCGCCAGCACGGTGACCTGGTCGGACCGTTCGCGTCGATCGCCGACAAGCTCGAGGCCACCCTCGGCCGGTTCGGCATCGAGAGCTATGGCGCCGCCGGGGAGACCTTCGACCCGACGGTGCACGAGGCGCTCATGCACGGGCACTCGGCCGACGTCACCGAGCCGACGGTGCAGCAGGTGCTGCAGCCCGGCTACCGGATGGGCGAGCGGATCATCCGCGCCGCGCGGGTGGCGGTCGTCGACCCCGACGCGTGAGCACGACGATGATCCGAGCGGCCCGGTCGTACCGCGGTGCGACCGGGCCCCGCCGGGCCACGACCCCCTGCCCGCCGGTCGGGCGGCGGGTCGCGACCGGTTCGACCCCAGGACGGAAAGGAGGGGCTGTGAGCTCACCGCACGATGCCGCTCGCGCCCTCGCGGGGGCCCCGAGATGAGCGGGCAGGACTGGCTGGAGAAGGACTTCTACGCCGTGCTCGGCGTGGCCAAGGACGCGGACGCGTCGACGATCAAGAAGGCGTACCGGAAGCTCGCCCGCACCATGCACCCGGACCACAACCCGGGTGACGCGGTCGCCGAGGCGAAGTTCAAGGAGGTCGGCGAGGCCTACGCGGTGCTCTCCGACCCCGAGCAGCGCCAGCAGTACGACCAGCTGCGCGCGATGGCCGGCGGCGCGCGGTTCCGGGCCGGCTCCGGCGGGCCCTCGGGCGCGTCCGGCGCCGGGTTCGAGGACCTGTTCGGCGGCGTGTTCTCCGGCGGGGGCAGCCGGGTCCGGTTCCCGCAGGGCTCCGGGCAGACCGGTGGCGGGTCCGGCGGGTTCGAGGACCTGCTCGGTGGCCTGTTCGGCGGCGGTGGCGGCGGCTTCGGCCAGTCGCGCGGCCGGCGGGGCGCGGACCTCGCGGCGGCGACCACCCTGCCGTTCCGGCAGGCTGCGGCCGGCTCGACCGTGGCGCTCGGCGTCGAGGGGCGGACCGTCAAGGCCCGCATCCCCGCGGGCGTGCGCGACGGCCAGAAGATCCGGCTGCGTGGCAAGGGCCGGCCCGGCGAGGGCGGTGGCGCCGCCGGCGACCTCGAGGTCACCGTGCGCGTCACCCCGCACCCGGTGTTCGCCCTGGACGGCAGCAACCTGCGGATCACCCTGCCGGTGGCTTTCGACGAGGCCGCCCTCGGTGCCGAGGTGCAGGTGCCGACCCTGGAGGGCGGCACGGTGCGGCTGCGCATCCCGGCGGGGACGCCCTCGGGCCGGGTCCTGCGGGTCAAGGGTCGGGGCATCGCCACCAGCGGTGGGACCGGCGACCTGCTGGTCACCGTGCAGGTGGTCGTGCCGCAGCGGCTCAACGAGGCCGCCAAGGAGGCCGTGCAAGCATTCGGCATCGCGACCTCCGGGCAGGATCCGCGCGCCGATCTGATGGCGCACGCGAAGGACTGATCCCGGGCCGGGCCCGGGGCACGGGCTCGACGCTGACGGGCGGCGGACGGCCGCCCACGGAGGAGGTGGGCACGCATGGCGTCAGAGGACGCGAAGGTCTACGTGATCTCCGTGGCGGCCGAGCTCGCCGGGATGCACCCGCAGACGCTGCGGCAGTACGACCGGCTCGGCCTGGTCTCGCCCCGGCGGACCCGTGGTCGCGGCCGGCGGTACTCGCTGAACGACATCGCCACGCTGCGCGAGGTGCAGCGGCTCTCGCACGAGGAGGGCATCAACCTCGCCGGCATCAAGCGCATCCTCGACCTGGAGGCTGAGGTGCAGCGGCTGATGGTCCAGGTCGAGCAGCTGCGCGTGTTCGCCGCCCCCGGGGGCAGGGTGTTCACCGCGCACCCGTCCGGCGACGTGGTGGCCATGGCCCGCGGCCTGCGCCGCCGCCGCGCCGAGCCGGCGACCGACCCGCGCGCGGTCGACGCCCGCAGCGCCATCGTCCTGTGGCGGCCCTCCGGACCCTGACCTCAGCGGTGGTGCGGGGGGACGGCGTACAGCGCGTGCTCGCCGTGCTGGATCACGTGCGTGACCAGCGCGGCGACATGCACGTCGGGCTGGACGTAGTACACGGTCGTGCCGTCGCGGCGGGTGGTGACCAGGCCGCCGGCGCGCAACCGGGCCAGGTGCTGCGAGACCGCGGGCGCGGGCCGGTCCAGGGCGGACGCGATCGCGGTCACCGACATCTCGGAGCCGTCGAGCATCGCCAGGATCGCCAGCCGCGTGCGGTCGGCGAGCAGGCGCAGCACCGTGACGGCGTGGTCCAGCTCGGCATCCGGGGGCGGGGTGGCGCGGGCGGCGGCGGTGCCTGGCGGGACGGTCACGTGGGCCATGATCGCATCGGCATCGGCATCGGCATCGGCATCGGCATCGGTCATGGTCGCGGGTCTGCGGTCCGCACCGCGACGGGGATGGGCGCTCCGGGGGTCGGTGCGCCGGGTGCCGGCGTGCGTGGCCAGAGCGCGGCCGCGGCGATCCCGGCGGCGGCGGACAGGCCGGCGAGCACCAGCGCGGTGCCGCCGAGCCCGAGCGCGTCGGCCCCGCCCAGCCAGCCCGCGAGCGGGTAGGCGATCAGCCAGCAGGCGTGCGAGAGCGAGAACTGCGCGGCGAAGGCGGCGGACAGGTCAGCGGTCGGCACGGTGCGGCGCACGATCCGGCCGACCGGCGTCTCGACCGCGGACCAGCCGAGCCCGACCACCACCCAGAGCGCGGCGAGCGCCAGCAGCGCACCGGGCGCGGACCCGCGCAGCGCGAGCGGCACCAGCGCCGTCGCCACCGGGAGCAGCAGCGCCCCGCCCAGCATCACGCGGCGCTCCGGCACGCGCCGCAGCACCCGGGGCAGGCAGAACGCGGCGGTCATCGACCCCAGGCCGTTCGCGGCGAGCAGCAGCGCCACGGTGCCGTCGCCGCGCCCGTAGGAGTCGCGCACGATCACCACGGTCTGCACCAGCACGTAGGAGCCGGCCGCCGCGACCGCGAGGTTCAGCGCCAGCACCGGGCGCAGGGCCGGCGACGAGGTCAGCAGGCGGGCGCCGTGCCGGACCCGCCGCCCGAACGGTGCCGCGGGGCCGGCGGCGGACCCGGGCGTGGCCGGTACACGGCCGGGCAGGGTCGTGGTCACCACCAGCAGCGCGGACGCCGCGAAGCCGACCGCGGTCCCGCCGAACAGCGCCTGCGCGGGCGCCACCAGCAGCAGCGCCGCGGCCAGCACCGGCGACAGCACCGCCTCCAGGTCGTAGGCCAGCCGGGAGAGCGACAGCGCGGCGGTGTAGTCCTCCTCGTCCGGCAGCACGTCGGGCACCACCGACTGGAAGGTCGGCGTGAAGGTGGCGGAGGCCGACTGCAGCACGAACACCAGCAGGTACACCTGCCACACCTCACCGGCCAGCGGCAGCCCCAGCGCCACCACCAGGCGCAGCACGTCCGCGCCGACCATCACCGCCCGCCGGGGCAGCCGGGCCACGGCGGCGTTGGCCACCGGTGCGACGGCCACGTAGGCGACCATCTTGACCGCGAACACGGTGCCGAGCACCCCGCCGGCCCCGGACCCGGCCAGGTCGTAGGCCAGCAGACCGAGCGCCACCGTCGCCAGGCCGGTGCCGGCGAGCGCGACGACCTGCGCGAGGAACAGCCGCCGGTAGACCGGATGAGCGAGCGCACGCAGCATCCGGCCAGTATCTGCATCCCTGCACAACCACGCAACCACGCAACCATGCGGCCCCTGCCGACCCCCTCCGCCGAACCCCCGCCGAGCCCCTGCCGGCCCCCGCCGACCCCGCCGAGCGACCGACCGGCGCACCGGGGCGGTGCCGTGCCATGCGTCGGCGTGCGGGGCTGCGACGCGTCGGGGGGGTGGGGCGACACGCCGGAAGCGCGCGACACGCCGGAGGATCTGGGACCTAGGTCACCCCCGTTCGGGCGAACGTCCGCGGTTGTCCACCTGTGGACGGCGGTGTGGGCGGGACGGGGGACGGCTGTGGACGAGTGCGCAGATCCCGAGCCTGCCGGGCACATCGGGCGTGTCAGTGGTCGGGCCTAGCCTGTGGACGAAGGCAGTCGTCGCGCCGTCGTCCACAGGCTGTGGGAAACGACACACGTGTAACACCAGGGCTAGTGGTCTCGTCCGGCCGGCACCACTAGGTGTAGTGTTTCCACTCGTTGCTCAGCACGTGGCCCGGACATCCCGGCGAACCCGGCAGAGCGACTCCTGAACAGCCAGAGCAGTGCGGGGCGGGCGGCACAGCACGTACCAGCGAGCGAGAGAACGGGGAGACGCGGATGACCATCACCGTCTACAGCAAGCCGTCGTGCGTGCAGTGCAACGCCACCTACCGCGCGCTGGACAAGGCCGGGCTGTCCTACGACGTCGTCGACATCACCGAGGACTCGGACGCCCGGGACTACGTGATGTCGCTGGGTCACCTGCAGGCCCCCGTCGTGGTGGCGGACGGTCAGCACTGGTCCGGCTACCGTCCCGACCAGATCAAGACGATCGCCGACCGCGCCGCGGTCTCCGTCGCCTGACCGCCGGCTGACCGTCGGCTGACGGCGGTCAGCCCCGGGCCTCGGCCCGTGGGCCGTCCGCGCAGCACCGCACCGCAGGGACCCAGGGCGAGGGGGAGCGAGCGATGAGCTCACTGGTCTACTTCTCCAGCGTCTCGGAGAACACCCACCGCTTCGTGCAGAAGCTCGGGATCGCGGCCTCGCGGATCCCGCTGCGACCCTCCGAGCCGTTCCTGCACGCGCAGGACCCCTACGTGCTGGTGGTGCCGACCTACGGCGGCGGCAACGAGGGCGGGGCGGTGCCCAAGCAGGTCATCAAGTTCCTCAACGACGAGGGCAACCGTTCCCTGATCCGCGGCGTGATCGCGGCGGGGAACACCAACTTCGGCAGCGCGTACTGCATCGCCGGGGACATCGTCTCCGCGAAGTGCCAGGTCCCGTACCTGTACGCCTTCGAGCTCATGGGAACGACCGAGGACGTCACGCGCGTCCGAGAAGGATGGGGACGACTGTGGCAGCGACTCTCACCGACGCCGGCCTGACCGACGCGACCGACATGGTCACCATCACGCCGGAGCTGGACTACCACTCCCTCAACGCGATGCTGAACCTCTACGGCACGAACGGCGAGATCCAGTTCGACAAGGACCGGGAGGCGGCGCGGCAGTACTTCCTGCAGCACGTCAACCAGAACACGGTCTTCTTCCACGACCTGGACGAGAAGCTGGACTACCTGGTCGAGCACCAGTACTACGAGCCCGAGGTGCTGGCGCAGTACGACCGTGCGTTCATCAAGAGCCTCTACCAGCACGCGTACTCGAAGAAGTTCCGCTTCCAGACGTTCCTCGGCGCGTTCAAGTACTACACCTCGTACACGCTGAAGACCTTCGACGGCAAGCGGTACCTCGAGCGCTTCGAGGACCGGGTCGCGATGGTGTCGCTCGCGCTGGCGGAGGGTGACGAGACGTTCGCCCTGCAGCTGGTGGACGAGATCATCTCCGGCCGGTTCCAGCCGGCGACGCCGACGTTCCTCAACCTCGGCAAGGCGCAGCGCGGTGAGCCCGTGTCCTGCTTCCTGCTGCGCATCGAGGACAACATGGAGTCGATCGCGCGCGGCATCAACTCCGCCCTGCAGCTGTCCAAGCGCGGCGGCGGCGTCGCCCTGCTGCTGACCAACATCCGCGAGCACGGCGCGCCGATCAAGCACATCGAGAACCAGTCGTCCGGCGTCATCCCGGTGATGAAGCTGCTCGAGGACTCGTTCTCCTACGCCAACCAGCTCGGCGCGCGCCAGGGCGCCGGCGCGGTGTACCTGCACGCGCACCACCCCGACATCATGCGGTTCCTCGACACCAAGCGGGAGAACGCGGACGAGAAGATCCGCATCAAGACCCTCTCGCTCGGCGTCGTGATCCCGGACATCACCTTCGAGCTGGCCAGGAACAACGAGGACATGTACCTGTTCTCGCCGTACGACGTCGAGCGCGTCTACGGGGTGCCGTTCGCGGACGTGAACGTGTCCGAGAAGTACCGCGAGATGGTCGACAACGGCGAGATCCACAAGAAGAAGATCAACGCCCGCGACTTCTTCCAGACGCTCGCCGAGATCCAGTTCGAGTCCGGCTACCCGTACATCCTGTTCGAGGACACGGCGAACAAGGCCAACCCGATCAAGGGCAAGATCACCCACTCGAACCTCTGCTCGGAGATCCTGCAGGTCTCGACGCCGTCGACCTTCAACGAGGACCTGTCCTACGCCGAGGTCGGCCGGGACATCTCCTGCAACCTGGGCTCGATGAACATCGCGCTGTCGATGGACTCCCCGGACCTCGGCCTGTCCGTCGAGACCGCGATCCGTGCGCTGACCGCCGTCTCCGACCAGACCTCCATCGAGTCGGTGCCGTCGGTCAAGAAGGCGAACGCCGGCGGGCACGCGATCGGCCTCGGCCAGATGAACCTGCACGGGTACCTGGCGCGGGAGCGGATCTACTACGGGTCCGAGGAGGGCCTGGACTTCACGAACATCTACTTCTACACGGTGGCCTACCACGCGATCCGGGCGTCGAACCTGCTCGCCACGGAGCGGGGCCGGGCGTTCGACGGCTTCGAGGACTCGACCTACGCCAGCGGGGCGTACTTCGAGAAGTACGTGACGCAGACCTGGGAGCCGCGGACCGCGCGGGTGCGCGAGCTGTTCGCCGAGGCCGGCGTGCACATCCCGACGCAGCAGGACTGGTTGGCGCTGGCGGCCGCGGTGCGCGAGCACGGCCTGTACAACCAGAACCTGCAGGCGGTCCCGCCGACCGGATCGATCTCGTACATCAACAACTCGACCTCCTCGATCCACCCGATCGTGTCGAAGATCGAGATCCGCAAGGAGGGCAAGCTCGGCCGGGTGTACTACCCCGCGCCGTTCATGACCAACGACAACCTGGACTACTACCAGGACGCGTACGAGATCGGCTTCGAGAAGATCATCGACACCTACGCCGAGGCCACGCAGCACGTGGACCAGGGCCTGTCGCTGACGCTGTTCTTCAAGGACACCGCCACCACCCGGGACATCAACAAGGCGCAGATCTACGCCTGGCGCAAGGGCATCAAGACGCTCTACTACATCCGGCTGCGGCAGATGGCGCTCGAGGGCACCGAGGTCGAGGGGTGCGTCTCCTGCATGCTGTGAGCCGGGGTGCGCGCAGCAGCGCGGCGGGTACGTGCCAGTTCAGAACGATGATGGAGCAGTGATGGCGGAGAAGCTCAAGCTGGTCGACCGGGTGCAGGCGATCAACTGGAACCGGGTCCAGGACGAGAAGGACGTCGAGGTCTGGGACCGCCTGACCGGGAACTTCTGGCTCCCGGAGAAGGTGCCGGTGTCGAACGACATCCAGTCGTGGGCGACGCTCACCGACACCGAGAAGGAGATGACGACCCGGGTGTTCACGGGTCTGACCCTGCTCGACACCATCCAGGGCACCGTCGGTGCGGTCAGCCTGATCCCGGACTCGCTGACCCCGCACGAGGAGGCGGTGTACACCAACATCGCGTTCATGGAGTCGGTGCACGCCAAGTCGTACTCGTCCATCTTCTCGACGCTGATCTCGACCCCGGAGATCGACGAGGCGTTCCGCTGGTCGGAGGAGAACCCGAACCTGCAGCGCAAGGCCGAGATCGTCCTGAACTACTACCGGGGCGACGAGCCGCTGAAGCGCAAGGTCGCCAGCACGATGCTGGAGTCCTTCCTGTTCTACTCGGGCTTCTACGCGCCGATGTACTGGTCCAGCCGGGCCAAGCTGACCAACACGGCCGACCTGATCCGCCTGATCATCCGGGACGAGGCCGTGCACGGGTACTACATCGGCTACAAGTACCAGAAGGGTCTGGAGAAGGTGTCCGCGGCCCAGCGGCAGGAGCTCAAGGACTACACGTTCGAGCTGCTCTTCGAGCTGTACGACAACGAGGTGGAGTACACCCAGGACCTCTACGACGCCCTGGGCCTCACCGAGGACGTGAAGAAGTTCCTGCGGTACAACGCCAACAAGGCCCTGATGAACCTGGGCTACGAGGCGCTGTTCCCGCGGGACGAGACCGACGTGAACCCCGCGATCCTGGCGGCTCTGTCCCCGAACGCCGACGAGAACCACGACTTCTTCTCCGGATCGGGCTCCTCGTACGTGATCGGCAAGGCCGTGAACACCGAGGACGAGGACTGGGACTTCTAGGAATCTCCGTCAATCCCTGACTCGTCAGGACATCTCGAGGGCCCCGGACCTGCGCAGCCGTCGCAGGCCCGGGGCTTTTTCATGCCTTCTGCGCTGCACCGGGCGAGGGTGCAGGCAGACAACGACACCGGTATGACACGCATGGCGCTGCACGTCGTTCTGTCCGGCAGGAGGGCCCGCGAAAAGAATCGGTGACGTGTCAGCGGCTGCTGCCGAGAGAATGGTGAGCTCGGTCAGGTCCCGGCGGAGGGGTGCCGGGGTCGGCGGCGCGGGCCCGTCGACCGGGCGACCCGCGCGCCGCAGCGCCGATCCGGCCCGATGGGCGGTTCCGTGCGGTCCTCGGGAGCCCTCGACCGAGATCTCCTGAGCGGCCCGGTGGCGGATGTGGTGGCGGATGCCGGGTCGCGCACGAGACGCGACCTGGAGAATCGCGACGGTCCCGCGCGCGGATTCGGGTCGGAGCGGATCGCGACGACGCGCGATCTGAGTCGGTTCCCCGGAGTCCGCCCGACAGAGTATCGCGACGTTATCCGGGAGACGGAAGCGCCGGCGGGCGCCCTCTTCTTCTGCTTCCGTGCGAGGTCGGGCGGGCGTCCGTGCGTGAATCGCGGGGCAGTCGATCCTCCCGGCCTTCACGGCATACCGAACGGGGTGAGATCCGTGGGTGAGATTCGTCTCCCGCGTGTCCTCGATCGGTGGCATTCACCATCGGCCCGGTTGACTGACCCAGGCTCTGGTCGCGAGTGCCGAGAGGCGTCCGTGGTGACGAGCCGGTATCGCGCGAAGTGGGGCGCGCCGACTTCTGGGCGCCGTGCGTGCGGGGAAGCAGGAGCGTCCATGAGGAGGATGGTGATGGCATTGCGGCTGTCGAGGGGGGTCGGCGCAGACGCGTTCGTGGCCACGGTGGTGCGGCGTTCCTGGTGGCGCCGTTCGACGTCCGTCCTGGCGTCGAGCGTGTCATTGGCGCTGCTGATCACGGGCGCAGGATCCGCACCGTCGGCCACCGCGGCGACTGATCCCGCGATGACCTGGACGATGCACGCGGTGACGAACCCGGTGACGTCCGGCACACGAGCCTCCTGGGAGATCGACATCGAGTGCTCGGCGCTCGCGGATCCGGAGGACTGCGCGAACCCGGTCCTGACCCTGCAGCCGCCGGCGAACGCCGACGACTCCGTCGTCGCCACAGACCCGCAGGCGCAGTCGTCGTTCGTCACCGCCCTCGACCCGACCGGTGACGGCGGTGCGACTGTGCAGCTCTCCGCGATGACGCCGGGCACGTCCCGCTCGTTCCTGATCAGCTGGCTGGTGCCCAACTACACGGTTCTTCCCGGGACCGAGCTCACGCCGGGCGGGTCGCTGACCTACCAGACCGATGGCGCCACGGTCGGACCCGTGGATCCCATCGACTCCGACGACACGACGACGGTCACGGAGGCGGACCCGCAGGTGCAGGTGACCAAGGTCCTCAGCGCCTCGTCGACCGCCGCACCCGGCAGCACGGCCAGCTACGTGATCACCGCGTGCATCCCGTCGGACACGCCGGGACAGCTCGCCTTCACGCATCTCCACGTCGTCGACACGCTGACGGTGAGCCCGGCGGAGGACGCCGGGTCCGAAGCGACGTTCACCGACCTCGACGGGGGTGTGCTCGGCACCGCCGCACGTACCGTGACCTGGGACATCGACATCGCCACCGACGATCCGCAGCCGATCTGCGGTTCCGGGGACGAAATCGTCCGGACCGCCTCGATCACCTACCCGGAGGGCATGCAGCCCGCCCCGGGCGGGGACCCCCGGGTGGTGACCAACAACGCCGACGTCAGCGCGACGACGCTCGGTGGGGGCGAGGCCGGCGGCAGCAGCTCGGTCACCCACACGTTCGAGCCGGGTTCGGGTTCGGGGTCGGCTCCGTTCGTCACGGTGCAGCTCGCCGCCGATCCTGCGTCCACGGTCAAGGGCTCCCTGACGAGTCCCTTCACCTGGTCGGACTGGCTCAGCCTGGGCGGCACGGCCGCCTACGACAACGACATCCGCGGGCTCGCGGAGCTGGAGAGCTTCGCGTGCATGTCGAACCGGGACAGCAGCAACCTGCCGTCGACGAGAGACCTGAGCGCCTACGGTCCCAGCGGCGCGGACGCCTTCACCGGGATCTTCGCCCCCGATGCGAGCTATGTGCCGCCGAGCATCGGCGCGACGCAGTGCGACGACCCGGCGTTCCAGCTGCAGACGATCGACTTCCGGTCCCTGCTTCCCGACGACGGCGACGGGCACACGATCGAGCAGGCGCGGTTCACGGTCTACTACTGGGACACGGCGACGAGCAGCGCCGGTGTCACCTGGCTGAGCATCGGACCGGTGGCGGCGCAGGGCACGCAGAGCATCGACGTGTACGGCACGGCGATCGCGACGAGCCTCGGCCTGGCCTCCAGCCAGATCGTCACGGACGTGCTCGTGGCGACCACCCCGTTCAAGACCGTCCCCGAGGCAGACCGAGGGTGGCAGTGGACCCCGGATCTCGAGCAGGCCGCCGTCCAGGTCGACTTCACCGGGGTGCAGACCCAGGTGTTCGCCGACGACCCCGCGATGGCGATGTCGAACAACTTCGCCGGCTGGGTGTCGGACGTCGCCTCGGGCTACACCTTCGACGACGTCGCCCCCGACGTCACGGCAGACGGTCTGCACTTCGCGGCCTCGGCGATCTACTCCCCGCGGACCGAGACCTTCATCGACACCTTCGTCGCTCCGACGCTCACGAAGACGGCCGTCTCCGACGTCTCCGCGCTCCGGGCGGGTGACGTCGTGACGTGGGAGGTCGTGGGCGGCAACTCGACGCGCAGCTCCGAGGCGATCCGACCCGTCGTCTACGACCTGCTGCCGACCGGGCTCGAGTACGTGCCAGGCAGCGCTGTCTGGTCCGGGCTGCCCGACGGCGTCACCGCTCCAGGGGATCCGACGATCTCGACGAACGCCGTGACGGGCGAGACACAGCTGACGTGGTCGTTCGCGGACCAGGACTTCGACCCGGGTGAGACGGCCACCGTGCGCTTCGACACGACGGTCACGACGGCGGCGTCCGCCGGAGCGCACACGGCCACGGGTGCGCAGGCCGCGTTCTTGAAGGATGCCGGGGACGACATCTCCGCGAACGCCGGCGCGGAACCGGACACCGACGATCTCGACGGCGACGGAAGCACGACCGACCTGGTCATGACGGCGGAGGCCGACTGGACGGTGCTCGTGGAGTCGCAGGCGATCGTGCAGAAGTTCGTGCGGGGCTCCGCGGGCGACGGCACGTGGAAGAGCGAGGACGTCTCGACGGCGGCGCTGGCGAGCAGCACGACGGACGCGACCGACGGCTCGGACGTC
This sequence comes from Cellulomonas sp., assembly GCA_036404115.1. GTDB lineage: Bacteria > Actinomycetota > Actinomycetes > Actinomycetales > Cellulomonadaceae > Cellulomonas. The sequence goes on from DASWPG010000041.1 coordinate 12,600, forward strand.
GACTACCGGATCCAGGTCTCGAACCCGGGCACCGCCGCACTGCAGAACATCGTGATCTACGACATCCTCCCGTCCGTCGGCGACACCGGCGTGGGGGCGGACCTCGCCGACCAGGCACGCGGCTCGCAGTTCGCCGTCACCTTCATGGAGCTGCTCGGCACGCTCCCCGACGGGGTGAACGTGCAGTACAGCACGTCCAGCAACCCCGCTCGGCCCGAGCTGGGCGTGACGACGGGCGACGGCACCTGGTCGGACACGCTGCCGGACGACCCGACGACCGTCCGTGCCCTGCGCTTCGTGGTCGCGGGCCCGCTCGCGGCGGGCGAGCAGATCACCATCGACTGGCGCGGCTCGCTGCCCGACTTCCGGTGGGACCAGGCCGAGGAGCTGTGCCAGGCCACGGTGGCGGAGAAGGCCTGGAACTCCGTGGCCTACCGGGCCGACCGGGTCTACGGCACCGACGACGTCCGTTCGCTGCTCCCCGCCGAGGCGCCCTCGGTGTCGATCCGTGAGGTCTGCGGTCAGATCGGCGACTACGCGTGGTACGACGCGAACCGTGACGGCATCCAGGACGCGGACGAGGAACCCGCCTCCGGGGTGACGTTCCAGCTGGTGGCCGGTGACGGCACACCGGTGGTCGACGAGGAGGGCGACCCGGTCACCGCGGTGACCGACGCGGAGGGGAGGTACCACTTCGACGTCCCCGTCGGCGACTGGCGGGTCGAGGTCGTCCAGATCCCGGACGGCACGGCCCTCACCACGGCGAACGCGGGTGACGACGACGCGCTGGACTCCGACGTGCCGGCTCTGGACGCGCCGTCCGATGCGGTGACGATCTCCGCGCAGAGCCTGGACGACGAGACCCTCGACGCGGGGCTCGTGGGCGTGGTGTCCGCGGGTGACCTCGTCTGGTCCGACACGAACGGCGACGGCATCCAGGACGCGGGCGAGCCGGGCATCGAGGGCGTGGAGCTGACGCTCACGGGCCCCGGCGGCCAACCGGTCACCGACGTGAACGGCGATGTCGTGGGCCCGGTCACGACGGATGCGAACGGCTCCTACTCGTTCGACGGTCTGCCGGCGCTGGCGGACGGCCAGTCGTACACGGTCACGGTGTCGCGGACGCCGGACGGCTACCTGCCGACGCGCGCGGACGTCGGTGACGACCGCGCGAAGGACTCCTCCACGGGCTCAGCCTCGTCCGAGGGGCTGACGGAGCCGGGCCAGCGCGACGCGACCCTCGACTTCGGGTTCGTCCTCGCCGTCCCCCGGCTGGACATCGAGAAGCTCGACACCGCAGGGAACGATGCGGACACGGAGCAGGACACGGTCGTGATCAGCGGGTCGACCCGGGACCTGGTGCTCGTGGTGACGAACACGGGCACGGAAGGTCTGCGGGACGTGACGGTCTCGGACGAGACCATCAGGGGCGCCGCATCCGTGAGCGTGCCGGTGTGCACGTTCCCGGACGGGAGCTCGGGGCTGACCTATGCGGGCGTGCTGGCACCGGGCGAGTCGTTCCGGTGCACGGCGACGGTCTCCGGGCTGGTCCCGGGTGACCGGCACACGGACGTCTCCACCGCCTCGGGCACCGGTGTGGTGTCGGGGAAGTACGTCTCCGGCACCGACCCGTACAACGTGGTCCGGACCTCCGGGCTCGCGATCACGGGAGCGGACGCCTCGCTCGGGCTGGTCCTGCTCGCCGCGCTCCTCGCCCTCGGTGGCGGGGTGCTGCTGATCCTTCGGCGCCGACCCCGTGGGAAGCACCTCGACCAGGCCTAGCCCGAGAGCCAGCAGCCTGGGGCGGTGAGGAGGATGGGTGTTCTGAGACATCGGGCGTGCGCGGGATCCGACGCTGCGCCACCGCGAAGCAGGGTCGCAGGGGGCCCGTACATCGATCGCGCGGATCGGCTCTGATGCGGGCCCGGACGCTGGGGGGAGGATCGTGCCTGAACGCGGAGCGGCGGACGGCCCAGGACCGGAGGAGCGCCCCGACCCGGCCGAGCCGCGGGCATCCGGCCATCGGGGGTCCATGTGGCGGGAGTACCTCCGCAATCCGCTCCCGCTGCGGCTGCTCCCGAGGCCGAGGCTGGTCAACGCCGTGCTGGACGATCCGCGACGCTGGACGGAGGTGGCGAGCGTCCTGGGCATGGGGAAGACGACCCTGCTGGAGCAGCTCTCCGACGAGCTCGCCGCACGGGGCGAGGCACACGATCTCGTGCGCTGCGCACGGGACATGGACGACCTCCGCGCGGTCGTCGAGAGCATCGGCCTCGTGCCGTCGCCGAGGCCGGGCACCGCAGAGGACCTGCGGACGCAGCCCTTGACCGCGGACGAGGTCGCCGTGCTCGTCGAGCGGATCGAGCAGAAGGCGCGGCGGAGCCCCTCCGCCCGCTACCGGCTCATCGTCGACGACTTCGACTGGTGCGTCGCCCGCTGTCAGCAGGAGAGCTTTCGCCGTCTCCTGGAGCAGGCGCCGTCTCTGCTCCTCGTCACGGCTTCGCTGGAGCCGCAGGACGACCTCGGCCCGGAGGAAGACCTGTCGGGCAGCCGGTGGATCTCCGCGGCCGACCTCTCCTTCAGCAGGGACGAGGTCGAGGCGTTGTGCGACGAGATCGTGTCGGAGCCGGCGGCGAGGTTCCTCACCCCGGCGAGGAGGGATCTCCTCTTCCGCACGACGGCAGGGCATCCGCTGGCCGTCATGCTCGCTCTCGACCGGGTCCTCTCGCCCGGATCGGACCCGCACGGGGGCCTCTCGATGGCCCCTGCTCTCCTGGCGTCCCGGGTCGAGATGCAACGTCAGTATCCGCCGCAGCGCCTGCGAGGCGGGTTCCTGACCCTGCTCTGGCAGCTCTCGTTCCTGCCCCGTTTCACCCTCGAGCACGTCGCGAGGCTGCACCCGAACCCACCGAGGCGACTGATCAGGCAGGTGACCGAGGAGAGCGCTCTCGACCGGTCGAAGGCGGTCATGTCACAGGAGTTCGTCTGGGGGGACCAGGCATGGCGTGCGCTGTCCTCGTGGAACGTGGCGGACCGCGCGGAGCGCCACGAGCTCGCCGGCATGCTCGAACGAGCAGGCGACGCGGCGGGAGCCTTCGAGCAGTGGCTCTTCGCGCGCGACCTCCGCCTGGCGGAGCGGGTGCTCCGCCGCCGGTTCTTCACGGTGTTCGAGGGGTTGACCCCGGAGGGTGCTCAGGAGCTGCGGGCGCTTCCGGAGCAGGAGCTCCGCGGTCATCCCGTCCTCCGGGTCGTCGCCACGCTGCTCGACCCCTACGCGGACGACGCGAGCAGACGACGGTGCGCGGAGAGCCTGCACCTGCTCACCCAGAAGAAGCCGGACGCCCCCGAGTCTCTGCTCGCCGGTGCTGTTCGCGCGGTGCTCGCGCTGCGGAACAGCCGACGACGTCGCGCCCGCCAGCTCGCGGGAGAGGTCCTCGAGACGATCCGGCTGCGGCAGGCCTCCGAGTGGAGGAACGACGACCGCACGCTCGCGGAGGCGCGGCTGGTCGCCGTCCTCGTCCTGCTCGCCGCGGGGAGCATGCCGGACTCGCGCGTCGTCTGTGCGCGGAACTACGGCGACGCCCTGCTCGATCGTCGGAGCGCATCGGTGCAGAGCCTGCTGGAGGCGATGCGCGGTCACCCCGCTGAGCAGCGCGAGGAGCTGCTCAGCCCGCAGCCCCTCGGCTACCGGGCCCTCGCGTTCCCGGAGAGCCGGGTGCAGGAGGAGATCGCTGCCTGGGAGGTCGTGGACCGGCGCAACACGATCGATCCGGCGGCGCCGGAGCTCGCGGGCGCCGAGGCACCGGCACCGCGCTTCGAGGCGTTCTGCGCGCACGGCCGATGGGCGGTGGTGCCACCTCCCGCGCCGCTCCAGGACGCGACGCTGTGCATCGCCCTGCTCGTCGCCGGGAACACGGATGCGGCCGTCACCCTGGCACGGCAGAGCGCACCGCTGGCCCCGCTCGTCCGCGCGATGGTCGAGCTGGTCAGAAGCAATCCGGCCGGCGCCCTGGACGAGGTCGAGGCCTGGCGAGGGGACGGGGGAGACCGGTTGACGAGCGCTCTCACGATCGTTCGTGCCGCCGCGTACGTGCGCCTGGGCCGGGAGGAGGCGGCGGGGCTCGCGCTGACCTCGATCGCGAAGATGCCCGATCCGCTCCTCGTGGGGGGAGCCACCCTGGTGTCTCCGGAGGATCTTGCCGCGCTCTCCCGCATCGCGACCTGGTTCGACCCCGTCGCGAGGACGGCGCGCCTCGTCGGTGTCCTCGGCACGGGGCTCCTGATCCGCTCGGAAGAAGGCATCGTCCCGCTCACGCGGCGCGAGCAGGACATCCTCGGGGGGATCGCTCTCGGCCTCAACACGAAGGAGATCGCCGAGGAGCACTTCCTCAGCGTCAACACCGTCAAGACGCACACCCGCTCGCTGTCGCGCAAGCTCCGGGCGAGCGGACGGGCCGACATCATCAACAAGGCGACCGGGCTCGGGCTGCTCGGCCGAGGGGCCCCGGGGTGCAGCGCCGTGATCCCCCCGACCGGAGAGATGCCCGGGCCGCCGGGCTCGATCTGATCGCCGGACCGCGCACCCGGCCCGGCCGGTGCGGCTGCGGCCCCGCCCGGCGCAACTCCCCCGAGCCGTCCGCGGCGAACCTGTGCACCCGCCAGGATCACGCTATGACGCCTCGCCTGCTGACCCGCACGGCGGGGTCAGCACCGCTCGCCGCTGGCGGCGTCGACGATCGTCTCGGTGTCCGCGCGGAACACGTCGCGCTCGGTGGGCGGCAGCGCGGCGATCAGGGTCTCGAGGGACTCGCCGAGCTCGCGGTAGAACGCCGTCGACGCCGTGGCGCCCGCGTCGGTCACCACCACGTGGATGGAGCGTCGGTCGCCCGGCACCGCGGTCCGCTCGACCAGGCCGCGTGACTCCGCGCGGTCGACCAGGCCGGTCATGGCGGCCTTCTCGATCCCGAGCCCCTGTGCGAGCTCGGCCATCCGTCGCGGGCCGGCGGTGAGCACGCCGAGCATCCGGGCCTGCATGGGCGTCATGCCGTTGCGGTCCGCGACCGCGCTGATCTGACGCTGCACGAGCACCGAGAGGTGGGCGAGGGCGTGCAGCGGTCCCCCGTGGCCGGCGACGCACAGCTCTCCCGGATGCTCCGTGGCCGGCGTCTCGGTGCCCATCGGAATACCGTACCGGACGCTGATAGTTCGTGAGATGTACAGTCGCCCTACCGAACCGACAGGACATGTCGCCCCGATGAACCGAGGAAGCCTGATGAGCACCGCCTTCGAGCCCTACGACCTGTCCGGCACCACGTTGCGCAACCGCATCGTGATGTCCCCGATGACCCGCAGCCGTGCCTACGGGCCGGGCGCCTCGGCGACCGACCTGATGGCCACCTACTACGCGCAGCGCGCGTCCGCCGGCCTGATCGTGACCGAGGGCACGCAGCCCTCCGTGGTCGGGCAGGGCTACCCGGACACCCCGGGCCTGCACTCGCCCGAGCAGGTCGAGGCGTGGCGGAAGGTCACCGACGCGGTGCACGCGCAGGGCGGGACGATCTTCGCCCAGCTCATGCACACCGGACGTGTGGGCGACCCCGACCTGCTGCCGGGCGACATGATCCCGGTCGGGCCGTCGGCGGTCACGCCGGCCGGGCAGATCTACACCCACTCCGGGATGAAGCCGCACGTGAGGCCGCACGCCCTGACCGGTGAGGAGATCGCCGCCACCGTCGCTGACTTCGCGGACGCCGCTCGCAACGCTGTCGCCGCGGGCTTCGACGGGGTGGAGATCCACGGGGCGAACGGCTACCTCGTGCACCAGTTCCTCGCCACGAACGCCAACCAGCGCACCGACGCCTGGGGCGGCTCCGTGAGCGGGCGCACCCGGTTCGCCGTCGAGGTCGCCCGCGCGGTCGCCGATGCCATCGGTGCACCGCGGACCGGGATCCGGCTGTCGCCCGGCACGACTCTGGGCGACATCCACGAGGCCGATCTCGAGCAGACCTACGGCTCCCTCGTGGAGCAGCTCGCTCCGCTCTCCCTGGCCTACCTGCACCTGATGGAGGCCCCCGAGCAGCGCGACCTGACCCTGCGGCTGCGCGAGCGGTGGCCCGGCACCGTCGTCCTGAACCCGTTCACCGGCGGTGAGCCGACCGGCCCGGAGGCGCTGGCCCTGATCGAGGACGGCACCGCCGACCTGATCTCCTTCGGTGCGCTGTTCATCGCCAACCCCGACCTGCCGGAGCGGCTGCGCCGCGGCGGACCGTTCACGCCGCCGGACCGCACGACGTCCTTCGGCGGAGACCACCGGGGCTACACCGACTACCCGACCCTCGGCTGAGCGACCCGCACCTCAGGGCGGGGCCGTCTCGGTCTCGGCGGCGTCGAGCAGGCGGTTCAGGCCCGCGTGGTTCCACGGGAAACGGCGACGGTGGGCCTGTGCGCCTGCCAAGATCTCGCCATGACGTCCCGCCGCAGGTCCCGCCTGCTCGCACGCGTGACCCTGCTGCTCCTCGTCGCCGGGATCGCGGCAGCCCCCGTGGTCGCCCCGGTCCCGGGAGGTGCGTCGAGGCCCGAACCGGTGCTGCTGACGGGTCCGGCCTGGTCGACCACGTCGGTCCTCGCGACCCGCACCGGCTCGGCCGCCGGCTCCGTGACCGTCCCGGCGGTCGGTCTGCCGGCCACTGCGGATGACCTGACGCCTGGCCTGACCGTGGACAGCGCCGTCACCTACACGGTGGATCTGCCGGGCAGCATCGTGCACGTGGACGGCACAGTGACGTTGACCAACGTCACCCCGTCCACGGCGACGACGTACTACTCGTTCCCGCAGTACCAGCTGGGGGTGCTGCCCGGCGCGACCGCGATCACCGTGACCCGCGACGGCGGCCGTGCGCTGTCCTTCACGGAGCAGCCGGGCACCGAGGAGTACATCCCCTCGCTGCTGGTGAACCTGTCCCCGGCGCTGCTGTACGGGCAGACGCAGACGGTGCACGTCACCTACGACCTGGCCGCCAGCGACCCGCGCGCCGCGTCGTACGCGCAGGTGAACGCGGCGCAGGCCACCTTCCTCGTGCTGCCGGACGGCGACCCGGGCCAGGCCTCGGTCGCGGTGGTCGTGCCGGACGGACCGGACGTCGAGGTGGTGGGCAGCGCACTGACCGAGACGTCCGACGGCGGGACGCGCCGCTGGACCGCCGAGGGCATCGCGGACCCGGCCGAGTGGCGCGTGCAGGTGGTCGTGCGGGACGACGACCTGCTGGTCGAGACCACCGTGGACCACGGCGACGGCGTGCGGGTGGTCGGCTGGCCGAACGACCCGGAGTGGCTCGCGTTCACCAGCGATCTCGCGGAGCGTGGCCTGCCGGTGCTGGAGGACGTGATCGGCATGGAGTGGGGGTCCTCCGGCGTGATGGAGATCCGCGAGGCCGCGACGCCGTCCGCCTTCGGGTTCGCCGGCTGGTACGCCGAGGGCACCGGGGTGATCGAGATCGACTCCGGGCTCGATGCGCACGTGACGCTGCACGAGATGTCGCACGCCTGGTTCAACGGCGAGGCGTTCCGGGGCCGGTGGTTGAACGAGGGGCTGGCGGAGGAGTTCTCCGCGGCGGCGATGGAGCCGCTGGGCCTGGAGCGCCCGGTGCCCGACGCCGTCGACCCGGCCGCCGAAGGGGCGGCCCGGCTGGACGAGTGGACCGACGACGCCATCACCTCGGGCGCCACCGACGACCCGGCCTCCGAGCTGTACGCCTACCGTGCGGCCTGGACGGTGATGCACCGGATCGCCGAGGACATCGGGACGGACGGGCTGGCCGTGGTGGTCCGCGCCGCGATCGAGGGGCAGGACGCCTACCCGGCGAGCACGGACACCACCGGCACCACCGGGCCGACCGGCGCGCACCGGTTCCTGGACCTGGCCGAGGGCGTCGGCGGCTCGCAGCAGGCGGTGCAGGCGTACCGCGAGCTGGTGGTCGGGGCGGACGGCGCCACCGTGCTGGACGCCCGGGCCGCCGCGCGCGAGCAGTACCAGGCGCTGCTGGACGCCGGGGACGGCTGGGCGCCGCCGGCCGTGGTGCGGGACGCGATGGCCTCGTGGGACTTCACCACCGCCACCGAGGGGATGCCCCGGGTCGCGGCGGTGCTCACCCAGCGCGACGCGCTGACCGACGAGCTCGCGGCGATCGACGCGTCGCTGCCGACGGCGATGCAGGCACAGGTCGAGGGCAGCGAGGACCTGGCCGTGCTGGAGACCCTGATGGCGGACGCCGCGTCGGCGGTCGACGGGCTCACGACGGCCGTGCGGGCCGAGCAGGACGCCGGGCCGATCGCCCGGGTCGGCCTGCTCGTCGGTGGTGCGGACGGCTCGATCGCGGACGCCCGCGCGGCGCTGGACGAGGGTGACTACGCGGCGGCGGCACGGGAGTCGGCAGCGGCCGCGGACGCCGTCGGTGCAGCGGCGACGATCGGCGGGCTGCTGATCGGCGGGGTGCTGGTCATCGTCGCGGGCGCGGTGGTGGCGATCTTGCTCGTGCGGCGCAGCCGCGCCGGGCGCAGCGCCCTGACCAGCACGGACGTCGGGCAGCAGCCGCCGCAGAACCTCTACCCGGGTCTCTGACGACTCCTCGGCGGGGGTCGGTGAGCCAGGCCTTCCTTGCTATACAGGTGCACGGAACGCACCTACCGTCGATCGGGACAGACCACGTTCCGGCCCCAGGAGGACCTCATGAGCACCCTCGCAGAGCTCCCCGCCGTCTCCGAGTGTTCGGTGGCCGGCTGCTCCTACAACCACGCGCACGCCTGCGGCGCGGCGGCCATCACCATCGGCGGCACGGGCGACGCCCAGTGCGCCACCTTCATCCCGCTGAGCGTGAAGGGCGGCCTGGACCGGGTCGTCTCGCACGTCGGCGCCTGCCAGCGGGCGGACTGCTCGCACAACAACCACCTGAGCTGCTCGGCCGACGCCGTGCGGATCGGATCCGGTCACGACCTGGCGGACTGCCTCACCTACGCCAAGGCCTGACCCTTCGGGACGACGTGCCGCCGGGAGCCCTCCCCCTGCAGTCCACGGCCGGCACGCCGCCCCCGCCACGACGGCCCCCGTCCTCCTCGCCCGAGGACGGGGGCCTTCGTCGTCCCCGCACGTCACCAGGGCGGTGCCCGGCCGCGGTGCGGCGCAGCGGCACCAGGGCGTCACCGCTCGGCAGGCCGGGCGGGGCTGCTACGCGGTCTCGGCGACCGGCGGCTCGGTGCGCGAGAGCTCGGCGTCCGGTGCGCCGGTCATCTCGGCCTCGGTCGTCACCGGTCGGGTGGGCGTCCCCGCGCTCGCCCCGGCACCCGCCGGCCCGCCCGCGCCGAGCGGTTCCAGGCGGGACAGCCGGTCCCGCAGGTCCCGGACGTCGTCCGCGCCGGTGCCGGGCACCAACGACAGCGCCGTGTAGGTCTCCGCGGTGGGCAGCAGGTCCTGCGCGAGGTCGCGCAGCGACTCGGCCACCTCGGCCAGCTCGGCGAGGTGCGTCCCCGGGCCCGCGCCGTCCGTGCTCAGCCCGACGTACAGCACGAAGCCGGCGCGGCCGCCGGGCCGTGCGGCGGTCTGCGGCGTGGGGACGCCCCGGGCGTGGGCGGGGGCGCGGTCGGCGGTGCGGTCACGGCGGTTCGCCTGCGGGACCGCACGGCCGGGGCGTGGCGCTGCGCGGTCGGCGGACGGCAGGGCGCGGGTGGCGGACGATGCGGGAGGACGGCGGGGTGCCATGGGTGGCTCCGATGTGCACGGGGCGGCCGGAGGTGCGGCCGACGGAGGAGGTCTGCGGGGATCAGCGGGAGATCTGCGAGGGGAAGGCGTTCGGGTCGGTGCGCGAACCGCTCAGCGCGGTGCGCGCGGCACGCTCATCGCGTGCGGGCGGGTACCGCCGCGGACCGACAACGCCGCAGATGCCGCGGATACGCACGGTCGAGCGGGCGCGCCGCGAGGGCGCTGCCGGGTCGTCCGTGGATGGTCACCCGCCGATGGTGACAGCCGTGGGGCGTGTTCACCAACAGATTGCCGCACGCTGTCTCAGCGGATGAGACCGGTTCGCCCGGTCGGGCGGGCGCCGGGGGCGTGCGGCGAGATGCGCGGTCGGCTCAGACCACGCCGTACAGCCGGTCGCCGGCGTCGCCGAGGCCCGGCACGATGTAGGCCTTCTCGTTCAGGCGCTCGTCCACCGCGGCGACGACGATCGTCACGTCCCCACGGTCGCCGACCGCGTCCTCGACGACCTTGAGCCCCTCCGGTGCGGCGAGCAGGCAGACCGCCGTCACGTCCCGGGCCCCGCGGTCGAACAGGTACTCGATCGCGGCGACCAGCGTCCCGCCGGTGGCGAGCATCGGGTCCACCAGGAAGCACTGCCGGCCGGTCAGGTCCTCGGGCAGGCGGTTCGCGTAGGTGATCGCCTCGAGGGTGGTCTCGTCGCGCTGCATCCCGAGGAAGCCGACCTCGGCGGTCGGCATCAGGCGGGTCATGCCGTCGAGCATCCCGAGGCCGGCGCGCAGGATCGGCACCACCAGCGGCAGCGGCTCGGAGATCCGCACGCCGGTGGTCGGCGCGACCGGGGTCTCGATGTCGATCGGCTCGGTGCGCACCTCACGGGTGGCCTCGTAGGCGAGCAGCGTCACCAGCTCGTCGACCAGCTTGCGGAACGTCGGCGACGAGGTGTCCTTGTTCCGGAGCACCGACAGCTTGTGGGAGACGAGCGGGTGGTCGGCGACGTGCAGGCGCATGGCCCCAACCTACCGTGCACGGACCGCCCCCGGGGCAGCCCGAGGTCCCCCGCCGCGCCGCCCCGCCGCCACCGGCCCCGCCCCGCCCCGCCGCTCCGCCCGCAGGTGTGCACGGGACACGCCAGGTGCGCACCCGCTGACTGTGCACCTGGCGTGTCCGGTGCGCGTGGGCGCGTGGGTGGGTGGGGGAGGATGGGGGGGTGTTCGAGCGGAGCGGGGACGGCACGGCGATGGGGCTCGCCCTGACCGAGGCGGCCGGCTGCGCGGCGACCGGCGACGTGCCGGTGGGGGCGGTGGTGCTCGGGCCGGACGGCGCGGTGGTCGGTGCGGGACGCAACCGGCGCGAGGCGGACGGTGACCCGACCGCGCACGCCGAGGTGCTGGCGCTGCGGGCCGCGTCCGTGGCGCTCGGGCGGTGGCGGCTGGACGACTGCACGCTGGTCGTCACGCTGGAGCCGTGCCTGATGTGCGCGGGCGCGACCGTGCTCGCCCGGGTCCCCAGGCTGGTGCTCGGCGCCTGGGACCCGAAGGCCGGCGCGTGCGGGTCGCAGTGGGACGTGGTGCGCGACTCCCGGCTGAACCACCGGGTCGAGGTGGTCGGCGGGGTGCGCGAGCAGGAGTGCGGGGACGTCCTGCGGGAGTTCTTCGCCGGGCGCCGCGGCCGCTGACGGCGCGCGGGGATCGGTGCGGGCCGCTCGGCTCGGCGCGGGCCGCGAGGCGGCAGGGGTGCGTCCGCGCGGATCGCGGGTCCCGCTACAGCCGCTCGGCCAGTGCCGTGAGCGTCTCGGAGGCGCCGGCGTCCAGGGTGAGCGTCGCCAGCGGGTCGCCCCGGGTGGCGCCCCGGTTGAGGATCACGATCGGCTTGCTCGCCGCGGCGGCGTGCCGGACGAACCGCAGCCCGGACTGCACGGTCAGCGACGAGCCGGCCACCAGCAGCGCCTCGCCCTCGTCCACCAGCGTGTACGCCGCGGCGACCCGCGGGGCCGGCACGGTCTCGCCGAAGTAGACGATCTCCGGCTTGAGCATCCCGCCGCACGGCTCGTCGCCGCCGTCCGGGTCGGGCTGCCAGCAGTCCGCCACCACGAAGTGCGAGGTCTGCTCGATGACCGCGTCCGCGTCCGGCGCGATCTCGATGTCCCCCACGGCCCCGACGGACTCGATGAAGCCGGGGTTCAGCGCCTCCAGGCGGTCGGCGAGCTCCTGCCGGGAGACCACGACGCCGCAGCGCAGGCAGATCACCCGGTCATACCGGCCGTGCAGGTCGATCACCCGGTGCGACCCCGCCTGCTCGTGCAGCAGGTCCACGTTCTGCGTGATCACGCCGACCACCGCGCCGTGCGCCTCCAGCGTGGCCAGCGCGCGGTGCCCCGCGTTCGGGTGAGTGCGGTGCACGTAGCGCCAGCCGACGTGGTTGCGGGCCCAGTAGTGCCGGCGGAACGCCTCGTCTCCGACGAACTGCTGGTAGGTCATCGGCGTGCGCGGCGGCGAGTCCGGGCCGCGGTAGTCCGGGATGCCGGAGTCGGTGGACAGCCCGGCCCCGGTCAGCACCGTGATCCGGCGGCCGCGCAGCAGGTCCGCGACCTGGTCCAGGGTGCCCGGGTTCGGGCGAGGTGCTGCGGGATCGGGCACGGGGAGCTGCGTCACGAGACCACGCTACGTCCCACGACCGGTGTCGGAGCACCGGCCGACATCCGGTAGTGTTCCGTGCCGAGGTAGCGTGTCCGAGCGGCCTAAGGAGCACGCCTCGAAAGCGTGTGTGGGTGAAAGTCCACCGTGGGTTCAAATCCCACCGCTACCGCGCAGGGTGCAGTTCTGCCCGTCGAGACCCCCTCTGATCTGCGGAGACGCGGATCGGAGGGGGTCTTCGCGTTCCGGGTCATCAGAAGTCACGAAGAAGGCGTCAGGATCGGGGCGGACGGAGCCAGGGCAGAGAGCTCTCGGCGGTGGTCCGGCAGCACCGTGCGCCGCTTGATGTACGACCGCTTCGTCGTCGCGACCGACGCGTGGTCGAGCTGGTCGGCGGCCGCCTGTGCGTCACCGGTGACCTCGGCGATCGTCGTCGCCAACGTCTTCCGGAACAGGTGTGAGTGCAGGCCGGCCCACTGCGTGCCGGGCAGCAGCCGGCTGACGATGCCGCAGCCTGCGGCGGGGCTGACCGGTGCGGACCTCACGGCGGTCCGGGACCGGCTGCTGGTGCGGTGGCTGACGGCGGCAGGGTGCCACGACGGGCCGCGATCCGCAGCGGTACGGGCGGAAGGTCGGCTGCCACATCCCGGCGCCGGGGGGCGATGATCCCGGCGTCGCGGCGGGACAGTGGCCTGTCACCGGACGCGCTGCGAGACGCGGTGCTGACGGAGGAGCCCGGCGGACTTGCGACGTGCGCGGCACAAGCCGGTGGGTGGCCAGGGTCGTCGCGGCGTAGCGGTCCACGCTGTGCGGGCAAGCGCACGGCGAAGGAGGCACAGTGCGCGCACCGACCTGGCACGGACGCGGGAGCATCGGCGTCGGGACCGTCTCGGACCCGGCGGTCCAGGAGCCGACCGGTGCGCCCGTCCGGATCGATGCGAGGTGCGCGTCGCTGTTCGGCCGCACCCGGCGACGGCAGCGCACCCGGCGGGTGGGCCGAGCGTCTGCGAGTGCCGCGGACGCAGCACGGGCCCGACCCGGTCGGCGTGCTGGACCTGCGCGCCCATCGGGTGTCGCAGGCACGAGGGTCAGCGGCTCACGGAGCGAGGTCGTCCTGGACGTGCAGTAGCCGGATCAGCTCGAGGACGACGCGCCGGGAGCCGTCGCTCAGCCCGGTCGTGGGGTCCGCCCCGCCGAGATCGGCCACGTCGTCCAGGTAACCGGCGTCGCCCAGCGCGGCGGACAGCACCTCGACGTAGGGCAGTCCGAGCGCCGTCGCGAGCTGGTCCAGCGACTCCCGGTGCGGCAGGCGACGCAGGTCCCGATGCTTCCAGGCGTTGAGCGTCTGGTGCTTGAACCCCGCGGTGCGGGCGAAGGACCGCTCCGTGATCGACAGTCGTTCGAGGTGCGACTCCACGAGTGACCAGAGCGCCCGCGGCTGGTCGGCATCGGCGACGTTCGGCGACGGTTCACTCATCGCGGCCACACTTTCTCGCATGCCCCGGGTCGTCGCGCGCCCACCGGGTCGGCTGGTCGTTGGCTCCCCCTGGACCGGACAGGCGCCAGGCGGCCTCACAGCCTCGCCGCTGACAGTGCTGGACATCAATCGCGGCCATAGTGGCAATTACCAGTTGACAGATTCGAGTATCCGCTTCCATGCTTTCGAGTGAATCTGACACCCCTGCGACAGCAGGTGTCCGGACGGCCGAGAGCGGAGAACCTGTGCAGCCGACGACCAGGCGTGCGCTCCTGCGGATCCTGCGCGGCCGGACGGTGCCCGGCCAGCGAGTGCCAGCGGAGCTCGAAGCTCGCCGCGACGCCGAGGCGGCGGCCGACCGACTGGTGGACCCGAGCACCGGACTGCCACGCGTCCCGTCGTTGCGGTCCCTCCTGGCCCGGGAACCACGCACCCCGGTCGGCCTGCTCGCGGTGCGAGTCACGGACATCGACCTGCTGGGCCGTGCCCGTGGCCGCGAGGTGGCACTGCGTGCGCACCTGGCGGTGGCGGAGGCCCTGGGCGCGACGTCTGCGGGGGAGAGGGGGGCCGGTGGCGACGTGTTCGTGGACGAACTGGGCAGCTTCGTGGTGACGCTGCTGTCCTGTGCGTCGGGCACCGGCGCTGACCTGGAGCGGTGCGCGCAGCGAGCGGTCCGCGCCGCGACGGACGGCCTGCACCGCGCGCTGGCTGCCGCCGAGGTGCGGCACCCGCCCAGCCTCGCCGTGCGCGTGGCGTACGGCAAGGCTGGGCCGGACTTGCTCGCGCGCGTGCAGGCGGCCGCGGCGGCGAGGGTCGATCCGGGCCGGCACCTCTTCGTCGAGCCGGTACTGAGCATCCGGTCCGGCCGGGTGCGCGCCCTGCATGTGCAGGCGAGCACGCAGCGCCGCGCGGCCCGCCTGGGCGCCCCGCAGGTGACATGGGTGCTGCCGCAGCTCGGTGCGGCGATCCGTGACTGGTCGGCACCGGTGCGGGACGCGGTCGGTGTCGTCTGGGTGGACCTAGACACCGCTGCCCTCCGGGACGAAGCGACGGTCGCGCTGCTGGACTCGGCGTGGCCGCACGACGGGGGCGGTCCGGCGCTGGGTGTCCGGCTGCACGCACGGCCGGAGCTCGAAGCGCCGGTAGCGCAGGCGGTCATCGCGATGCTGGCCGGGCACGGTGTGCGATGGGCGCTGGCCGGCCTCGGCATCGGCGAGCCGGACCCCGACCGGCTGGACACCCGGCTGTTCCACGACGTGGTCGTCGACCCCGCGCTGACGGGACCCGCCCTCGACGGTGCCCCGTCCGCCGACGCAGCGGCACGAGCGACTGCGGTGGTGGCCCTCGCGCAGCGCCGGGCGATCCTGTCCACCGTGGACGGGGTGGACGATCTCGCGCGCCTCGTGCTCGCCGCGCGGAGCGGGGCCTGGTTCGCCGAGGGGGCGGTGTTCGGGCCGGTCGTGCCGCTGTCGCTCGCGGAACGGGTGGTGCGGCCAGGCCAGGACGTCCGGCCGCCGACGGCCCGGGTCGCGGCGCGCTCGGTGCCGGCCGGCCTGGGCGACGTCCACCGGGAGGCCGGGTCCGACGAGCCGGTTCTGGTCGAGCTCGTCCGCGACTGGCTCGACGACGGCTGCACTCCGTCGCGCGTGCGGGTGCTGCTGAATGCAGAGCGGCGGTTCGGCCGGTGGTCGGCGCAGGGCGCGCATGCGCTGGTGGCCCGCGTCGCGGGTGCGTGAGCAACCGGCCCCTGAGCGGGCGCTCAGCGGCCCAGCGCGCGACGCGCGAGATGCGCGGCCAGGCGGCGGACCACGGCACCGATGATGACGAGCCCGACGGCGACGAGCACCGCGAGGGCGTCGGCCCCGGTCAGGGCGAGGACGTCACCGTCTGTCCCTCCCTCCCCGGACTCCCCGGAGGTGCTGAGACGGACGGTGGCGCTGGTTGAGCTCGACCGCGTGGCGTTGCCGGCGTCGAGGGGCAGGGTCGCCACGATGCGCACTTGCCAGTTCTCGTCCGGTCGCATCGTGCCAGCATCGAGCGTGGTGCCGTCCAGCGGGACGGCGAGGGCGCCGGTCGGGCACACCTCGTCCTGCCACGACGTCCGGCACAGCTCGACGGAGACCTGCAGGCCGTCGCCCGTCACAGAGGTCTCGGCGGTCGCCCACAGGTGCACCTGGGTGACATCGGTCGTGGTGACGGTCGCAGTGCCCGAGCGGGTGCTGCCGGGGACGAGGTCGAGCAGCCGGACGGTCGACCCGCCCGCGTCCACCTGGACCGCGAGGCCGGACCCGTCGTCCGCCGCGTACGCGGCCGTCATTGTGGTCGCCGGGCCCGGCGTGGCAGCAGGGATGCCATGGCCGCCAGCACGAGCGCCACGATCAACAGGGTTCGTGCCGGCGGTCGGCCGACGGCGGCGAGCAGGCCGCCGAGCACCGGGACCCGCGCCACCAGGATGCCGACCTCGCGCACCGGGTACGGTTCGGGGTCGGTCAGGGCGTTCGCGTCGCCGCGCAGCGTGATCAGGCAGTCTGCGCCGTCGCAGGTCGTGGCGGTGACCCGGTGCGTGACCTGGGCGCCGTCGGGGCGGATCAGGGTCACGACATCACCGACCTGTGCGTCGCGGGCGGCGATCGGGCGGCTGACGACCAGGTCGCCGACGCCGAGGGCGGGGATCATGGACGCGCTGGTCACCGTGGCGACCTGCAGCACGCCGGTCATCACGGCGACGGCGACCAGCGCCACGGCAACCGCGAGCAGCCCGGACAGCAGCCGCACGGCCCGGCGCGCCCGGGGGAGCCGGGCCGTGCGGCGGCGTGGGCGCGCGTGCCGCGCAGCCGTCACGAAGCCGGAATCACCCGTCGGGACACTCGACCCCGTGACACTCGTCATCGGCTACGACGCTCAGGCCTGGACCTGGACGGCGGTGAAGGTGAGTACCGGGGCGATGGCCTCGTCCTGGGGTGCGGTGGTGGAGTCCACCAGCGTCAGCGTGACCGCGACCTGCGCGGTGCCTGCCGGGTCGAGGGTGAGCGTGCCGTCGGCCGTGAGGTCGATGCTCGCAACCGCGGTCGTCGGGTCGCCCGAGTACACCTCGGTGCCGTCCACGCTGACCGCCAGGTTCCAGGCGCCAGTCGTGGCGCCGGTGAACCCGGCCACATCGAGGTCGACCGTCGCGGACGCCGACGAGGAGTTCACCATCGCATACGAGTCGGTCACCTCGTCGCCCGGGTCGAGGATCTCGCCGACGTCGCCGAGGGTGACGGTCTGCGCGTCGTCCAGCGTCAGGTCGAACGTGCCAGAGGTGACGTCGGCGGTGATGGTCGCCTGGTCGGTCCAGGCGGACATCGTCGCCGTCAGGCCCGCCGCGAGGGCGATCCCGGATGCGGCGAACAGCGCCGTGCGGATCGGCACCCGCCTGCGGGGGGTTGGGGAAGAGCTCATCGTGATGTCCTCTCGGGAGAGCCCGGCTGTCCAGCCCCGTGCCGCTGCGCGGTCGCTGCGGCCGATGCACTCGTCACGCTATGGAGTGACATCCCTTGTGTCAACCGTGAGTAGGCATAATGGCATACTATGCTTGCCGTCATGGCGGATGTTGCACCGGGAGCAGGGCACCGTTGACGGGTGCCACGCCGGCGCCCGTCCCGCACTCTTTTCCTATGGCTGCCGACCAGATCCCGCAACAGTCCGGACCGCACCACCGTCGCTCCGTCAGGCTGATGAGCGCGACCGAGCTCGCGCTGGCCACCCGGACCGACCTCGCCCTGATCGAGCTGCTGGAGCACGGCGGGATCCTGCACCGCCTGCCCGGCGACAGACCCCCGCCAGTCAGGCGATTCGACGAGTTCGACCGGGAGTGGGTGACCCTCATCCGCGGCCTGCTCGCGACCGGGATGCCGTTCGTCGACCTCTCGTTCGCGATCGTCGATGCCCGCGAGACGGGCTCTTCCCGCGCATTGCTCGAGCGGATCGAACAGCACCGCGCCACGGTGATGACCGATCTCGCCCGCACGGTCCGCGACATCGGTGCGGTAGAACAGGCCCTCGCGCATCTGCGCACCGCGCTCGACACCCCGGTCCCGCCGACAGAGGGGTCCCGCACCGCCGAGGGTGCGCCCGGCGACGGATCTGGATAGATGCAGCTCCTCGCCCGGCCCGGCCAGCCGCTGGAAGAAGATCTGGTCGACCAACCCGCTGGAGCGGCTGAACAAGGAGGTCAAGCGCCGCACCGACGTCGTCGGGGTCTTCCCGAACGCCGCTGCGCTCCTGCGCCTGGCCGGCGCCGTGCTGGTCGGGGCCCGCGACGAGTGGGCCGCCACCGACCGGCGCTGCCTGTCCGAACGCTCCATGACCCAGCTCACGACCATGACCGCTCTGACCACGAAGGAGGTGGACGCCCCTCAGCTGCTCACGGCATGATCAACGAGCTGACCCGCACGGTGTCGATCAACTTCACCACTCAGCGGGACGACGGGTCTGCTGTACGGATTGACCTGCCCTACGGCTTGGTTGCCACTGTGGGTGTGGTGGTCAGGCCGGGATGGGTGGCAGTTCGGAGCGTAGCTCGAACTCGATCGGGCTGAGGTAGCCCAGGCTCGAGTGCCGGCGGCGGTTGTGGAAGATCTCGATGTACTCGAAGATCGCGTTCGCGAGCTCGACTCGGGTGTTCCAGCGTTGCCGGTTGAGCAGCTCGATCTGCATCGAGGACTAGAACGATTCCATCATCGCGTTGTCCAGGCCGTCACCAACGGACCCGAACGAGGGCATGAGCCCGGCCCGACGGATCCGGTCCCCGAATGCCCAGGAGGTGAACTGGGTCCCGTGGTCGGCGTGCACGATCCCTCCCGGGGCGGGGTCGCGGTTGCTGATGGCCATGTCGAGGGCGCTGATGACCAGGCGGGTGTCCTGGGTGGAGTCGATCGACCAGCCGATGATCAAGCGGGGTGAAGGCGTCCAGGACGCAGCAGCAGTAGAGCTTGCCCTCGTGGGCTGGGATCCAAGGGGTGGGGTGCTCGGTGATGTCGGTGACCCACAGCTCGTTCGGGCGGACCCGGTGGAACTTGCGGTTGACCAGGTCACCGGCCGTGACGACACCGCGCAGCCGCTTGACCCTGGCGGGGCCCGGCAGCCCGTAGATCCCGGCATGGTGCATGAGAGTGAACACCAGTCGGGAGGAGACCGTCACGTCCATCGCCATGGTCAGCTCGGCGTGCACGCGCCGTTAGCCGTAGGTGCCGCGCGAGGCGACATGGACCTCCCGGATGAGCCCAGTGAGCCACTGGCGGCGTAGCTGGGTCTGGGACGTGGCGCGGTTGCGGTAGCGGTCGTAGCCGGGCTTGCTGACTCCCAGGACACGGCAGCAGGTCAGGACCGGGTGCCCGGTGGCGACGAGGGTGTCGATCACCGGGTGGATCCTTTGGGGTGCGGCGCCTGCTGCCCGAGCAGGTTCGATGCGACGTGCAGGATCTCGACCTCGCGTTCCAGCTCGCGGATGCGGGCTTTCGCTCGGCGTAGGTCCGCGCTCTCGGCCCGCGCGCGGGACCCCCTCGATCTCGCCGCGGTCGATGCGGTCCTGACGCAGCCAGTTCTGCAAGCAGCTCGCGCTGATCGCGAGGTCTCCGGCGACCGTGCTGGCGGGTTTGCCGGCCCGCACGAGCGCGACCGCTCTGGCGCGGAACTCCGGTGGATACGGCTTCGGCATGGTTCGAACCTTCTCCCTGGAGAAGCCGAACCACCAGACCCGATCTGATAACCAAGCCGTAGGGCAGGTCAGTTGAACCCGATGGCCCTGCGCGCGACGCGGTAGGCCAGTATCGACACCCGGCGTCCCGCAGGACCGGGGAGATTGGCGAGCTGTCCGAGCGTGGACCAGCGCACCCGCCGGTAAAGCTGGGGGTCAGTGGCCCGCAGCCGGGACCACAGCCGATCCTTCTCGGCGAGCGCCTCCGGTGTGCCCAGCCGGACCAGGAGGATGGATGACACGGCGCAGATGATCTCGGCGTAGTGCAAGCGGTACGCGTGCAGGCGGGTGTCGATGACTGTCGTGCGCGAGATATGCTCCAGCATCAGCCAGTTCACTCGCAACTGCTGGTCTAGCCGCCGCATCATTACAGACTCGTGCACGGATTGGTCGGCCCGCCCGATGAAGTAGTGGTACAGGTCGACGTCGAGGTAGTAGAGCGTGCGCACGTGGTGCAGCGGCACCAGCGCGTACAGGTTGTCGACGTAGAACGTGTGCTCAGGCAGCCGCAGCCGGGCGTCGCGCAGCACCTTGATGCGGTAGATCAGGGCGTGCATCATCAGATACTGCCGTTTGGCGAACGGCCGGGTCTGGGACCAGGTGAGCAGCTGGTCGGCCGGCAGCGCCCCGCCGAACCGGACCGCGGTCTTGGTGCGTCGGCCGACCTTGTCGTAGACGAAGTTGGTCACTAGCAGGTCGACTTCACGGCCGTCGTCGATCAGTCCGCGCAGCGTGGCCACGGTCCGCGTCAGCGCCGTGCGGTCGATCCGGTCGTCGGCGTCCAGGACCTTCACGTACTGCCCGCGAGCCTGGGCGAGCGCCGTATTGATCGCGCCGCCGTGCCCGCCGTTCGGCTGGCTCAGCAGCCGGACCGTGCGGGGGAACCGCTCGACGTACTCGTGTGCGAGGCTTGCAGTGCCGTCGGTCGACCCGTCGTCGACGACCAGCACCTCGATTTCGGGCTCCGGTCCGACGACCGAGTCGAGTGCGCGGGCCAGGTACTCCTGCGCGTTGTATGCGGGGACGACGATGGTGAGCACGGGTGTCATGGTGGTGTCCGGTCGGCCGCTGCCGTCGCCGGTCCCGCGGCCCTCTCCTGTTCGACGCTGAAGGGCTCCCGGCAGCATCGCGTGGCCCCGGCGGCGTCGGTGCAGCCGTCGCACGGCCCCCGGCGTTGTCGCACAAACGCCCGGTGCGCCGGAGCGGCGCTCCTACTCGCACCGTCGTCACGCGCCGAGCATGACCGTCAGCTCGAACCAGCCTTCTGTGACCTGCACGCTGACCGAGCCGCCGTACTTGGTTGCGACGTGTCGGACGCTCTTCAGACCGAACCCGTGATACGCGTGGTCCGCCTTGGTGGTGACCGGCAGCCCGTCGTGGAAACGCAGCACCGGGGTGCCTTCGGTGTAGTTCTCGACCCGGACGAGGACGAAGCCGTTGAACTGCGAGACCGAGACGTGCACCAGTCGCTTTGCGCTGTCGGAGATCGTCTCGGCGTGCTCGATGGCGTTGTCGAGCGCGTTGCCGAAGATCGTGCAGATGTCCATCTCGGTGACGGTGCCGAGCAGCGAGCCGTCGGCGACGCAGGTGAGCTCGATTCCGCGTCGCACGCAGGCCAGGCCCTTGGTGGTCAGCACCGTGTCGAGCACCGCGTTGCCGGTCTCGAACCGGACCTCGTAGTCGCGGATCCCCTGCTCGATCTCGTCCAGGTAGCGCTCGCGCTGGGCCGGGCTGCTGGCGCCGCGGAGCACGGCGAGCTGGTGTTTGAGGTCGTGGTGCTTGTGGTTGATGATCGCGATGCTCTCTTTGGACTGCTGGTACTGCGCGTACTGCGTGCGCAGGATCCCGCGGATCGCATCGACCTCTGCCTTCGCCCGTCCTTCGAAGAGCTGGTTCTGGTAGGCGTACAGCAGTGCGACGCCCCCGGCCCCGACCAGCGTCCTGATGTTGAACACCTCGGTGCCGACCTGGCTGGAGAACGGTGTGGTCGGTGAGACGTAGCTGAGGTTGCTCAACGCGAAAGTCGCCACGGCGATGGCGGCGGGGGTCCGCAGCTCCTTGGCGGTGATGCCCAGGTGCACGACGTCCTGTGGCCACTCCAGTGCGAGGACCAGGGCCGTCGCGGCGCTGTACACCACGACGACGAAGCCGAGCTGGAGCCCCAGCGAGGTGATCGAGCCGAGCGACGTCGACATGTAGAAGTAGAGCTGCCACTCGAGCGACGCGGTGAGCTCGGCGAGCAGGAACGCCTTGGCCAGCAGCAGGGTCGTCGTCGTGGCGGAGGTCCCGCAGCACCGTTGCAGCACCAGGAACATGATCGCGACGGCGACGCCCATCCCGGGCAGCCACAGCGCTACCGGGACGGCGCCGATGGTGACCTGGACAGCGGCGAGCGCGGCGAGCCCGGCGGCGAGCACCCACCGCTCGGCGGGTGTGGGTGCGCGGCGTCGGCACAGCACGACGTACAGCACGCAGAACAGCCACTCGGCGCCGGCTGTGCAGAGCTTGGGGATGTCCGGGACGCCGCTGACGACGTCGACGGTCCCGCTCATCCCGGTGGCGCGGTCATCGGACGGCCTCGCCGGCGTAGCCGGTCAGCGCGCGCAGGAAGTCGCGCTGCTTCGACTGGCTCACTGCGACCCGGGTGCCGTCGGTCAGGACCGCGTACCCGTGCTCGAGCCCCTTCGTCACCCCTAGGTTCACCAGGTAGCACTTGTTGCACCGGAAGAAGTGTTCGGTGCGTAGCTCCTCCTCTACCTGCTTCATCGACCTGGTCGTCGACTCGTGGCGGCCGTCCGTCGTGTGGTAGATCAGCCGGTGCCGCCTGCTCTCGATCCACAGCACCGACGAGACCGGGACCCGGTTCACCGTGCCGCGAGCGTTGATGACCAGGAACCGGTCCTCGCGGCGGCGGACCCGTGCGACGGCCCGGCGCAGCCGCTGGCTGAACGCGAAGTAGGCGATCGGCTTGAGCACGTAGTCGAGCGCGTCGACGGTGTAGCCGTGGATCGCGTACTGCGCCATGTTCGTGATGAAGACGATGACGACGGCCTGGTCGATCCGACGGATGTGGGCCGCAGCGGTGAGACCGTCCATCCCAGCCATCTCGACGTCCATCAGGACGATGTCGAACCCAGCCCGGTAGCCAGTCACGAGGTCCTCGCCGTCCGAGTACGTCGTGACCTGCAGTGGCTGGTGCGACTCGTCGGAGTAGCGCTGCACAAAGTCGGTCAGCCGACGTGCGTCGTCGGGGTCGTCCTCGACCACTGCGACCCGGATCACCCGCGGAGCCTCCTCTCAGCGCTGACGGTACGCACATGCTGCAGGAGTGGGTGCCGCGCTTCAACCCGCGGTCGGCCGGGCCGCTCGATCGTGCGAGAAGAGGGCCGCTCGTGCGACGGGACCCCTCGCGCAACGACGGGCGGCCAGTCTCGGGTTCCGACGTCCGATTTCGACGAGGAGCAGCAGTGAATCCAGTACCGAGCTGTGCGGCGACGACGCCGGCGGACACGGTCCCGCGTGCGGCCCCGGCGCAGGCGGTCAACCCGTACCTGCCTGGGCCGGAGTACGTCCCGGACGCCGAGCCTTACGTGATCGACGGCCGGGTCTACGTCTACGGCTCTCACGACCGGTTCGGCGCACCGCTGTTCTGCGTGAACGACTACGTGTGCTGGTCGGCGCCGGTGGACGACCTGGGCAACTGGCGGTACGAGGGTGTGATCTACCGCAAACGGCAGGACCCGAAGAACCGGTTCGGGCTGCGTCTGCTCTTCGCGCCTGACCTGGCGCGCGGTGCCGACGGCCGCTTCTACCTGTACTACGCGTTCGACTTCATGGGGGTCATGGGCGTCGCCGTCGCCGACTCGCCGGTGGGGCCATTCGAGTTCCTCGGGCACGTGCGGCACCCGGACGGCACGACCTGGGGGCGCCGGGCCGGTGACTCGCTCCCGTTCGACCCGGGAGTCCTGGTGGACGACGACGGGCGCGTGTACCTCTACTCCGGCTTCGCCACCCCGGTGCCAGCCGTCGCCACAGGGGGGCGCCGGCTGCGGTCCGAGGGCGGGTACGTGCTGGAGCTCGAACCCGACATGGTCACGATCCGCACCGCGGAGACCCTGCTGTTCCCGAAGGAGGGCGAGGGGTCCTTCCCGGGCCACGAGTTCTTCGAGGCTAGCTCGATCCGGAAGGTGGACGGACGCTACGTATTCGTCTACTCCTCCCGACTGAACCACGAGCTGTGCTGGGCGGTCAGCGACCGCCCTACCGGAGGGTTCCGGTTCGGCGGGACGCTGGTCAGCAACGGTGACATCGGGCTCGCCGGGCACCCGGACGAGGCGCACGCCGCGGGTTACACCGGCAACACCCACGGCGGGCTGCTGCAGCTGGGCGACAGCTTCTACGTCTTCTACCACCGGCAGACGAACCGCAGCTCGTACGCTCGCCAGGCGTGTGCCGAGCGCCTGACCCGGCGGCCGGACGGTGCCTTCGAGCAGGCCGAGATGACCAGCTGCGGACTGAACGGCGGGCCGCTGCGCGGATCTGGCCGCTATGAGGCGCGGATCGCGTGCGCCCTGTGGTCCGCGCAGGGCACGGCTCGCTATGACGTGCGCGGCGCTCGCCGCCACCTAGCTGCCCACCCATACCTCACCCAGGACGAGAGAGACGACGCGCCTGACGCACGGCAGTACGTCGCCAACCTGCGCGACGGGGCGACCGCCGGCTACAAGTACTTCGACCTGCGCGACCTGTCTCGGGTCGCGGTGACGGTCCGTGGAACGGCCTCGGGGCAGGTCGTCGTCAGCACTGACCCAGCCGGTGAGCAGGTGGTCGCTCGCATCGTGTGCACGGTGACCGACCGGACCTGGACGACGACGGGGGCAGCAGCTCGGGCGGCGGACGGGCCCACGGCCCTCTATCTGACCTACCGCGGCACCGGGTCCGTCGACCTGCTGGAGCTCGAGCTGACCGCCGGGGGCGACGCATGATCGAGGACGTGCCGGACGCCCACCGGCCCACCGGGCTCCTCCATCACGTCGCTCGATTTCGGGCGAAGCACCCGGACGCCTACGAGTTCATCATGTTCAACCTGCTGGCCAATATCGCCACTATCACGAACTTCGCGGTGCTGTTCGTGTGCACCACGGTGCTGTTCGCCCGGTGGGCGGACGTCAACCTCCGCTGGGGGCCGTTCGACTACTCGGTGGACAACGGGGGCCTGGCCGCGTTTCTGGCCTTCCTTCTCGCCTATGGGACGGCGCAGACAGTGAACTTCATCGTCCAACGTAAGCTGGTCTTTCGGGCCGACAACAGGCTGGCACCAGCCATCGCGCTTTACGTCGTCGCGGTCGTCATCGTCTACGTCATCTGCCTGTATGTCCCGACCCTGGTCATCGCCCCGCTGACAGCGATCGTCGGTGGCTGGGCGCCTTACGTCGCGAACCTGCTCAATATTGGGATCCAGGTCGTGATCCTGTTCCCGACGATGAAGTTCGTCGTGATGCGCAAGCAAGCCGGGGATTCTCCCGACCGTGGCGCCTGATCGGTGCGGTGCTGACATCGAGAACCCCGTGGTCCCTGGACCGCGGTCCAGTGCAGAACCGGGTCGCCGGCACGGCGGCACGTCGTATACAAAGGAGTATCGAAGATCATGAGACATGGTGAGGGAGCCGTCCGCAGGACGGCACTCAGCCTCGCAGCGGCGTTCTTGGTTACGCTCGCTGCAGGGCTGATCCTGGTGGGCGGCACGGCGCTGTCCGCCGAGGCGCTCCCGGCGCAGTCGCAGGTCGTGACGGTGCTGACAGCGACCGACGACGCATCGACCAGTTCGACCGACGACGCGTCGAGCGCCGCGACCGAGGAGTCAGACGATTCTGGCGTTGACTGGTCCCGGTTCGGTCAGCCGGACAACTCCGAGTTGTCCTCCACGCTGACCGACGAGAGCACGGAGACCTCGGCCGACCAGTTCGTGCTGTACGCCCGGATCGGCGTGGGCGTGATCGGGGCGATCGTCCTCGTCGTCGCGGTGCTGTTTCTGCTGCGAACCCTGCGCAACCGCCGGCGAGCGGTGGTCTTCACGCACCGCCGCTTCTTCAACGGGACCGTGGGCGGTGTCGCAGTCGTGTTGGTGGGAGCGATTGTCGCAGCCAACGCGCTCGCGAACTACTACACCGGTTCGCTGAACAACGTCTTCAGCACGAGCCAGAAGGGCGATGCGAGCGTCACGACGACGGAGGCCGACTGGAAGGACCTGGCAGCGACCATCGCGGAGGAGGGCATGGTCCTGCTCCGCAACGACGGCGACTCGCTGCCGCTGGACACCTCGTCGGGCAGCACGAAGGTCAATCTGCTCGGGTACTACGGGTACAACCCGTTGTACTCCGGAGCCGGGTCAGGCAGTGTCTCGGCCTCGGACGCCATCGACGTGCTGTCCTCGCTGGAGGCGGCCGGCATCGAGGTGAACAGCGCGCCTGTCGACGAGGGGGTCTACGACGTCCAGTCGGCGGAGGACAAGGGGGTCGGGTTCAGCTCGGCGACCTTCTCCATCGACGAGGTCTCGATCGACTCGTACCAGGGGACGGCGTCCTTCGCGAGCATGAAGGAGTACTCCGACACCGCTGTTGTGGTGCTGGGACGCACCGGCGGTGAAGGCACCGACCTGACCGACTACGGCGTCGTCGACGGGGCCGACTACCTGCAGCTGAGCACCAACGAGCGCGCTCTGCTTCAGGAAGCGAGCGAGACGTTCGACAACCTGGTCGTCGTCATCAACAGCGCGAACGCGATGGAGCTGGGCTTCCTCGACGAGTACGGCGTCGACGCGGCGGTCTGGGCCGGGCTGCCCGGTCCGTACGGTTTCGCGGCGCTGGGCGAGATCCTCACGGGTGCCGTGAACCCGTCGGCCAAGCTGCCGGACACGTGGGTGTACGACAACGACAGCGCCCCGGCCAACGAGAACTACGGCGACCAGCAGGCCACCAACTCCGACGACAGCGCGTACGTCGACTACGTCGAGGGCATCTACGTCGGCTACAAGTGGTACGAGACCGCCTACGCCGAGCAGGCCGTGGTCACCACCACGTCGACGGGCGAAACCTTCGACTACGGCAACGACTACGACTCGATCGTCGCCTACCCGTTCGGATACGGCCTGTCTTACACGACCTTCGAACGGACCATCGCCGGTGGCCTGTCCGACGGGGACAGCCTCGACCCGACCGGCACCTACAGCGTGGACGTCGAGGTGACAAACACCGGTGACGTCGCGGGCAAGGACGTCGTCGAGCTGTACGTCACGGTCCCGTACACGGAGTACGACGCAGCGAACGGGGTGGAGAAGGCCGCGGTGTCGCTGGTGGGCTACGCCAAGACCGACGAGCTGCAGCCGGGCGAGTCCCAGACGGTGTCGGTCGAGGTGTCGATGGAGGACATCGCCTCCTACGACTCCAGCCACGACAACGGCGACGGGACCACCGGGTCGTACCTGCTCGACGAGGGCGACTACGAGTTCTCCCTGCGCAGCGATGTGCACACCGTGCAGGGCACGGTCACCGCGCAACTCGCCGAGCAGCACTTCTTCTCCGGCGACGACAAGCGGTCGACGGACGACCAGGCGGCGTCCAACCAGTTCGACGACGCGGCCCGCGGCGAGTACCTGTCGCGCCAGGACGGCTTCGCCAACTACGACTCCGCGATGGCGTCGGTCAGCAGCGAGGTGGTCTCGACCGCGTTCGAGGACGACCCCAGCGCCTACGACGAGGCCTATGACGAGGCAGTGACTGAGGAGTATGTCGAAGGGGAGGACTATGCCGTCGACGGCGACCTTACCCTGGACGACCTGGTCGGCGCGTCGTACGACGACGAGCGGTGGAGCGAGCTGGTCTCCCAGCTCACGCTCGAGGAGCTGCAGTCGCTAGTCACCGACGCCACATACACGTCACCGGCGCTGGAATCGATCGGCACCGTCCGCACCATGGACTCCGACGGTCCGCTCGGCATCTCGAGCCTGTACAACTCGGACATCAACGGGGTCGGCTATCCCTGCATCCCGCTGCTGGCAGCGACCTTCAACGTAGACCTCGCCAGCGAGTTCGGCAGTCAGATGGCCGACCAGGCGCATGACCTCGGCATCACAGGGTGGTACGCGCCGGCGATGAACACGCACCGCTCGGCATATTCCGGCCGCAACTTCGAGTACTACTCAGAGGACTCCTACCTGGCCGGAGCGATGGCGGCCTCCGAGGTCCAGGGGGCGCGAGAGAAGGGCCTGATCGTCTACATCAAGCACTTCGCGCTCAACGACCAGGAGACCAACCGGAGCTCCAATCTGCACACCTACAGTAACGAGCAGGCGATTCGGGAGATCTACCTCAAGCCATTCGAGGCAGCGGTCAAGGACGGAGGAGCCACCGCGCTGATGTCTTCGATGAACTTCATCGGTGACACCTATGTTCCGACGAGCGAAGCCCTGCTCACCGAGGTGTTGCGCAATGAGTGGGGATTCCGCGGGAAGACGCTCACCGACATGACGTCCGGTGAGACGACCAAGTCGATCGACGCGGCACTGCGTGCCGGGACGGACTCCTGGCTGACGATCGACCTGCTGAGCGTGAGCGCCGACACGGATGCGGACATCTACTACCTGCAGCGCACGGCGCACAACATCCTCTACGAAGAGGCCAACGCGACGACGATCGCCTCGACCGTCGCCAACTGGAAGGCGTACGTCTACCTCCTCAGCGTCGAGCTCGGGGTGCTGTTCGCGATCTGCGTCACGGCCCTGGTGCTGCGGAACCGGAGATTCAAGCGCACACAGGCGGCGCCGGCAGTAGAAGCATAGTGCGGCCCGGCGGCGACCGGACTCCGGAGTGACGGCGTGGTGGGCGCATGCGGGGCGATTCGGCTCGTGCGCGCTCACCACGCCGTGTCTGGCTTGGCCATTGAACCGCCTGTAAGTCTTCGTGGCGGCTGGCCTGGGGCTGGCTGGCAGGGTTGGCGCCGGTCACCCGGTGCACGTTGTGACTCCTGAATCGCCTGACCCCTTCGGGGTGTCATGCCCGGGATCTGTCCAGCGGGCACGGGGTGCCGGCGCCGACCCTGGCCTACGACGATGGCTTGATCAGAAGCATGTCCACCGCCGGGATTACCGTCCCGTTGGCGTGGCTCATTACAGGCCCGCCTCGTCGTGACTTCTCACCCGGGCTGACGCCGGCGACGACGTCCAACCCGAACAGCTGAGAAGGAGCATCGCATGTCCAGTTTGCCTGTCACCGTGGCCGACTTCTACAGATGCGTCGTCGGGGTCGACACCCACGCGGCGACGCACAGCTACGCCATCGTCGCCGCGTCCAGCGGCGCGCTGCTCGACCAGGCGACCTTCCCGACGACGTCTGCCGGCCTGCGCCGGGCGCGGGACTGGATCGGGCGGCGCACCGAAGGCGACATCGACTCGGTGCTGGTCGCCGCGGAAGGAACCGGGTCCTACGGCGCCCTGCTGGGCGACGTCCTCGAGGATGCCGGCTACCGGGTCGTCGAGGCGCCCACGCCGCGTCGCGAGCGCGGCCGCGGCAAGACCGACGCCCTCGATGCCGTCCTCGCCGCGCGGTCGATCCTGGTGGTCCCGTTGACGATGTTGCGTGACCGCCGCGCGGGCCAAGCACACACGGCACTTCGGGTGCTGACCGTGGCCCGCGACCACCTCAACGTCGAGCGGGTCCGCAGCATCAACGCGCTGACAGCGCTGGTGCGCAGCCACGACCTGGGAGTCGACGCGCGCAAGGCGCTGACCTCGCAGCAAGTCGCCACGATCGCCAGCTGGCGCCGCCGCGACGAGCCAATCGGTGTCACCACTGCGCGAGCCGAGGCCGTTCGGCTGGCCAAGCGAGTTCAGGTGCTCGACGAAGAGCTGGCCGAGAACCGCGCCACCATCACGAGCCTGATCGCGGTCGAAGCGCCCGAGCTGCTCGAGCTGCACGGAGTCGGAGCGATCACAGCGGCCGTTGTCTTGACCGTGTGGTCCCACCCCGGCCGGATCCGCACCGAGGCCGCTTTCGCGCAGATCGCGGGCACCGCGCCGATCCCGGCGTCCTCGGGCAACACGATCAGGCACAGGCTGAACCGAGGCGGAGACCGCCAGCTCAACCGGGCGCTGAACACGATCGTGCTGACACGGATGCGCACCGACCCGAGCACCCGCACCTACATCGAGCGCCGACTCGCCGAGGGCAAGACCACCAAGGAGATCAGACGCTGCCTCAAGCGCTACGTCGGCCGTCAGATCTTCCGAACCCTGGCCGCGGCGCACCCCGCACCTGCGGTGCTCGCGTCAGCGGCTTGACACGACATAGAAGCATCCTGGGTCTGGTGGAGGCTCTGGTCATGTGATTCCGACCGGGGCTTCGTGGCCCTGTTGCGTAGCGTAGAACCTCCCCTCGTGCTCGGCGGGTGGGATGTCGCCGAGTTCGGTGTGCAGGCGGCGGTTGCCCGAACCGGTCGACCCACTCCAGGGTCGCGATCTCGACGTCGTCCAGGGTCCGCCAGGGACCGCGCCGGCGGATCAGCTCGGTCTTGAACAACCCGATCGTCGACTCGGCCATTGCGTTGACGCTCCTATAGATGTCAACTCCGTGCCAGGGTCGTTCTCGGGGATGGTCTGAGCAGGTGGTAGACCTCGCGGATGACGTAGCGCTTGAGGCAGCGGATGATCTCGCGTTTGGTCTTGCCCTCGGTGGTGCGGCGTGCGACGTAGTCGATGGTCGGCTGGTGGAAGCGCATGCGGACGATGACGGTGCGGTAGATCGCCGCATTGAGCTGACGGTGCCCGCCATGGTTGATGCGGTGCCGCCCAGAGGTCATGCCTGATCCGGTGGGCACGGGGCTGATCCCGGCGAGCTTGGCCAGCGCGGCCTCGGAGTGGATCCGTTCGGGGTTGTCGCCGACGACGAGCAGGATCTCTGCTGCGGTGTCGACGCCGATGCCGAACGACTCCAGCAGCTGCGGGGCGCTGGCTTGGACGAGCTCGGCGATCATCGCGGTGAGGTCGTTGGCCTCGGTGTCCAGGTGCTGCCACCGGCGAGCCAGCGCCCGCAGAGTGTGCCGCAGTGCGTCTTCGGGGGTCTGCAGGGCCCGAGGGCGCAGGGCGGCCAGGTGCCGGGCGAGGGTGATCTGGGTCTTGCGGGCAGCCTCGCGGCGCAGCTCGTCTGGTGCGTGCACGAGCATCGCCTTCATCGTGACCATGGTCGCTGAGCGCTGCTCGATGGCCTGGTCGTGGGCGATCTTCAGCTGCCGGATCATCTCGGCGGCCCCGTCGGCGCTCTTCGGGGTAGCGGTCGCAAGACCGGCAAGCACCGCCCGGGCCGCGTTCTCGGCGTCCAAGGTGTCGGACTTGCCGTTCATCCGCCGAAGTCGGCGATCTGGGCGGCCGGCCTCGACGATCTTGTGGCCCGAGCGGCGCAGGGATGAGGCCAGCGTCGCACCGTAGGAACCACTGCCCTCGATCCCGAACGCGAGCACCCGCCCGAACGTGGCCGCCCAGTCCGCGAGCTGTTGGAAGCCGCCGGTGTCGGTGGGGATGGTCAGCGTGCCGACGATCCCACCGATCGTGTCCATCGCCGCGGCGACGTGGACATGCCTGTGGGTGTCGACGCCGATCACGACGTGACCAGACCTGACTGGCTCGATGCTGCTCATCGGGGCCCCTCCGGGGATCGGTAGCGTGGGTGCACGCTGTCGCCGGCCGGACGGACAGGGGGCTGTCGAGGAACAACTTCTCGATCCAGAGGTCCTCCCGTCCCGCGCCGTCGCTGCTCCGGATCGCCTCTGCCCGCCGCAGGTCGACGACACAACCGAACGCGTCCGCCGGACCCTGGCCGGCCGACGGGCCCGCACCCGGTGCCACGCCTGTCGAACGGCGATCGTCCGTGGGTCGATCCTGGCGACGAACCCGGGCAGGCCCTGGGTCGCGGGGATCGTGCGGAGCCTAGACGCGGGGTTGTGGGTTCCCGCCGGCAGGCGTCGGGCCCGGGCGGGGTGAGGGCCGACACCCAGGTCGCGATCCCGTGCTGCGGTCAGGCGTCCAGCCGGGTCAGGTGGACGGCCGGCGTGGTCACCGGTTTGGCGGAGCGCACCGCGTCCAGCACGGTTGCCGCCACCACGTGCGCCAGCGCGGTCTGGACGGCGATCACCGCGTCGCTGTCCGCGAGGGTGTGCACGGGGTCGAGCATCCGGGCGAGCCCGGTGTGGCCGGCGGCGGCGCTCAGGGTCAGCTCGCCGTGGTCGAGGGCGGCGTCGGTCGCCACGACCACGAGGGTGGTGTTCAGCGGCGCGGGCGATCCCGGGCGGGGTGCGGCGACGACCAGCGACGCGGTCCCGACACCGCCCTTGGCGCGCTCGTCGTCGATGGTGGCGCCGGTGCCGCCCCCACGGTGCCGCGGTGCACCGATCGGGGACTGCGCGGCCTCGCGGCTGAGGACGCCGTTCGGCACGGCGGACCAGTCGTTGCCGCGCCAGAGTTCGTACACCGCTGCGGAGGTGACCAGGGGAACGACCGCGGCGGGCCCGACCCGCAGCCCGAGCCCCTGGTCCGCGCACCACCAGGCCACCCCGTCGGCGGCGACGAGCCCGAACGCGCTGCCGCCGGTGAGCGGGCGGACCGATCCGACGGCCGGGGCGTCGGTCTCCCGGGTCGCCGGGGCGGCGCTGCGGACCTCGATCGCACCGAGGCTGCCGGGTGGCGGCAGCACGACCGTCACGCCGGTGAGCCAGCCTTCGCCGATCCGCTGGGCGTGGCCGACCCGCACACCGGTGACGTCGGTGAGCCCGCCGTCGAGGTCCGCGAGGGTGTCCGCCAGATCCTCGATCCTGACGGACGGCCGGACGAACCCGGGGGAGATGCCGGCCGCCCGCTGCGCCGCTGGGCCGATCTGCACGTGCGTGGTGGTGGCGGGATGGATGGCCAGCGACCGCACGTCGCCGATGTTCGCGGCGTGCGCGTGCAGCCGTAGGGCGCCGACGAACGCCCGCCCGGCCGGTGCCCCGTCCGCCAGCTCGATGCCGACGATCGCACCCGGGCCGGCCGGGGTGTGGCGGCGGGCCCGCTTGTACCAGGAGGAGAAGGGCAGCCCGGCGGGGCACCGTGGCGGAGAAATCCGAGAACCAGCCGGGGTCGGCGGCCCACGTGACGTGCTCGGCCGGGCGGCGGCGCTGGTCTGACGCACGGCCCACGGGCCTGCAGGCCACCGCCAGGCCGACCAGGGCGCCGGCCGCGCGCCGGCCGCGCGCCGGCCGCGCGCCGGCCCCGCGCGGCCCCGCCCTGGATGTCCGGAGTGCCGCGTATGTGCGGTTCGTGCACTGTTCACCACGATGCTCCCCGCATTCATCGCGCGGCCATGAGGCAGCCCTAGCTTGACCGGGTTCCGACCCTCGACCTGGGAGCCCAACCCCGCATGTCACGCAGACCACTGGCGGTGCGTTCGCCGCTCGCCCTCCTCGTCGCCGGGGCGCTCGCGGCCTCGGCGGCCGTCTCCGGCGCGCTGGTCGCCGGTCCCGCCGCAGCTGCGACGCTGCCGGACTCGCTGATCGACACCGCGTCGACCACCTGGAGCTACTCCGACGACGACACCGACCCGTCCGCCGGCTCCGACGACCGCCTGAGCTGGACGACCACGTCGTTCGACGACGCGTCCTGGAAGACCGGGCTCGGCGCGTTCGGCGCGAAGAACGGCAAGGCGACCGGGCTCGGGGACAGCTTCCCGGTGACGACGCTGCTCAGCCAGTACATCTCCGGCACCAGCACGGACGTGCCGACGTTCCACTTCCGCACCGAGATCACCCTGGACTCCGAGCAGCTGGCCGCGATCGGCGAGCTCGAGGCGACGATCACCTACGACGATGCCGTCCAGGTGTTCGTCAACGGGGTGAAGGTCGCCGGCTACGTGGACGACAAGGTCGAGGCGGCGACGTCCTCGCAGAACCTGATGTACGCGGGCAACAGCGGCGGCGACCCGGTGACGTCGACGTTCACGATCTCGGCGTCCGCGCTGGTCGAGGGCGAGAACACCATCGCGGTCGCGCTGTACCAGGACCGCACGACCAGCTCGGACATCTACTTCGACTTCGAGAGCCTGGTGCCGGTGGACGCCAGCACCGGCGACTCGCACGACGACATCGTGCAGACCGTCGGCTCGGACGAGTCCAGCCGCAGCATCACCTGGTACACGGACGCGGACACCGTGCAGCAGGTGCAGTACGGCGTGGCGACCGACAGCGGTGACCTGCCCACCTCGGGCGTGACGACGGTGGCGGCGACCGGTGCGAAGACCACGAGCGGCGAGTACGACCGCAGCGCGACGATCACCGGACTGTCGGAGAGCACCCTGTACGCGTACCGGGTCGGGTCGGACGAGGGCGGCTGGTCCGAGGTGCACACCATCCGCACCCAGTCGTTCTCCGGCGACTACAGCTTCCTGTTCTTCGGGGACCCGCAGATCGGCGCCTCGGGCAGCACCACCAGCGACGGGGAGGGCTGGGCGGACACGCTCGACGTCGCGCTGGAGACCTACCCGGACACCGAGCTCCTGTTCTCGGCCGGCGACCAGGTCGACAGCGCCGCGGACGAGGCGGAGTACGACGCGTTCCTCGAGCCGTCCGCGCTGTCCGACCTCGCACTGGTGCCGATGATCGGCAACCACGACGTCGGGTCCAAGGCGTACGAGCAGCACTACACGGTGCCGAACCTGGACAGCACCGCGGGTGCGGCGACCTCGACGACGTCCTCGGGCGGCGACTACTGGTTCATCTACAAGGACGTCCTGTTCGTCGTGCTGAACTCCAACAGCAGCGACTACGCCAGTCACATCGAGTTCATGAACGAGGTCGTGGCCGAGCACGGCGACGAGGCGAGCTGGAAGGTGCTGGCCTTCCACCACTCGATCTACTCGGTGGCCAAGCACGTCAGCGACTCGGACATCCAGGGTCTGCGCGACGCGCTGCCGACCACGATCTCCGACCTCGGGTTCGACCTGGTGCTGCAGGGCCACGACCACGCCTACACCCGCAGCTACCTGGTCAAGGACGGCGAGCTCGCCGACGCGACCGAGGTCGCGGGCCAGAGCGAGGTCTCGGCCGCGGAGGGCGAGGTGCTGTACATCACCGCGAACTCCTCGAGCGGCTCGAAGTACTACGACGTGACGATGCCCGAGGCCTGGTACGCGTCGGTGATCAACCAGGAGAAGGTGCGCAACTACTCGAACATCGAGGTGACCGCCGACTCGATCACGATCACCACGCTGCGCAGCGAGGCGAACGGCAGCGACGAGCCGGTGAACAGCGTCGTCGACGAGGTCACCCTCGTCCGCGACGACGTCACCGCGCCGGAGCTGACGGTGCCCGCCTCGGGTGACGTCACGCTTGGGTCGACCTTCGACGCGCTGACCGGCGTGACGGCCACCGATGCGGTGGACGGCGACCTGACGTCCGCCGTGCAGGTGACCGGTGCCGTCGACACCGCCACGGTGGGCAGCTACGAGCTGACCTACTCGGTGACCGACGCCGCCGGCAACGTCGCGACCGCGACGCGCACCGTGACGGTGGTCGAGGCGCCGGTGCTGACCCTCTCGGCCAGCACGGTCGCCCAGGGCAGCACGCTCACGGTGACCGGGACCGGCTTCGCGGACGGCGAGGAGCTCACCGCCGAGGTGCACTCCGACCCGGTGTCGCTCGGTGCGTTCACCGCCACCGACGGCGCGGTGTCGATCTCGTGGACCGTGCCGAGCACGTTCGAGGCCGGTGAGCACACGCTGGTCGTCACGCGCGCCGACGGGACGACCGTCGAGGCCGCCTTCACGGTGACCGCGACCACCAGCGAGGTGTCCGCCGCGGGCACGTCGAGCACCGCGGGCACGTCGGGCACGACGAGCGCGTCGACCGCCAGCGGGTCGACGTCGAGCGTGCTGGCGACGACGGGTGGCGTGCTGTCGGTCGCCGCGATCGTCCTGGCGGTCCTGCTGCTGACCGCGGGCAGCCTGCTGGTCGCCCGATCCCGCCTGCGCCGGCAGGCCTGACCCCCCGCGGGTGCCCCGGGACCCGACCGGTCCCGGGGCACCGGCGCACCCCCTTGGAGCCATGCGTCATCCCGTCTGCTGCGCCGCGGCCCTGCTGCTCGCGTCCGTCCTGGGCGGCTGCGCCGCGTCGTCCAGCGCCCCGACCGCGACCGCCTCGACCGCCGCCGCCTCGACCGCCGGCACCGCCGGCACCACCGGCAGCACAGTCTCCGCCGACGCCTCGTCGTCCGCCGCGGCCCCGAGCATGGCGGTGAGCGCCGCACCTGGTGCGACCGTCGCGCCGTCCGACGTCACCGGGTCGGCGGACCTGGCCGGGCTGTCGATCATGGTGCTCGCGCCGACCTCGACCGACCCGGCGACCGCCGCCGAGATCGACACCGTGGTCGCCGTGCTGCGCGACGCCGCGTCGGCCGGCGGGGCCGAGCTGACCGTCGCGACCGACGACCTGGCGGCCGCGACCGACGGCGCGCTCGCGTCCGGCGCGGACGTGATCGTCGGGGTCGGGCCGGACACGGTCTCGACCCTCGACCTGGTCGCGGCGGCCAACCTGGACCGCAGCTTCCTGGTGCTCGGTGCGCAGCTGGCCGAGCCCACCGAGAACGTCGTCGCCGTGGTCTGGCCGGGCGCGGACGCGCGGGTCGAGTACGCCGACGAGGAGCCCGGCTTCGCCGGTGCGAGCACCTACGCGGCCGAGGCGGTCGCTCGCGGGTTCGCCGCGCTCCAGGCGGACGCGGACGGGTACGTGGTCTCGCTCGGCTGAGCCGGGCCGGTGGGCCGGTCCGCCTCAGTCCCGCGGCGCGAGCAGCCAGGCGGTGCTGTCGGTGGGCAGCGGGTCGCCCGCCGCCGCCCGGTCGCTGCGCAGAACGACCTCGCCGGCGGGGAGCGGGAGCGGGTCGGGGCCGAAGTTCGTCACCGACAGCCAGCCGTTCGGCCGGACGAACGCGACCACCTGCGGACCCAGGTCGAGCCAGGCCGCCCGCTCCTCGGTCTGCAGCGCCCGCCGGGTGCGCAGGGCGGTGCGGTAGAGCGTCAGGATCGAGGTCGGGTCGTCCTCCTGCGCCTCGACGGAGCAGCCGGCGAACCAGTCCGGCTGCGGGAGGTGCGCGGCCGCGGTGCTGAACCCGAAGGCCGGTCGCCGCGTGGTCCACGGCAGCGGCACCCGGCAGCCGTCCCGGCCGGCGACGACGACGCCGTCCTCGATCCGGGACCACGGGTCCTCGGCGGCCTCGGCGGGCAGCCCGGTGACCTCGGGCAGGCCGAGCTCCTCGCCCTGGTAGACGTAGAGGCTGCCGGGCAGGGCGGCGACGAGCAGCGCGGCGGCCCGGGCGCGCGCGAGCCCGCGGGTCAGGTCGAGGTCCGTGCCGGCACCGGCGGTGAGGTCGACCCGTCCGGTCTGGTCCCCGGCGTACCGCGTGACGTGCCGCACCACGTCGTGGTTGGACAGCACCCAGGTGCTGGTGCTGGCGGACTGCTGCGCGAGGTCGAGGTTCGTCCGGATGGTCCGGGCGAAGGCCGCGGCGTCCCAGGGCGCGGTGAGCAGATCGACGCTGAACGCCTGGCCCAGGGCGCGCGGGCTGGCGTACCGCGGGCGGCGGTCCGGCGGCACCCAGGCCTCGGCGACCGCGAACAGCGGCGGCTGGTAGCTGTCGAACACCGCGCGCCACCCGGCGTAGATCTCGGTGAGCTCGTCCCGGTCGAACAGCGGGTGCTGCCCGGCGGGGAAGACGGTGGAGGTGCCGCCGCCCAGCCCGTCGGCGAGGTCGGTCCACGGGGCGTACGGCTCGCTGAGGTCCTTGGCGAGTCCCATCGCGATGTCGACCCGGAAGCCGTCGACGCCACGGTCGGCCCAGAACCGCAGCGTGGTCAGGAAGTCC
The DNA here is from genome assembly GCA_036404115.1 of Cellulomonas sp. Classification (GTDB taxonomy): domain Bacteria; phylum Actinomycetota; class Actinomycetes; order Actinomycetales; family Cellulomonadaceae; genus Cellulomonas. The sequence goes on from DASWPG010000041.1 coordinate 50,127, forward strand.
GCGCGGACGTCGGGGCTGGTCCAGTCCCAGTCGGGCTGGTGGCGGGTGAACAGGTGCAGGTACCACTGGCCGGGCGTGCCGTCCGGCTCGGTGACCCGGGTCCAGGCGGGGCCGCCGAACAGGGACTGCCAGTCGTTCGGCGGCAGGTCGCCGGACGGGCCGGCGCCGTCGCGGAACAGGTAGCGGGTCCGTTCGGGGGAGCCGGGGCCTGCGGCGAGGGCGGCCCGGAACCAGGCGTGCCGGTCCGAGCTGTGGTTGGGCACGATGTCGACGACCACCCGGATGCCGCGCGCGTGCAGCGCACGGGTCACCTGGTCGAACTGCTCCAGCGTGCCGATGGTCGGGTCGACGGCGCGGTAGTCGTCGACGTCGTAGCCGCCGTCGGCCAGCGCCGACGGGTAGAACGGGCTGAACCAGACCGCGTCGACGTGCAGGGACGCGAGGTGGTCGACGTGCGCGAGCACGCCGGTGAGGTCGCCGATGCCGTCGCCGTCGCCGTCGGCGAAGCTGCGCGGGTAGACCTGGTAGATCGCGGCCTGCCGCCACCAGGCGGGGTCGGCGGACGGGACGGTGGAGCGGGCGGGTGCCATGGTGTCCTTCCGTGCTGAGGCCGGACGGGAGCCGTGCGCTCTCGCCCGGCCGGTCTCGATGGTCAGCGGACCTGCTTGACCCGGGTGACGCTGACCGCGCCGAACACCCCGAACAGGGCGCCGGTGAGGAACAGCCCGGGATAGCCGAACGCGGCGATCAGGCCGGGTGCCGCGACCGGGATCAGGGACTGCGGCAGCGACTGCGCGAGGTTGGCGACGCCGAGGTCCTTGCCGGCGGTCTCGGCGCTGGGCAGCACGTCGGTGATCAGCGCCAGCTCGACGGCGTAGAACGCGCCCATCCCCGCACCGAGCAGGAGCTGGCCGAGGAAGACGACCTGGATGGTCGGCGCCAGGGCGATCACGCTCAGGCCGACGATCGCCATGGCGGAGGAGATGATCACGAACGGCTTGCGGCGACGCAGCCGGTCGGAGAGCCAGCCGAGCAGCGGGGCGACCAGCACGATGCCGACCGCGTTGGCGAGGGTCGCCTCGAAGACCAGCGTGGGCGCGGCCTCGTCGGAGACGTCGAACTGGGCGATCAGGAAGTAGGTCAGGTAGCTGGTCGCGGTGAACTGCGTGGTGGTGAGGAAGAACCGGGTCAGCCACGCCCAGCCGAGGTCCGGGTACCGGCGCGGGTTGAACACGAACGACCCGAGGATCGAGCGCAGGCCGAACGCCTCGGTGGGGCGCTCGGTGCGGACCCGGTCCTTGACCGGTGCGATCACCGCGACCATCAGCACGACACCGACCAGGCTGGGCACCAGGTACTGGACGCTGCCGGACGGGAACAGCTGGACCAGGAAGGTGGCGGCCACGCCGCCGACGTTCTGGGCGAGGCTGATCAGGGAGGCGGTCCGGCCGCGACGATCGGGCCCGACCTGGTCCGGGAGCATGGCGACCAGGGCGGCCAGCGCGAAGTTCAGGCCGGTCTGCGCGACGGCCCAGCCGATCAGCACGACCGGCACGTTCGGCGCGACGGCGATCAGCACGATGCCGGCGTAGCCGAGCGCGGCGCCGGAGTAGATCCACGGCTTGCGCATGCCGAACCGGCTGGTGGTGCGGTCCGAGAACCGCCCGGCGAGCGGGTTGGACAGCAGCGAGAAGAACGCGCCGACGCCGAGGATGATGCCGAGGTTCGTCGCCGCGTGGTCCAGGTCCAGCTCGCGCAGGCGCAGCGCGATCGTGACGACCAGGGGCGGGACGAGGGCGATCGCGAACCCGAGGATGCCGAGCGGGATGGCGATCTGGGCGTAGCGGGAGGTCGGCGCCGCGGGGGTGCTGACCGCGGGGCCGGTGGTGCGTACAGGGGTGGGGTTCGAGGCGTCCACGTCGACTTCTCTCCGCACGAGGATCCGGGGCGGCTGTGCCCGGGCAGGCGCCAACGTAGCACCAGAAAGTTCCGAGTGGAACTTTTTGCTGCTGACCGGTGCGATCGGGTCAGTCGGTGCCGAGCAGCCGCTCCAGCAGGGCCACGCCCGCGTGCATGTCCACCCGGGGATCGAGCAGCCACTGGGTCGACAGGCCGTCCAGGGCCGCGATCACCAGCGAGGCGGCGACGTCCAGCGGCACGTCGTCCCGCACGGTGCCGCGGGCACGGGCGACCTCGAGGATGAGGGCTGCCTCCTGGCGCAGCGAGCGGTAGCGGTCGACGAAGAAGTCTCGGGAGTACTCGTTGTCCGGCTCCAGGGCGCGCGCGACCATGCTGTGCCGCAGCGCCATCAGGCCGGGGGTGCGCCGGGCGTAGGCGTCCAGGTGTGCGGCGAAGTCGGTGGACGCGACGTCGCCCTCGCGCGCGTCGGCGAGCGCTTGGCGGTCCTTCTCCCGGAGCACCTCGAGGAAGAGCTCTTCCCGGGTGTCGAAGTACCGGCGCAGCGCCGCGTGGCTCACGCCGATCGCCTCGCCGATCGCCCGCAGGCTGGTGCCCTCGAACCCGAGCTCGGCGAACACCTCGATCGTGCGGTCCAGGATCTGCTGCCGGCGCAGGATGCCCTTGGGGTACCGGCCGCGCGGCCGGGAGGTCGTGGGCGGGTCGGTGCTCTCCGCCGGCTCGGTGCGTTCGGTCCGCGACATGCTCCGCCTCCTCGTCAGGGCCGGTCGCAGGCTACCAACCACAAAAAGTTCCACGTGGAACTTTTCCTGCTACGCTCCCCGCATGATCGACAACGTCGTCCAGGTTGAGCAGCGCGTCTCCCGCGTCGTCCGTGACCACCTCGTGCCTGCGCTGTTCCGACGACGGGCCCCGATCGGCATCACCGCGTGGGAGGTGCCGGACGAGCCCGTCCCGTTCGCCGAGGCCGTGCGCCAGGAGTTCGTGCCGTTCGCGAGCGGCCAGCCGTGGAGCAGGCCGTGGGGGACGACCTGGTTCCACCTCACCGGCCGGGTGCCGGCCGGCTGGGGCGGACCGGGCACCGTGGTGCAGGCGTTCGTCGACCTGGGGTTCTCCCCGCTGATGCCGGCGTTCCAGGCGGAGGGTCTGGTCTACCGGCCGGACGGCAGGATCGTGAAGGGCGTCGAGCCGTTCAACCACGTCGTCGAGATCGGCGGAGAGGTGGTCGACCTCTACGTCGAGGCGGCGTCCAACCCCAACATGCTGCAGCACTTCTTCACCTCGGCGCCGCCCTCGCCGGCCGCCGGGATGGCCGCGGCGCTGCCGGGCACGTTCATGCCGCGCCCGAGCACCGGCATCGCGCTGCTGGGCAGCAAGGAGACCGCCGGCACCGAGCCGATCTACCGGCTGGGCGAGGTGGTGCTGGTCGAGCGGGACCTCGCGGTCGACGCGCTGATCGCCGACGTCGCCGCGCTCAGCGGGCTGATGCACGAGCTGGAGCCGACCCTGCCGCGCCGGTCCGAGATCCTGCGTGCGCTGGAACGGATGTGCGACGCGCTGGACCCGCAGGGCGTCGCGGCGAGCGTGCCGGCCGCGCGCGGGACGCTCGCCGAGGTGCTGGACGCGCCGGCGTACGCCTCGGCGCACACCATCGTGGCGGTCGGCCACGCCCACCTGGACTCCGCCTGGCTCTGGCCCACCCGCGAGACGGTGCGCAAGTGCGCCCGGACGTTCTCCAACGTGCTGGACCTGATGGACGCGGACCCGGAGTTCACCTTCGCGTGCTCCAGCGCCCAGCAGCTCGCCTGGGTGCAGGAGCACTACCCCGAGCTGTTCGCCCGGATCCGCGAGCGGGTGGCCGAGGGCCGGTTCGTCCCGGTCGGCGGCATGTGGGTCGAGAGCGACACCAACATGCCGGGCGGCGAGGCGCTGGTCCGGCAGTTCGTCCAGGGGCAGGGGTTCTTCGCCCGAGAGCTCGGCACCCTCGCCCGGGAGGCCTGGCTGCCCGACTCGTTCGGCTTCAGCGCCGCGTTCCCGCAGATCGCCCGCTCCGCCGGCACGGACAGCTTCCTGACCCAGAAGATGTCCTGGAACGACACGAACCGGATGCCGCACCACACCTTCTGGTGGGAGGGGCTGGACGGCACCCGGATGTTCACCCACTTCCCGCCGAACGACACCTACGGGTCGGACCTCGGGGCGCCGGACCTCGCCAAGGCGCAGCGGCAGTACGCCGAGAAGGGTTCGTCCAACGTCTCCATGACGCTGTTCGGCTGGTACGACGGCGGCGGCGGCCCGACCCGCGAGATGATCGCCGCGGCCCGCCGCACCCGGGACCTGGAGGGCTCGCCACGGGTCCGGCTCGGATCGCCGACCGAGTTCTTCGACGAGGCGAAGGCGACCCTCGGCCGCCCCGAGGTGTGGTCCGGGGAGATGTACCTGGAGACGCACCGCGGCACCTACACCACGCAGGCCCGGACCAAGCGGGGCAACCGGCGCAGCGAGCACCTGCTCCGGGAGGCCGAGCTGTGGAGCGCGACGGCGGCCGTGCGCGGGCTGCTGGACTACCCCTACCGGGAGCTCGACGCGATCTGGCAGACGGTGCTGCTGCAGCAGTTCCACGACATCCTGCCCGGCTCCGCGATCGCCTGGGTGCACGACGAGGCCGAGGCGAACTACGCGCGGATCGAGGAGCGGCTCGATCGCCTGGTCGCGGACGCGCAGCGCGCCCTGGCCGGGGCGGGCGACCGGTCGACCGTCTTCAACGCCGCGCCGACGGCGGTCGCGGGCGTCCCGGCGCTCGGCGGGCGGGGGTGGACCGCTCCGGGCGGCGCGGGTGCGGCCGCCGTCACGCCGGCCGCGGTGGCCGACGGCTTCGTGCTGGACGGCGGGCGGCTGGTCGCCCGGTTCGACGCAGCCGGAGCGCTGGTCTCGCTGCTGGACTCCGGGTCCGGACGCGACCTGGTGCCGGCCGGGGACGTCGGCGCGCTGCTCCAGGTCTTCCGGGACAAGCCGAACCTGTTCGAGGCCTGGGACATCGACCGGTCTTACGCCAACACCGTGGTCGAGCTCCGGACACCCGACGACGTCCGGGTGGTCGGCGACGCGCTGACCGTGACGCACACCCACGGCGGATCGCGGATCGTGCAGCGGTTCCGGATGACCGCCGGCGCCACGGAGCTCCAGATCGAGACCGAGGTGGACTGGCACGAGCAGGAGAAGCTGCTCAAGCTCGCCTTCCCGGTCGACCTGCGAGCCGACCAGTTCGCCTCCGAGACCCAGTTCGGCCACGTGCTGCGCCCGACCTACGCGAACACCTCCTGGGACGCGGCCCGGTTCGAGACGGTCGCGCACCGCTGGGTGCAGGTCGGCGAGCCGGGGTTCGGCGTAGTCGTCGCGAACTCGTCGATGTACGGGCACGACGTCACCCGGTCCACCCGCGAGGACGGCGGCACCACCACCCGGGTCCGGCAGTCCCTGCTCCGCGCACCGACCTTCCCCGACCCCGAGGCCGACCAGGGCGAGCACCTGTTCCGCAGCACGATCGGCCTCGCACCGACCGTGCTGGACGCCTCGGCCGCCGGCTACCGCCTGAACCTGCCCGCGCGGACCGTGACCGGGACGGCCGGCCACGAGGTCGAGCCGGTGGTGACGGTGTCCGCGCCGTCCGTGCTGGTCGAGTCGGTCAAGCTCGCCGAGGACCGGTCCGGCGACCTGGTGGTGCGGCTGTACGAGGCGCAGGGCGCCCGCGCGGACGTCACGGTCGGGCTCGGGGTGCCGTGCTCCGCGGCGTGGCTGACCGACCTGCTCGAGCGCGACCTCGACCAGGGCCGCTGGTCCGGCGGCGAACCGGTCACGCTGACGCTGCGTCCGTTCCAGATCGCGACCCTGCGGGTGCGGGTGGCGCGCTGACGGCGTCGGCCGGTCAGCCGGTGCCCGCGGCGGCGCCCAGGACCGTGACCCGCACCCGCCCGTCGGCCGGCACCACCTCGGCCCGCACCCCGAACACGTCCCGGAGCACGTCCGGCGTGAGCACCTCGACCGGTGTGCCGGCGGCGCAGGCCCGGCCGTCGTCGAGCACCAGCAGCCGGTCGCAGTAGCGTGCCGCGAGCGCGAGGTCGTGCAGCACGACCACCACGGTGAGCCCGGTCCGGGCGAGCAGTGCCAGCAGCTCGTGCTGGTGCTGCACGTCGAGGTGGTTGGTCGGCTCGTCCAGCAGCAGCACGCCGGGCTGCTGGGCGAGCACCCGGGCCAGGTGCACCCGCTGGCGCTCCCCGCCGGACAGCGTGCGCCACCGCCGTCGCTCGGTGCCGGTCAGGCCCACGGTGGCGAGCGCGTGGGCGCAGACCTCCGCGTCCTCGGCGCTGGCCGGTGCCAGCCGGCCGCGGTGCGGGAGGCGGCCGAGCGCGACCACGTCGGCGACGGTCAGGTCGGTGTCCGCCGCGCCGTCCTGCGCCATCACCGCGAGCACCCGGGCCCGGTCCCGGCGCGGCACCTCGGCGATCGGGCGACCGCCGAGCGACACCAGGCCCGCGTCGGGTGCGTCGGTGCCGGCGAGCGCGTGCAGCAGGGTGGTCTTGCCCGAGCCGTTCGGGCCCAGCACCCCGGTGACCAGGCCGGCGGGTGCCACCAGGTCGGTGTCGGCGAGGATCGGGGCGGCCCGGCCCCGCACCCGCACGGTCACCCCGGTCGCGGTGATCTCGACCGGGCCGAGGCCGGCGAGCGGCGCGATCCCGGTCACGCGCGCTCCCGGCGGTGCAGGACGACCAGGAACGCCGGCACGCCCAGCAGGGCGGTGACCACACCGGCGGGCAGCTGGCGCGGTGCCAGCACCGTCCGGCCGACCAGGTCGGCGACCATCAGGAACACCGCGCCGCCGACGGCGCACACCGGCAGCAGCCGGCGGTGCAGCGGACCGACCAGGGCGCGCGCGGCGTGCGGGACGATCAGGCCGACGAAGCCGATCGCACCGACGCTCGCGACGACCACCGCGGTGACCGCCGCCGCCGCGACCAGCGCGAGCGTGCGGACCGCGGCCACCGGGACGCCGAGCGACTCGGCGGTCCGGGCGCCGAACGCGAAGGCGTCCAGGTCGGACGCCACCACCCGGAGCAGCACCAGCGCGACGACGGTCACCGCCGCGCACAGCAGCACCGCCGGCCAGCGGGCGGCCGCCAACGAGCCCACCAGCCAGTACGTCAGGCCGCGTGCCGAGTCGGCATCGCCCCAGCCGAGCAGCACCAGGGAGGTGATCGCCGAGAACAGCTGGCCGACCACCACCCCGGTGAGCACCAGCCGGCCGGTGCTGGACGCGTTGCTGCCGAGCAGCACCAGCACGAGGGCGAACGCCACGACCCCGCCGACCAGCGCGCCGCCGGCCAGCGACACCGCCCCGGAGCCGAGCCCGGTCACCAGCACGAGCACCGCGCCGGTGGACGCGCCGGAGGAGATCCCGAGCAGGTACGGCTCGGCGAGCGCGTTGCGGGTGACGGCCTGCAGCACCGCGCCGCAGGTCGCCAGGCCGGCACCGGCGACCGCGGCGAGCAGCACGCGCGGGGCGCGCAGCTGCCAGATCACCGAGTCGGTCAGCGTGGGCAGCGGTGAGACCGGCAGCCCGAGGTGCGTCGCCAGGGAGCGGGCGGCGTCGGACCAGGTGAGCTCGCCGCCGCCCGCCCCCACGGCCACGAACGCCACCCCGGCGAGCAGCAGCACCGCGCCGGCCGCCCCCAGCACGGCCGGCGGGCCGGTGCGCTCAGCGCTGCGCGAGGAGGACGTAGTCATCGAGGTGCTGCCACACCGGACCCGCCTCGCGGAACCCGGCGGAGCGCAGCGCGGCGACGTGGAACGCAGGCCCGAGGTCGGGGTTCGGCGGCCGCTGGGCGAACCGGCGCTCCCGCTCGGGGGCCAGCGGCGCGTAGTGCGGGTGCGCCACCAGGTCGGACCACCAGGCGTCCCAGGTCAGCGCGCCGTCGGCGTGGTCGCGCTGCTGGGTCGCCTCGTCGTCGCGCCGGCTGAGCTCCTCGAACAGCGGCCGTCCCTCGCGCTGGCGCAGGTGGTCGGCGTTCAGCAGCACGCCGTCCGGCTCGATCAGCGCGGCCGCCTCGGCGTACACCCGGGTCAGCACGTCCGCCGGCAGCCAGTGCAGGGCGGTGGACGACAGCACCGCGTGCGGTCGGCGTCCGCCGAGCACCCGCGTCCAGCCCGGGTCCCACAGGTCGGCCTCGACGAACTGCACCCGGTCGCCGTGCGCAGCCAGGGCGTGCCGGCCGAGCTCCACCAGCACCGGGTCGTGGTCGACCGCCAGGCAGGTCATGCCGGGGAACCGGTCGAGCACCCGGGCGGAGACGGACCCCGGGCCGCACGCCAGGTCCACCACCAGCGCACCGGACGGCACCGTCTGGGCGAGCACGTCCAGCATCACGGCGAACCGGTCCTCCCGGCGGTTCACGTAGGCCGCCTGCTGGCGGTCCCACGCGGCCAGGTGGTCGCGGGACCAGTCGGTGAGCCCGGCGGTCACGACGCTGCTCCGGCGTACCCGACCAGCGCGTCCGAGAGGGTGGACAGCGCGTCGATGCTCCGGACGGACGGGTCCATCTCGGTCGCGGGGATCGACACCAGGCGGTCGGCGAGCACCGCGCTGAGCTGGGAGGTCACCGCGTCGGAGCGCAGCGAGTCGATCTTGTCCTGGGCGCTGTCGCCCTCCAGGCCGCGGGACAGGTCCGCCAGCACCAGGACGTCGGGGTCGCGCTGCGCGATCTCGTCCCAGCTGGTCTCGGTCCACTGGGCGTCCAGGTCGTCGAAGGCGTTGGTGGCGCCGGCGAGCTCGGTCAGGGTCTGCGGCAGCCCGGCGTTCCCGGCGACGACCGGCGCACCGTTGATGGTCGAGTAGATCCACACCACGTCCAGGTCGCCGGCGTCGGCCGCCGAGCCGGCGACCTGGTCGAGCACCGCCTGCTGCTCGGCGATCAGCGCGTCGCCCCGGTCCTGCACGTCGAAGATGGTCGCGAGGTCGGAGATCTCGGCGAAGATCTGGTCGAAGCCGACCTCGTCCGCGATCAGGTCGGTGTCCTCGCAGTCGTTGGTGGACAGGTACGCCGGCACGCCGAGCTCGGCGAGCTCCTCGCGGGAGCCGACGGCGTCGGAGGCATAGGCGGACGACCGCATCGAGTACACGAAGTCCGGCTGCACCTCGCGCAGCTGCTCGGCGGTCGGGTACTGGTCCGCCAGCACCGGGACGGCGGCGTACGCGTCGGCGTACTCGGACGCCACGGCGTCGGTGAGGTAGCTGGTGCCGACCATCCGGTCACCGAGGTCGAGGGCGAGCAGCAGCTCCGTGGCGCCCTGCTCCAGGGTGACAGCGCGCTCCGGCGGGCTGCTCACGGTGAGCTCCAAGCCGCAGTTGCTGAGGGTGACGGCGCCGTCGGCCGAGCCGCTGGCGGAGGTCGTGGCGGTCGACGAGGTGGTCGCGGCGCAGCCCGCGAGCGCGGCCACCAGCACGACCGAGGTAATGAGACTCATTCGCATGAAGGGAACTCTACCTGGCCGTCGAGGTGCTCCCGGCGGCCCCGGACCGGGGCGCCATGGGTGGCCGACCCACGACGCCCCCGTGGCCGGTCAGTACCCGCGGAACACCGGGGCGCGCTTCTCGGCGGCCGCGAGGTTCGCCTCGCGGAAGTCGCCGCTCAGCGCTCCGAGCGCCAGGTAGTCGCCCTCGATCTGGAAGTAGGTGTCCATCGAGTAGTCCGGCAGGCGGTTCGAGATCTGCTTGATGTGGTTCACCCCGACCGGGGACTTGGCCGCGATCTTCTCGGCCAGCTCACGGGCAGCGGCGTACGCACCGTCCGCCGGGGCGACCTGGTAGACCATGCCGAGCTCGGCCGCCGCCGCGGCGGGGACCGGTTCGCCGAGCAGGCAGATCGTCTTCGCCCGCATCGGGCCGACCAGCCGCTGCAGCGCCCAGAGGCCCCCGGTGTCCGGGGTGAGGGCGTAGTCGACGAACAGCTCGTGGAAGTAGGCCTGCTCGGAGGCCACCACGATGTCCGTGGACAGCACGAGGTTGCAGCCGCCACCGAGGCAGCCGCCCTCCGCCAGCCCGATCACCGGCACCGGGATCGTGCTGAGCTTCTTGATCAGGGCGGCGATCTCGCCCATCACCTCGCGCGCGGCGGTGAGGTTCGTGGCGAGCTTCGTCTTGATGATGTCGAGATCGCCCGGGCCGAAGGAGATCGGTCCGGTGCCGCGCAGGATCGCGACCCGGGTCTGCGGGTCCCAGTGCACGTCGTCCAGCGCGGCGCCGAGCTCGTCGATGACCTGCTCCGAGAACCGGTTGAGGTTCTCGGCGCAGTCCATCGTGATGGTCGCGACGTGGCCGTCCTTCTCCAGCGTCACGACATGGTCGTACTTCTTCTCGTACGGGTACACGGCAGGAGCTCCTCAGCGAGCAGGGATCGAGCGGGTTCGAGGTTCGGGGGTCAACGCTGGACGAGGCCGGGGTGGGCGCCGGAGACGAGCATCGCGGTGCGGCCGGTGATCGCCGGGTTGTACGCCGGGTGCGTGAGGATCGCGAAGGTGCCTCGCTCCAGCTCGGTGACGATCGTGCTCACCGCGTCCGCGACCGGCAGGCCGGCCGGGATCGAGCGGGTCACCACCGCGAACCGGTCCCGGTAGTCCTGGGAGGCGTAGTACGGGTCGGCCGGGTCGTAGGACGCGGGGTCGCGGTGCTCCAGGCAGTGGTCCAGGTCGGTCTGCACCACCGCGGGGCACACCACGTGGGCGGTGACCTTCGCGCCGATGCCCTGCAGCTGCAGGTCCAGCACCTCGGTCAGGGACAGCGCCGCGAACTTGCTGGCCACGTAGGCCGGTGAGTTCTCGACGGTGAGCAGGCCGGCGATCGAGGCGGTGTCGACGATCCGGCACGGGATGTCCTGGGTGATCATCCGCGGCACGAACGACCGGATGCCGTGCACCAGGCCCTTGACGTTCACGTCGAGCAGCCAGTCCCAGTCGGCGAGCGGCTGCTCCCAGATCGTGCCGACCGAGATCACGCCGGCGTTGTTGAAGAACAGGTCGACCTGGCCGTAGGCGGCGAAGGTCCGGTCGGCGAAGTCGTCCATGCCGTGCGGGTCACGGACGTCGAACACCGCGTCGAGCACCTGCGCGCCCGCGTCGGTGAGCTCCTTGCGCACCCCGGCGAGCGCGTCGGCGTCGATGTCGGCGAGGGCGAGCCGGGCGCCGGCCCCCGCGAAGCGACGGGCCAGCTCGGCGCCGATGCCGTGGGCGGCCCCGGTGATCGCGACGACCGTGCCCTGGTAGTCCTGCATGACGTTCCTCCTTGAACGGTGGGCTTGAACGGTGGGATGGTGCGGGTCTCAGACGGCGCCGCGCTTGATCAGCGCCGCGATCACGTCGGTCAGCGCCTCCACGGAGGCACCGCCGATCGCCATGACCTTGGCGTCGCGCCAGTAGCGCTCGACGCCGGTGCCGACGATCGTGCCGACACCGCCGAACAGCTGGATCGCCTCCCGGGCGACCTGCTCGGACACGGCAGCGCCCTTGACCTTGAGCAGCCGGCCCTGGGCCAGGCAGGTCTCGCCGCGGTCCCGCTCGGCGTAGGTGGAGTAGACCAGCGCGCGCAGCGACTCGATCTCGCCGTACATGCCGGCGAGCTTGTGCCGGGTGACCTGGAACCGGTCGAACAGCGACTGACCCTGCTGCTGGCGCTCCAGGCTGTACGCGAGCGCCATCCGGTACGCGCCCTCGGCGATGCCCAGGCTGACCGGGCCGCAGCTCAGGAACTCGGCGGTGGCGCTGACGAACATCGCCGGCAGGCAGCCGTCGAGCGGGCCGAGCAGGTTCTCCGCCGGGATGCGGCAGCCCGAGAACGAGATCGACCCGGTGGCGGAGCCGTGCCAGCCGAGCTTGTGCTCCGGCCGGCCGATCCCGAGGCCAGGGGTGCCGGCGGGGACGATGAAGGCGCTCAGCCCCGCCTTGGTGACCGGGTCCACCCGGTCCGCGGTGACGGCCACGACGATGTAGACGTCGGCCACGCCGATGTTGGAGATCAGCACCTTGCCGCCGGTCAGCACCCACTCGTCTCCGTCCCGCACCGCGCGGGTCGCGAACTCCACCTGGTTGTCGCCGCCGACGGCCTCGGTGGAGCCGCACGCCAGGATGGTCTCGCCGGTGGCCGCGGGAGCCAGGTACCGCTTCTTCTGCTCGGGGGTGCCCAGCAGCTGCAGCAGCCCGCCGGCGAGCAGGGTGTGCGCCCCCATCGCCACGGTGAGCACCGGCATCGCGGTGGCGATCTCCTCCAGGACCAGGGCGTGGGTCGTCTCGTCGCCGCCGAGGCCGCCGAGCTCCTCCGGCACGGTGATGCCGAGCAGGCCGAGCTCCCCGGCGCGTCGGAACAGCGCCAGCGGGAACGCGTCCGTCCGGTCGATCTCCAGCGCCTGCGGGGCGACCTCCGTCCGGACGAACTCCCGGACGGTGGCGAGGACCGCCTCGCGCTCCTCGGTGAGGTACCACATCGTCGTGCTCCTTCTTCTCGGTCGGTCGAGGTGCTGCCGGGACGGGCCGCGGCTCACCCCTGGCGGTACTCGACGCCGTAGCCGGCGCGCGGGTAGGTCCAGCGGACGATCCCGCCGGCTGCGCAGACGATCCGGCAGGTGCCGCACTCCAGGCAGCCGGCGTGGTCGAAGGTCATCCGGCCGTCCGCGTCGAGCGCGTACAGCTGCGCCGGGCAGGCCGGCAGGCACGGCTGTGCGACGCAGACGGCGCAGATGTCCGGGTCGATCACGATGTGCGGCCCGGCCTCGTCCACCTCGAACCGGTCGAGGCCGAGCAGGGCACCGACCGGAGCCGGTCCCGGGCGCGGTGCGGCGGTGCTCACAGCGCCCTCATCCCGACCAGGCCGTCGTGCAGGACGGACCGCAGCGGCACCCCGCGGCGGCGCATCGCCGACCGGACCTGCCGGCGCAGCGGCACCGGTGTGCCGGAACCGACCGTGTACAGGGACTCCGCGAGGTCGAGGCCGAGCGCGGGGTAGGTGGCGTAGAGCCGACGCAGGGCCAGCAGGTCGTCGTACCCGCGGGCGGCACGCATGGTGGCCGGCAGACCGACCCGGTCGAGGGCCGCACGGTAGGCCGGTTCGAGGTCGCCGCCGGCCAGCACCGCCTCGGCCGCCGCGATGCCGGAGAGCAGCGCCAGGTCCATGCCGCGCACCGTGCAGCCCAGGTTGAGCACGAACCCGGCCGCCTCGCCCGTGACGAGGAAGCCGTCCCGGGCGAGCCGGCGTGGCACGCCGCGCCAGCCGTCCTCGCGCACCAGGTGCGCGCCGTACTCCAGCGGGACCCCGCCGTCGAGCAGCGGGAGCACGGCCGGGTGCCGGCGCAGCTCCTGCAGCAGACCGGGAACGGTGCGTCCGGTGGCGCCGACCTGGTCGGGCGCCACCACCACGCCCACGGACACGCTCGCCGCGTTGGTGTACAGGAAGCCGCCGCCGTGCGCGCCGGCCGTGCAGCCCAGCATCAGCGTGGCGACACCCTGGCCGGGCCCGACGCCGAACCGCGCCTCGATCACCGCCGGGTCCAGGCCGACGACCAACTTGGCCCCGACCCCCACGGCGTGCGGCGTCGGCGCGTCGACCAGCCCGGCCGCCCGCCCGAGCAGCGAGCTCACCCCGTCCGCGGCCACCACGACGTCGGCGCGCAGCCGATCGCCGCCGGCCTCGATGCCGACCACCCGGCCGTGCTCGACCAGCAGGGAGTCGACCCGCACACCGGTGGCGAGCAGCACGCCGGCCGCCTCGGCACGACCGGCGAACCAGGCGTCGAACCCGGCCCGGAGCACGATGACCGAGGCCGGGCGGTCGCCGTCCGGGACCGGGGCGCCGGCCACCGCGACGGTCAGGGACCGGTCGCCGTCCAGCAGCATGATCTGCTCACGGACCACGGCCCGCTCCCAGGGGGCCTGCGCGGTCATCCCCGGCTCGACCAGCTCCAGCGCGTCGGTGTAGAGCCGGCCGCCGCTGAGGTTCTTCCCGCCGGCGACCTGTCCGCGCTCGACCAGCAGCACCGTGCGACCCGCGCGCGCCAACCGGTAGGCGCACGCCGTACCGGCCGGACCCGCGCCGACCACGATGACGTCGGCGTCGTTCTCCCGCCCCGTGCTGGTGCTCATCTCCGGCACCCCGCTCAGCGGTCCCGGGCCCGCAGGGCCGCGGTGAGCAGCGGGGCGATCGTGTGCAGGTCGCCGACCAGCAGGTAGTCGGCGACCTGGGCGATCGGGGCGTCCGGGTCAGAGTTCACCGCAGCGACGACCTTCGCGTCCCGGAAGCCGACGCTGTGCTGCACCTGGCCGGAGACGCCGAGCCCGAGGTACAGGTCCGGGTGCAGGCTCAGCCCGGAGATGCCGAGGTAGCGCTCGGTGCCGAGCCAGCCGCGGTCCTCGGCCACCGGGCGGGTGCAGGCGAGCTGGGCGCCGAGCGCGGCGGCGAGGTCCTCGGCCACCGGCAGCGCCTCGGGCGAGCCCAGCCCCATCCCGACGCAGACCACCCGGGGCGCGTCGGCGAGGTCGGTGGCGCCGCGGTCCGGCACGGTGCGCCCGACCCGCCGCACCCGGGTGTCGGCCACGACCTGCCGGGTCTGCACCGGGCAGGGCACGTCGGGCTCGGCCGGGGTGGACCAGGACGGGGCGACGGTCACCACCCCCGGCCCGGTCCAGGTCTCGGTCTGCACGGCGGCGCCCGCGTGGACGGCCCGGTCGGCGGACCAGGCCCCGTCCGCGCGCCGCAGGCCGGTCGCGCTGCTGACCAGGGCCGCACCCAGCTCGGTCGCGACCCGTGCGGCGATCTCCTGGCCGGTCACGGTCGCGCCGACGAGCAGCAGCTCGGCCTCGCAGTCCCGGACCAGGTCCGCGATCGGCCCGGCGTACGCCTCCGGGCGGTCCGCCCCGCCGTCGAGCACGACGAGCGCGGTGGCGCCGGTGCGAGCGAGCGCGTCGACGTCGGCACCGCCCAGGGCGACCACCCGCACGTCGTCCGGGGTCGTCAGCTCGCGCGCGGTGCGGACCAGTGCGGCCGCGGTGGCCGGGTGCTCGCTGACGACCACGACCCCGCTCATCGCAGCACCCCGTCCTGCTCCAGCGCGGCGAGCAGCGCGGCGACCTGGTCGGCCGGGGCGCCCTCGTCGATCCGGCGCCGCCGCCGCTCGGCGACGTAGCCGAGGAAGGACGTCACCTGCGTCCGGGCGGTGAGCGCGTCCACGTCCAGCCCCAGGTCCGCGACGGGCACCTGCTCGGACGGCTTCCGGCCGCCGGCCATGATCGCGCGCAGCCCCGGGATCGGCGCCTCGGCGACCTCCGGGACCACCGTGACGACGGCAGGCAGGTCGCAGGTGACCGTCTCGGCCTCGTCGCCCAGGTCCCGCACGGCGTGCACGGCGCCGTCGACGATCCGCAGCTCGCGCACGTCGGTGACCACCGGCCAGCCCAGCCTCTGCGCGACGCGGGGGCCGACCTCGTGCGCGCAGGTGTCCGAGGCGCCCTCGGAGCACAGCACCAGCGCGACCTCGCCCAGCGCGGTGATCTCGGCCGCCAGCACCGCTGCCGTGACGTGGCCGTCGGCCCGGACGCCCGGCTCGGCGACGACCAGCACCGCCCGGTCGGCACCGCGGGCCAGCACGTCCTTGAACGAGCCGGCAGCCCCGGGCCCCCCGAACGTCAGCCCGACGAGCTCGCCGCCCAGCTGGTCCGCCGAACGGCGGGCCGCCTCGATGGTGCGGTGGTCGTCGTCGGAGACCCTCGACCGCGCCCGGCCGGTGTCGACCTCGCGGCTGACCGGGTCGACCCGTAGATCGGCCTCGTCGACCGTCCACTTGTAGCAGACCACTGCTCGGGGCACGTCCTCGTCCTCACTCCGGCCGGGTCCGACGCGCGGGGCGCGCCGGACGGGATAGGTCCAGCCTCGTGCGCGCCCGGCCGTTCGCGGGGGTGCGGTGTGGTGGATCTGGGACCCGTCGTGGTGCGATCCGGACGGACCGGGGTGCGTCGCGGCCGGCCGGTGCCGTGCGGTCAGACGGTGACGGCGCTGCCCTCGCGCCGCCCGAGCCGGAAGCCGCCTGGAGTGCTGCCGGTCGCCCGGGTGAAGAACTTGCCGAAGTTCGCCGGGTCCTCGAAACCCACCCGGCGCCCGACCGCGGCGACCGACAGGTCGGTGTAGGCGAGCATCCGTCGGGCCTCCAGCACCCGCCGTGCGTCGATCGCCTGCTTGGGCGTCAGCCCGGTCGCCTCGACGCTCGCCCGGGTGAGCGTGCGTGCGGAGTAGCCGAGCGCCGCCGCGTACTCCTCGACGGTGCGCGTGCTGGCGTACGACCGTTCGACCAGGTCCAGGAAGGCCAGCGCCACGGGGTGCGGTGTCGGCGGGGCGTCCGCCCCGAGCGCGGGCACCTGCTCGATCCGCAGCAGCAGCGCCGCCAGCAGGTGGCGGAGCATCGTGTCCCCGTGGCTCAGGTGGCTGCCGGTCTGGTCGAACACGTACCGCTCGTACTCGCCCGCCAGCACCGCGAGATGCGCCCGGACGTCCGCCAGGTCGTCGCCGGCCAGCTGCCAGGAGGTCGGTGCCGAGCGCGGCGCGGCCCCGGGGCCGAGGAAGTCGTCGGTGAAGCACACCGCGGTGCCCTGCACGGACGGCGGACGCCGGTGCACCTGTCCCGGCTTGATCCACAGCAGCGATCCGGGTCGATGGTGGTGCACCGCCAGGTCGACCTGGTGCTTGGCGTCGCCGCCCGAGCACAGCAGCAGCACGTGGAAGTCCGTCCGGACCAGGTCCGTCGCCCGGCTGCGATCCATGCAGCCGCCGGTGGGTCGCAGCGGTGCGACGCACACGCCGAGCTCGGCGCGGACGGGGTGGACCGCGTCGAGCCGCCCGATGGTCGGCGTCGCTGCCATGGGCCGACTGTAGGTCGGCCGCCCTGCCGGGCCGAGGGTCGATGGTCCCCTGCCGCTGCCGTGCCAGGATGGGGCGACCTCGCTGCCGAAAGAGGAGTCATGGCGGAACCCGAACCCGCGCCCCCCGCGGTCGACGGCCGCCGCCGGACGCCGGCCACGATCTACGACATCGCCCGCGCCCTCGGGGTCAGTGCGTCGACCGTCTCGCGGGCGCTGCACAAGCCCGGGCGGGTGAGCGCGCAGACCGAGGCCCGGATCCGGGCCGCCGCGGACGAGCTCGGGTACCGGATCAACCCCATGGCGCGGGCGCTGCCCACCGGACGGTCGGGGACGCTCGCGCTGGTGCTCTCGGACATCACCAACCCGGTGTACTTCGACCTGGTCCGCGGGGCGGAGCGGGTGGCCTCCGCCGCAGGGTCGTCGCTGGTGCTGGCGGAGTCGCAGGAGTCGGCGGCCGCCGAGCTCGACGTCGCGCGGCGGCTGCAGGTGTCCTGCGACGGGCTGCTGCTGGTCGGCTCCCGGCTCGACGACGCGACGGTGCGGGAGCTGGCGGCCGACAAGCCGCTGGTCCTGCTGAACCGGCTGGTCGAGGGTGTGCCGGGGCTGGCCCCCGAGGTCGGGCCGGGCATCCGGGCGGCGCTGGACCACCTGGTCGGGCTCGGGCACCGGTCGCTCGTCTACCTCTCCGGGCCGGTGTCGTCCTGGATGAGTCGGGCGCGGTGGGAGGCCCTGCTGGACGAGGCGGTGGCCCGGGGCGTGTCGATCGTGGAGGTCGGGCCGGGCGCGCCGACGCTGGCGGGCGGCGAGTCGTCGGTGCGCCGGGTGCTCGCCTCGGGGGCCACCGCGGTGCTCGCCTTCAACGACCTGATGGCGATCGGGCTGCTGCAGGCGTGCCGGGCAGCAGGGGTCGACGTGCCGGGCCGGCTGAGCGTGCTGGGCTTCGACGACATCTTCGGTTCGGCGCTGACCACGCCCGCCGTCACCACGGTGCGAAGCCCGCTCGGCGACCTCGGTGCCGCGGGGGTGCGCGACCTGCTCGCCCGGGTCGAGGGCGGGGCGCCGTCCACGCCGGTCGTGCTCGGCACGGAGCTGGTCGTCCGGGAGTCGACGGCCGCGCCGGCGTCCTGACGGGGCCCCGCGACGGTGCAGGCCCGTACGGGCCCACGGAGGCGGACCTGGTCGGCAATCGATTGCCAATCGAGCCCGATCCGTGGCACGATGCGACGCACCGCGCCCTGCCGGCCGCGGCCTGTCGACACCGTCGAGGACGAGGTGCCCGGATGCCCAGCCTGAGCCGCAGCACGCTGCCCGCCGTGGCTGCCGCGATGCGACCCCGCGCCCTGCCCTGGGAGCTGCGGCCGCGCACCGTGCACCTCGGGCTCGGTGCGTTCACCCGCGCGCACCAGTCGGTGTACACCGAGGGCGCTGCGGCTGCGTCGGGGTCCGGGTGGGGGATCGCGGCGGTCGAGCCGCGGGTGCCGGCGGTCGCGGACGCGCTGCGCGCGCAGGACGGCCTGTTCTCGGTGACGGAGCTGGCGCCGGACGGCCCGGCGACCCGGGTGGTGGGATCGCTCACCGAGGCGCTGGTGCTGGACCGGGACGGCGACCGGCTGCTCGCGCTGCTCACCGATCCGGCGGTGGCGGTCGTCACGGCGACGATCACCGAGAAGGGCTACTACCGGGTGCCGGGCTCGGACCACCTGGACGTGCACCGGCCGGAGGTGGCCGCCGACCTGGCGCGGGCGGCCACGACCACCGAGCCGGGGGCCGGCACCGTGGTCGGCCGGCTCGCCGAGCTGCTCGCGGCGCGGTCCCGCGCGCAGGGTGCGCCGATCTCGGTGGTGTCCTGCGACAACATGGCCGGCAACGGTCGGGCGCTCGGCCAGGTCGTGCGGGACTTCGTCGCGCACACGGGCTGGACGGACCGGGACGCCGTGCTGGACTGGCTCGCCGGATCGGTGACGTTCCCGCAGACCATCGTGGACCGGATCGTGCCCGCGACGACTGCCGGGACCCTGGCGCAGGCGTCCGCCGCCCTCGGCCTGGACGACGCGGCGGCGGTCGCGGGGGAGCAGTACCGGCAGTGGGTCCTGGAGGACGCGTTCGCCGCGGAGCGGCCCGCCTGGGAGGTCGACGGTGCGCTGGTGGTGCCGGACATCGCCCCGTTCCAGCTGATGAAGCTCCGGCTGCTGAACGGGTCGCACTCCGCGCTGGCCTACCTCGGGCTGTCCTGCGGTCTGGGCACGGTGGCGGCAGCCATGCGCTCCGCCTGGGGCGAGCGGCTGGTCCGGGCGCTGTGCGCGGAGGTCGCGCCGACGCTGCCCGCTGCCCCGACCGACCCGCACGCGTACGCCGACACCCTGGTCGCGCGGTTCGCCAACCCGGCGATCGCGCACCAGCTCCGCCAGATCGGGTCCGACGGGTCGCTCAAGGTGGTCGAGCGCTGGCTCGAACCGCTGCGGGCGCTGCGCGGCGCCCGCCGGCCGACGCCCGTGCTGGAGCTGGCGCTCGCCGGCTGGGCGAACGCGACCCGGCCGGCCGACGGCGCCGGGACCGGGCAGCGGTACGGCACGACCGACCCCGCGGCCGAGACGCTGGCCGCCGCGTGGGCCACCGGCGGCGCGGACGATGCCGTCCGGCTGCTGCTCCGCGCGGTCGGTGCCGACGACCTGGCGGACGACGACGCGCTCGTGCAGGCCGTCGCCGGGCGGGTGCCCGCCGTCGCCGCGGGTCGTATCGAGCTCTGACGCCGGCCCCTCGACCGAGCCGGCTCCCGCACCCACCCCGCACCGCACCGCACCGACGAGGAGACGCATCACCATGGAGCAGACCTGGCGCTGGTTCGGGCCGTCGGACCCGATCACCCTGGCCGACGTCCGGCAGACCGGTGCCACCGGCATCGTCACCGCCCTGCACGAGATCCCGAACGGCGAGCTGTGGCCGGTCGAGGCGATCGCGGGCCGCAAGGCGGAGATCGAGGCCGCGGGCCTGACCTGGTCGGTGGTGGAGAGCATCCCGGTGCACGAGTCGATCAAGCGCGGCGACCCGGACCGCGACCGGTACCTGGCGACCTACGCGCAGTCCGTCCGCAACCTGGCGGCCTGCGGGATCGACCTCGTCTGCTACAACTTCATGCCGATCCTGGACTGGACCCGCACCGACCTGCGGTACGAGCTGCCGGACGGCGGCTGGGCGCTGCGGTTCGACCAGGACGCCTTCGCGGCGTTCGACCTGCACCTGCTGCGCCGCCCGGGGGCCGAGGCCGAGTACACCGACGCGGAGCGGGACCGGGCCCGCGCGGTGCACGACGCGATGTCCGAGGCGGCCCGCACCGAGCTGGTCGAGACGATCATCGCGGGCCTGCCGGGGTCGGAGGAGAAGCACACCCTGGCCTCGCTGCGCACGGCCCTCGCCTCGTACGCGGGGGTGGACGCCGACGCGCTGCGCGCGCACCTCGGGCATTTCCTGCGCGCGATCGTGCCGGTGGCCGAGGAGGTCGGGGTGCGCCTGGCGATCCATCCGGACGACCCGCCGCGCCCGCTGCTCGGCCTGCCGCGGGTCGTCTCGACCGCGGCGGACGCGCGCTGGCTGCTGGACGCCGCCCCGAGCGTCGCGAACGGCCTCACATTCTGCACCGGCTCGTACGGGGTGCGGCCGGAGAACGACCTGGTCGCGATGGCGCGCACCTTCGCGCCCCGGATCTACTTCGCGCACCTGCGCTCGACCCGGCGCGAGGCGGACCCGCGCACCTTCCACGAGGCGCACCACCTGGGCGGCGACGTCGACATGGTGGGCGTGATCCGCGAGCTGGTGATCGAGGAGCGCCGACGTGCCGCCGAGGGCGGACCCCGGCTGCCGCTCCGCCCGGACCACGGGCACCAGCTGCTGGACGACCAGCACCGGCGCACCAGTCCCGGCTACTCGTTGATCGGCCGGCTCAAGGGGCTCGCCGAGCTGCGCGGCGTCGAGACCGCAGTCCGCGCGCTGCTCTGACCCGGCGACCGGCCTACAGCCGGAACGCCGCCCGCGGGATGGCGTCCACCAGGTCGTCCGCGACCCGCTCCGCCCCGGCGAGGGTCAGCCGGCCCTCGCGGACCAGCCGCGCGAGGTAGCCGGCGTCGGCCCGCCGTGCGGTGTCGTGCCGGGCCGGGACGGACAGGAACGCACGGGTGTCGTCGACGAAGCCCGAGGTGCGGTAGAAGCCGGCCGTCTCGGTGACCGCCGCGCGGAACCGCTCCATCGCGTGCGGGGCGTCCAGGAACCACCAGGGGGCGCCGATCCGCACGCTCGGGTAGAAGCCGGCCAGCGGCGCGAGCTCGCGGGAGAACGCGGTCTCGTCCACGGTGAACAGGATCAGCGAGAGCCGCGGGTCGAGCCCGAACCGCTCCAGCAGCGGCCGCAGCCCGTCGGTGTACGAGGTCGGTACCGGGATGTCGTGGCCGGTGTCCGGGCCGAACCGTCGCAGCGTCGCGGTGCTGTGGTTGCGGCGCACACCGGCGTGCAGGGTCATCACGAGCCCGTCCTCGACGCTCATCCGGGCCATCTGCAGCAGCAGGTGCGCTCGGAACGTCGCCCGTCCGTCCGCGTCCGCGGTACCGGTCAGGACCGCGTCGAACAGGTGCTGCGCCCGGGACGGGTCCAGGTCGACGGCGACGGGCTCGACCACGCCGTGGTCGGCGGAGACGGCACCGGCGGCGCGGAAGTGCTCGCGTCGTCGGCTCAGGGCGTCCAGGTAGCCGGTGAACGTCGTCGGCTCGCCGGTCGCGGCGAGCAGGCGCTCGATCCGCTCGACGAAGCCGTCCGCGTCCGGGTCGAGATAGGCGTCGGGCCGGAAGGTCGGCAGCACACGCAGGCCGTCCGCCTGCAGCCGGCGGTGGTCGGCCAGGTCGTCCAGGGGGTCGTCCGTGGTGGCCAGCACCTCGACCCGGAAGCCCGCGAACAGCGCTCGCGGTCGGCTGCCCGGCTCGGCGAGCCAGGCCTGGACCGCGTCGAACACCTGGTCGGCGCTCTGCGACGACAGCGGGGTCGTGATCCCCAGGACCGTGGCGAGCTCCTCCTCGATCCAGTACCCGGAGGCGGTGCCGGCGAACAGGTGCCAGTGCTCGGCGAGCCGCCGCCACACCTCGCGGGCGGGCACCGGACGGCTGCCCAGGCCGAGGTCGTCCAGGCCGACCCCCGCGGCGTGCAGCAGCCGGGTCACGTAGTGGTCGTGCACGACGAACAGCTCGGCGGGGTCGCCGAACGGCTGGTCCTGCACCAGCAGAGCGGCCGGGACGTGCCCGTGCGGGCTGAGGATCGGCGCAGCGGCCACCCGGGCGTACAGGTCCCGGGCGATCGCCCGGGTCTGCGGGTCGACCGGCAGCAGCCGGTCGGGGTCGCGGCCGGTCGTCCCGCTCCGGGTGGGCTGGTGCTCGGGCATCGGTGGCTCCGCTCTGGACGGGTGCGGCGGTCGCGGCTGGTCGGGCACGGCCGGCCGGGGCGGCGGTGCCGGCGGGGTCGTGCGGGAGGTCGTCCGTGAGTGAACCACAGCGGACGACGGTCGTGCAATCGATTGCCAGACCGGTTGCCGCGACGAGGCGCGGTCTTGCGCAAGTAGGGACGAACGTCCTGGGCCAAACGTCCTGGACCGGAGTGTGATCGACAGACAGCGGCTCGCAATGACGCTCGGCCGCGGTGGATCACCGGACGCTGCCGCCCGGTGGAGAGGAGTCTCTCGATGAAGGCGCTCGTCTATGGCGGACCCGGGCTCAAGGAGTGGGCCGAGGTACCCGATCCTGTCGTCCAGGAGCCCACCGACGTGATCGTCCAGGTGGACACGACCACGATCTGCGGCTCCGACCTGCACATCCTCAAGGGCGACGTCCCGGCCGTCACCCGCGGGCGCGTCCTCGGCCACGAGGCGGTCGGCACCGTGGTGGCGACCGGCACCGGCGTGAGCAAGTTCGCGGTCGGCGACCGCGTGGTCGTCCCGGCGATCACGACCTGCGGCACGTGCGAGTACTGCCGCACCGGCAAGGCGAGCCACTGCCAGTCGGTCGGAGGCATCGGCTGGATCCTCGGCCACCTGGTGGACGGGACCCAGGCGCAGCTGGTCCGCCAGCCGTTCGGCGACACCTCGCTGCACCGCATCCCGGAGGGGCTGACCGACGAGGAGGTCATCTTCGTCTCCGACATCTTCCCGACCGGCTTCGAGATGGGTGTGCGCAACGGCAAGGTGCAGCCCGGCGACAACGTGGTCTGCATCGGCGCCGGACCGGTCGGCCTCGCGGCGATGTCCACCGCGAAGCTGCAGGGCGCCAAGCGGGTGATCGCGGTGGACCTCGACCCGTTCCGGCTGGACCAGGCGACCACGCACTTCGGCGCCACCCACGCGGTGAACTCCGGCGACCCGGACTGGAAGGAGCAGATCCGCGGGCTGACCGCCGGGCGCGGCGCGGACGTCGTGATGGAGGCGGTGGGCATCCCGGCGACGCTGGAGTCCGCGTTCGACATCGTGCGCCCGTACGGGCACATCGCGAACATCGGCGTGCACGGCCACCCGGTGACGCT
The DNA here is from genome assembly GCA_036404115.1 of Cellulomonas sp. GTDB lineage: Bacteria > Actinomycetota > Actinomycetes > Actinomycetales > Cellulomonadaceae > Cellulomonas. The sequence continues at coordinate 73,536 of DASWPG010000041.1, forward strand.
GCCGATCGACCGGCTGTGGATCGAGAACATCACCATCACGATGGGGCTGGTGGACGGCGTGACCGCCCCGATGCTGATCGATCTGATCGCCGACGGGGTGCTGGACATCAAGTCGATGGGCACGCACTCGTTCGAGCTCGACAACATCATCGAGGCCTACGACGTGTTCAGCCACGCCCCGGCGCACAAGGCGCTCAAGGTGATCCTGCACGCCTGAGGACCGTCCGGGGTGGCCGAGGGCTCCCGGTCCGCGAGACGGGCCGGGAGCCCTCGCGCGCCCGGTGCGCGGTCGCGCGGGATAGCACGGAAAGCGGAATCCCGGGTGAACGTGCTGCTGGTCGGCTGTTCTTCTGAGCGCGGTGCCGGGTTCACCCGGGGTCCTTACGGTCGGGACGACCCCACGTCCGACCCCGAAAGGCCGTGCCCTCGTGCTGTCTCCGTTCCGACTCCTCGGCGCCACCTTCGCCGTCGCCGCCCTGCTGCTGACAGGCACGGCCGCGGTCCCGTCCGAGGCGGAGGCCGCGGTCGGCACCGCGGTCGAGGCCTCGACCGGCACGACGCCCTACGAGATCGGGGTGACCTTCAACGGGGACGCCACGACCTCCCGTGCCCTGACCTGGCACACCGCCGCGGACGCGGGCAGCGACGTGCGCTACCTCGCGGCGGCGACGGAGCCGGAGAGCCTGGCCGCCGCGACGACCATGACCGGCACCTCCGAGACGGGCCCGGTCAGCACGGGCGGCATCGTGCACCGGGCGGTGCTGTCCGACCTGACCGGCGGCACGACGTACTGGTACCAGGTGGGTGACGCGGCGACCGACACCTGGAGCGACATCTCCTCGTTCGAGACCACGGACGACGACGGGCAGGTCAGCTTCCTGTACGTCGCCGACTCGCAGGGCTCCACCGAGTCGGACTACCAGGTCGCCGCCGCGACGTTCCGGGCCGGCCTGGCGCAGGACACCTCGACCGAGTTCATCGTGCAGGGCGGTGACCTGGTCGACACCTCCGAGAGCGCAGACCAGTGGAGCTGGCTGTTCGACTCCGACTCCGACCTGTGGAGCAGCAACACCATCGCCGCGGTCTCGGGCAACCACGACGTCGCCGCCGACACGTTCGCGGCGCACTTCACCAATGACGTGCCCGAGGGCGCGGACCAGACCACCGGCACCTACTACTCCTACGACGTCGAAGGGGTGCACTTCGTCGCGCTGAACACCAACGACATCGAGAACAACCAGCTGGGTGCGGCGCAGACGCAGTGGCTGGAGGACGACCTGTCGGCAGCGAAGGCCGAGGGCGCGAGCTGGATCGTCGTGGTGATGCACAAGGGCATCCAGACCGTCGCCAAGCACATGACCGACGCCGACGTCACCGGGCTGCGCGCCCAGCTGACGCCGCTGCTCGACGAGTACGACGTGGACCTGGTGCTGTCCGGCCACGACCACACCTACAGCCGCAGCGAGACCCTGGTGGACGGCGAGCCGGACGAGGACGCCTTCGCGCTCTCGATCGACGGCGTGGCCACCGACGTGAACCCGGACGGGGTCACCCACCTGGTCCCGAACGCGAGCGGCACGAAGTTCTACGAGCCGGTGTCCTCGGACACCTTCGCGGCCAGCTCGGTCTACCCCGAGGTGTACGGCCAGCCGGACCTGCAGATGTTCTCGAACATCACCATCACCGACGGCGAGCTCGTGATGCGGTCCTACACCGTGGACGCCGCCGCCGACGGCGTCCCCCAGCTCTACGACACCTACCGGATCGTGAAGGACGAGGACGCCGACCGGGCCGCGCTGGTGGACGAGGCGATCGACTCGATCGGTGGCACCGTGACCCTGGACGACGCGGACGCGGTCGCCGAGGTGCGCGCCGCGGTGGACCAGCTGGACGCCGCCGAGCTCGCGCGGGTGACCGGGCTGGCCGACCTGGAGGCCGCCGAGGCCGCCCTCGCCGAGCTGGACGCCGTCGCCCTGGAGGGGGAGGGCACCGAGGCGGACCCGTACCTGATCGCGGACGAGGACGACCTGACGACGTTCGTCGACGCCGTCGACGCAGACCTGGACGGTGCGCGGACCGCGAGCTACCTGGTGACCGACGACATCCTGCTCACCGGTGAGGTGACCATGGTGGACAGCTTCGACGGCGTGCTGGACGGTGGCGGCCACACCCTCGCCGGGCTGCGGCTCACCACCGACCTGTCCGGCGCGGACCAGACCCTGGCGCTGATCGGTGAGCTCGGCACCTCAGGAGTGGTGCGCAGCCTCGGCCTGAGCGGCGTGAGCATCACCGGCGACTCCAGCACGCAGTCCAGCACCACAGGGACACGCCGAGCCTCGTTCGTCGCGCTGAACCGCGGGCTGGTCGAGGAGGTCTACGCGACCGGGACGATCTCCGGGGCCTGGCGCTCGGGCGGCATCGTCGCCGACAACGAGGGCACGGTGCGCAACGCCTGGTTCGAGGGCTCGGTCGAGGGCTCCTGGGAGACCGGCGGCATCGTCGGGCGGAACGGCAACGCGGCCACCAGCGTGGTCGAGGACAGCTGGGCGTCGGCCACGGTGCGCACGCTGAACAACAACGCCGGCGTGCTGTCCGGCTACGCCTACAGGTCCAGCACGACCCTGCGCGCGCTGGTCGCGGTCGGCGGCTCCGTCACCGGCACCAGCAACCTGGGCCGGGTGAACGGCCAGGAGAACGGCGGCACCCCGGCGTACACCGACCTGCTCGCGGCCGAGAGCATCACGATCAACGGCGCGACCACCACCGGCACCAGCAGCACCAAGCAGGGCGCGAGCACCAGTGCCGCGGCGCTGGCCGAGCAGAGCACCTACGAGGGCATCGGCTGGGACTTCGACTCGGTGTGGTCCTGGGGCGAGGACGACGTGCCGGTGCTGACCGAGGTGCCGGAGCGCACCGCGGCGGACCTCGGCCTGGGCTCGGACAGCGTCGAGACCACGGTGAGCAGCCCCGACGGGCGGCTCCAGGTGCGGCTCTACACCGACGAGACCGCCTCGCTGCGCTACGAGGTCACGCAGGACGGCGAGACCGTGGTCGAGCCGTCCGACCTGGGCCTGACGATCGACGGGGTCGACTGGTCGACGCTCGTCACGCTCGGGGCCGGCGAGACCTACCAGGGCTCGGACGACTACGAGCTGCTCGGCACGCAGAGCTCGGTGTCGAACACGCACAACGGCGCGATCGTGCCGGTGTCCCGGAACGGCGAGAGCGTGATGTCCCTCGACGTGCGGGTGCTCGACGCCGGATTCGCGTTCCGGTACACGCTGGCGGACTCCACCGCCGGCCAGACCGTCAGCCAGGAGTGGACCACCGTCGACCTGGACCAGACCAGCACGATCGACTACCAGACCGTGACCGACAGCACGATCGACGACCTGCAGGGCGTCTCGTCCCGGGCGACGTTCGAGGAGCTCGGCACCGAGCAGATCACCGTGCTGCCGACGGTCGAGCTGACCGGTGGCGGCTACCTGAACCTCGCCGAGTCGAACGTGCGGGACTGGCCCGCGCTGGCGCTGCAGACCAGCGGCACGGGTGAGATCTCCACCTACTACTGGGCGACCGACTCCGGGGACGGCACCTTCGAGGTGTCCGCGGACACGCTGCACTCCCCGTGGCGGGTGGTGACGATCGCCGACGACCTGGACACCCTGTCCAGCTCGGCGCTGGTGACCTCGCTCGCCGACCCGCTGGACGAGGAGCTGTTCGCGGACGCCGACGAGTGGGTCGTGCCCGGCACCTCGCTGTGGGTGGCGAACAACGGTGCGGGTCTGAAGTCGGTCCCGTCGACCTTCTACGACTACATCGACGGCGCGGCCGAGCTCGGCCTGGAGTACGTGCTGATCGAGGACATGAGCGACGCGTCCTGGGGGTCGACCACCGCGGAGACGTTCGCGATCATCGCGGACCTGGTGGACTACGGCGCCGAGCGCGGCGTCGGCATCTGGGTGTGGACCGACTACGACAACGGCAACGGCATCGAGGACGACTTCCTGGACACGATCGACGACCAGAGCGGCTTCGGCGACCGGGACAGCCTGCAGAACGAGGACTACCGGGACGCCTATCTGGACCTGCTGGTGGAGACCGGGGTCGCGGGCGTGAAGATCGACCACATCAACGAGGAGACCGAGACCAAGGTCAACCTGTACGCCGACGTGGACGAGGCCGCCGCCGAGCGGCAGCTGCTGATCGCCTGGCACAACCCGATGGCGCCGACCGGCCTGGAGCGCACCTACCCGAACGAGCTGGTCCGCGAGGCCATCCGCGGGTTCCAGAGCGGGTACGACGCGACCCAGAACACGATCCTGCCGTTCACCCGGCTGATCGCGGGCACGGCCGACTACACCCCGCTGTCCTTCACGAACACCAGCCTGGCGGGCAACGCCACCTGGGCGCACCAGATGGCCAGCACCGTGGTCTACTCCGCGCCCTACCTGCAGATCTCCGAGATCCCGTCGACCATGGTCTCCGGCGGCATCTACGAGACACAGCTCGGCGACTTCGTCTCGGCGCTGCCGTCGGTGTGGGAGTCCAGCGAAGTGCTGGACCTGTCCGACATCGGCAGCGTCGCGGCGGTGGTGCGGACCACGTCGGACGGCGAGTACTGGGTCGCGGTCCAGGCGGCCACGGATGCGGCGCAGCAGGTGGAGATCCCGCTGTCCTTCCTGCCCGAGGGCGTGGCGTACACCGCCGACGCCTACCGGGACGGCTCGACCGCGACGCAGGTCGACCGCACGGTCTCGACGGTGGACTCCACCGACACCCTGACCGCGGACCTGCGCTCCGGCGGCGGCTTCGTGGTGCGGATCACCCTGGACGAGGTCGAGCAGCCGAACGACGAGGGCGTGTACGAGCTCGACTCCGAGGAGGACCTGGAGCTGCTCCGCGAGCACCCCTCGGCCTCGTTCCGGCTGACCGCGGACATCGAGATGACCGAGCCGTTCACGCCGATCGCCTCGTTCTCCGGCACGCTGGACGGTGACGGGTACGAGATCCGCGGGCTGGAGATCGCGGCGGCCGAGGACAGCGGGTCGCGGGCGTTCATCCTGACCAGCACCGGAACGATCACCCAGCTCGGGCTGGAGGACGTCCGGTCCGAGCGTCCCGGCGACTACACCAGCGGTGAGGTCGTCGCGGCGCTGGTCGCCACCAACAAGGGCGTGATCTCCGAGACGTACGTCACCGACGCGGTGGTGTCCGGCGGCTGGCGGGCGGCGATCCTGGTCGCCGAGAACTCCGGCACGATCTCGGACAGCTACGTCACCGGCACCGTGCACGGCAACTGGGAGACCGCGGGGCTGTCGGCCTGGAACTCCGCCACGGCGACCGTCGAGCGCAGCTATGCCGACGCCGAGGTGACCGCCGACGTGCAGAACTCGGGCCTGGTCACGGCGTACGCCTACTCCGGCACGGTGCTGGACGGCCTGGTCGCGCTCGGCGGCTCGGTCGACATGACGGGGTCCAGCCCGATCGGGCGGATCTCCGCCCGGGAGAACGGGGCACCGACCTACAGCGGCGGGCTAGCGCTGGCGTCGATCACGCTGAACGGCGTGACGGTCTCGGGCTCGCAGACCGACAAGAACGGGCAGAGCGTCAGCCAGGACGACCTGCTCGACGAGGCGACCTACCAGGCGGTCGGCTGGGACTTCGACTCGGTCTGGGAGATGAGCGACGAGCTCGGCCGCCCGGTGCTGCGGGACAACGACGAGCAGGAGTCCGTCACGATCGAGTTCGACACCGCCGGCGGGCAGGAGATCGACCCGGTGCAGATCACCGGGGACGTGCTGCCCGACCTGCCGACGCCGGAGCGGGACGGGTACGACTTCACCGGATGGACGGCGCAGACCGCCACCGGGCCCGTCCCGGTGCAGTCCGGCGCCTCCGTCGCGGGCCTCGGCGACCCGATCGTGCTGCAGGCGGGCTGGCAGCTGCGGGCCGACGCGATCGCCCGGATCGAGCTGGCCACCGTGGGCGGGGTCAGCAGCGTCGACCAGGGCGGCACCGTGCAGTTCACCGTCACCGGCTACGACGACGAGGGGAACGCCCTGGACGGCACCGGCGGTCTGGTCGTCCTCACCTCGGACATGGCGACCGACGTGGTCGACGGCCTGAGCGTGTCGTTCCCGCACGCCTCGCCGCACGTCATCACGGCCACGGTGCTCGGCAGCTCCTCGGTCACCTCCTCGGTCGCGATCGAGGTGATCCCGGCGGAGACCTCGGGGTCCGACGACGAGGGCTCCGGCTCCGACGACGAGACCTCGGGCTCTGCCTCGGGGCCGCTGCCGACGTCCTCGGCCTCGGTCTCCGCGGCCGAGGAGACCGCGGCGGAGGCGGCCGGGCAGACCGGCAGCGGGTCGCAGGTGCTCGCCGTGACCGGCCTCGAGATCGGCGGTGCCGCGCTCGCGGCGCTGGCGGTGCTCGCGGCGGGGGCGGCGCTGGTCCTGGCCCGGCGACGGGCGGCCCGCCGGCCGTGAGCACCGACCGGTGAGCACCGACCGGTGAGCACCGGCGGGGCGACCTGCCGGTCGTGAGGACCGACCGGGCGGCGCGCGGGACCGTGGGAGCGGGCCGCGCGCCGCCCGGCCGTCCGGGGCTGGCTCGAGACCGGCTCAGCGCGGGGCGGGCTCCGGGCGGTGCACGCCGCGAGGGCGGTAGCCCAGCAGGTCGGAGAAGCCGAGCAGGTCGGCGAGCAGCCAGACGATCGCCAGCCACATCTCGGTGCCCTGCAGGCCCGGGCACGCGTCGACGTGCCCGGTCGGCCCGCTGCGGAACCCGAAGCCTGCACCGTCCTGCCATCGGCCGAGCGCGTCCGCCAGCAGCCTGGCGGCGGCGGTGCGGACCTCCGGGGCGCGGTGGCCGGTCTCGCGGGTGAGCCAGAGCGGGTGCGCGACGTCGAGGACGGCGCAGGCGTCGCGCACCCCGGGCCGCAGGTACCGCTGGTCCGGCAGGTGCTGGAGCACCGTGTCCACCACCCGCTGCGGGTGCGGCACCGCGATCCCGGACTGCGCGAACGTGCCGCGGCTGGCCCGGTAGTAGCCGTTCACCACCTCGAGCAGGCCCGCGCCGGGATCGGGCTCGCCCCACATGCCGGTCTGCGGATCGGTGTGCGCCACCAGCCAGCCGAGCAGCGCCTCGGCGGTCCCGGGCGTGACCGGCACGGCCGCGCGGGCGTTCCAGTGCAGCGCGGTCGCCACGATGTCCACCCAGTGCCCGGCGGACCAGGTGCCGCCGCGCCACCGCTGCTGCTCGAGCCCGGCGACCATGGTCTGCGCCGTGGCCTGGGCGGCGAAGGCGATCGGGTGCGGCAGCCGGCTGCCCAGCAGGTCCAGGGCGTAGCCGGTCGACAGCACGTGGTAGCCGGTGCCCGGATCGACCAGCCCGTCCGCCGGGGCCGGCACCGGGCGGACCGTGCCGTCCGGCAGCAGCAGGCCGATCGTGCCGGTGCGCTCGTCCTGCCAGGAGCGCAGCCGGACGGTCTGCTCCTCGGCGGGCAGCTGCGGGGGAGCGGTGCCCAGCAGCAGGTCGGCCAGCTCGACCGCGTCGCCCTGGGCCCGGACGGTCGGTGCCGTGCCCGGGCGGTCGAGGAACAGCCGGGCGGCCGGGTCCCAGCAGCGGTCCAGCAGGTCGCGGGCCTGCTCCCGGGCGCGACCGGCGAGCCGGACGGTCCGCTCGGTGAGGTCGCTGAGGTCGGGGGGCTCCGCGGTGCCCGCCGAGGGAGCAGGCTCCGCCGAGGGGCCACCGCCGGGAGGCACCCGGTACCGGATCACCCGCGCCGGGTTGCCGCCGACCACCGCACCGGCGGGGACGTCCCGGGTCACCACGGCTCCGGCGCCGAGCACCGCGTGCGCGCCGACGGTCACCCCGTCCAGCACCACCACGTGCGACCCGATCCACACGTCGTCGCCGATCTCGATCCCGACCGTGACCAGCGGCTGGCGGAACATCTCGACCGCCGGGTCCGCCATCGAGTGGTTGAACCCGAGGATCGAGGTGTGTGCGCCGATCCGCACCGCGTCGCCGAGCCGCACCCGGCCGCGGACCACGGTCCCGGGGTTGAGGGAGCAGTCCCGGCCGGCCCGGCAGGAGCCGGTGACGTAGGCGCCGGCGGCGACGTAGCTGCGGTCGCCGAGCACGAGGCCGGCGGCCTCGACGGAGGCGAGCGGCGAGACGAAGCACCCCGTGCCGAGCCGGGCGCCCGCCGCGGTGAGCAGCCGCTGCCGCTCGTTCTGCTCGGCGCGCTCGGCCGGGCCGGCCTGCTCGGCGAACAGCCACGGCGAGTAGTCGAGGTCCGCGCGGCCGACGGGCCGGCTGCCGATGGTCACGGACGCTCCTCCTGGTCGCTCGTCTGGTCCTGCTGGTCCCGTGCCGGGCTACGACTGCTCGAGATCGTCCGGCCAGACGATCCCGACCTTGCCGCCGGCGCCCGCGTCGGCCACCCGGTACGCCTCGTCCGCCCGGTCGATCGAGAACGTGTCGGTGACCACCCGCTCGGGGTGCAGCCCCCAGCGGTCCAGGTTGGTCAGCAGCTCGGCGGTCCGGACCGTCGAGGAGACCCAGGAGCCGTGCAGGGTCAGCGCGCGGTGGATGATCTGCTCGGACACGTCCACGGTCAGTCGGCCGCCCTCGCCGACCAGGGCGACCCGGCCCCAGCGGGCGGTGTGCCGGATGGCGGTCAGCTGGCCCTGTCCGCTGCCGGAGCAGTCGACGGAGGTCTCGGCCCCGTCGCCCAGCAGCTCGGCGAGCTCGGCGTCCGTGCCGGCGACGGCGTGCTGCACCGCACCGAGCCGCAGGGCGAGCTCGCGGCGCTGCGGGCTCGGGTCGGTGCCGACCACGACCGGTGCGCCCATCGCCCGGCCGAGCAGCCCGGCGGCCAGGCCGACCGGTCCGAGGCCGACCACCAGCAGCCGGTCCCGGCCTGAGACGTCGATCCGGCAGAGCGCCTCGTACGCGGTGGCGAAGCCGCAGGCCACGCACGCGCCGTCCAGGAAGGTCAGCGAGTCGGGCAGCACGAGCAGGTCGCGCTCCTCGGCGAGCAGCAGGTCGCCGTGCCCGCCGTCGCGCTGCCAGCCGTACGCGGCGCGTCGCGGCGAGGAGCAGCTGATCTGGTAGCCGCGACGGCACTCGCCGCACTGGCCGCAGCCGCTGATGTGGTAGACCACCACGCGGTCGCCGGGCCGGATCCGCTCGACCTCGGGACCGACCTCCAGCACCCGGCCGGCGGGCTCGTGCCCGGCGACCACGCCCTGGTAGGCCTCGGGGCCCTCGCCCAGGTGCTCGCGGTAGATCGCCCGCAGGTCGGAGCCGCAGATGGTCGAGGCGCGCATGGCGACCACCACCTGCCCGCTGCCGGGTCGAGGGTCCGGGGACTGCCGGAGCTCGACGGTGCTGTTCCCGGGCAGGTACGCGGACCTCACGACGACCTCCAGCGCTGATCGAGCGACGTTGCTCTGACTTGTGCGGTTAGTCTCGAACCTGATCGCTTTGCTGTCAAACGATCATAAAAGATCAGACTGGCCGGGCCGTCCGCCCGCCCGGAGCGGCAGACGTGCCGCGGACCCGCAGGGACGGGCTGATCAGCACCCGGTGGGTCGGACGGCCCGGGTCGGCCAGCCGGGCCGCGACCAGCTCGACCGCCGACCGCCCGACGGAGCGCCGAGGTGGCCGCACCGCCGTCATCGGTGGGCTGAACAGGCTGACCACCTCGTCGTCGTAGGCGACGATCGACAGGTCCTGCGGCACCTTCATCCCGCGCGCCTCGGACTTCTGCGCCACCGAGATCGCCTCGGGGTCGGCGTGCACCAGCAGCGCGGTGGTGCCGGTGTCGAGGCACGCCTGCGGTGCACGGTCCAGCACGCTGTCCCAGGTGGGGTCGGCCTTGTCCGGCACCGAGAGGTCGACGACGGTCGCCGGGTCCAGGCCGAGCTCCGCGCTGGTCGCCAGCCAGCCCTGCCGGATGGCCCGGGCGTGCGGGCTCTGGTCGTTGGCCACCAGGCCGATCCGGGTGTGGCCGAGCGAGTGCAGGTGCCGGACGGCCATCGCTGCGCCGAGCGCGTGGTCGGTCACCACCGACTCCATCTCCTCCTCGTGGTCGCCGGCGGTGCCGGTGCGCTCGACCAGCACCACCGGGATGTCGAGGTCCCGCAGCCAGGTCAGCAGCTCCGCCGCGCCGGGTGCGCCGATCCGGGGCGCCACCATCAGGGCGTCCACGCCGAGGTCGAGCAGGCGGTCCAGCTGGCGACGGTCGTCGTCCAGGTCGTACGAGGAGCCGCGCAGCACCACCCGCAGGTCGTGGCTGCGGGCGGCCTCCTCGGCGCCGCGCACCACGCCGGGCCAGTAGTAGTCCAGCGAGGGCACCAGCATGCCGACCTGCCGCGGCTCGCCACCGGTGGCGCCGCCGCCGGCGTCCGGCTCGGCGGCACCGCTCGGGTCGACCAGGGCCGCGCCGCCGTGCACCCGGGTGACCAGACCCTCGGCGGCGAGCTGGGCGATGTCGCGCCGGATCGTGATCGGGGAGACGCCGAGCGTCGCGACCAGGTCGGACACCCGCACGGTCCCGTCGCGCTGCAGGGTCTCGAGCAGCTGGGTGCGCCGGGTCACCGGCAGCGGGGCGCGGGGGATCGGCGCCGTCATGTCTCCTCCATCGTCAGGACGAGTGTTCCACTCGTGACCGTACCGAGATCGATGTGCAGCAGGGTCAGGGTCGGCCCCCAGACCGCGCGCAGCAGGGGGTCGTCCAGGTCGCGCGGCTCCAGCCGGGCCGGACCGCCGTGCGCCCCGGTCCAGCCGAGGCGCAGGACGCCGCAGCCCGGAGCGGCCGGCGAGCCGCCGCCGAGGGGGGTGACCAGCAGGGTGCTGCTGCCCTCGGACCGTACCCGGCCGGCGAGCAGGTAGCGCACGACGCTCGGCCGCTCGGGGGCCTCCGCCAGCTCCCACCGGTCCTCGACCCGTACCCGGGAGCCGTCCGGGGCCAGGGTGGCGGTGCGGACCCAGCGGCCGTCCAGGTCCGGGTACGCCGGGGCCAGATCGAGCCGGAGGCCACGCGCGCCGGGACGCTCCGCCGGGCCGGCCGGGTCCGCGAGCAGGACGACGTCCCGTGCGCGGTACCGCTGCCCGACCCCCTGCTCGCGGCCGGCCGGCCCGGGCACGTTGTGCCAGCCGGAGCGCATCGTCCAGATCGTGTACCGGTCCGGCCCGAAGGTCTGCGCCGTGTAGGTGGGTCGGCCGGCGTCCACCAGCACCGGGACGCCGCCGAGCGCGACGACCACCTCACCGACGTCGTTGTGGTTGTGGTGCTCGCCGTTGTGCCCGCCCTTGACCGCCAGGGTCAGCCCGGCGCAGGAGCCGGCGGCCGGGCGGACCAGGCGCAGCTGGACCGACGGCAGCCAGACGTCGCGCGGCAGCGGGGTACGGCCGGGGCCGTCCGTGGCCGCCCGCCAGCCCGGGTCGACCAGCGCGCGCAGCAGCCGGCCGAGCCCCTCGTCCTCAGCGGCCACCGGCTCGCCGGGCACCCGGTGGCCGGCCGCGAAGGCGCGGGCGTCGGGCTGGTCCAGCCAGCCGGCCAGCCGGTGCAGCGCCGGCCAGGGCAGCCGGTCCGCGGGGCGGGCGGGCCCGTCGGCGACGTTCAGGAACCACGGGCCGCCGAGGTGGCAGCGGTGCGGGAACGCGACGGTGGCGCGCAGCGGTGCGAGCCCCGAGGCGTCCAGAGCGCCGCCGGTCGCGTCGCTCAGCAGCTCCAGCGCCTCCAGCAGCCGGCACGCGCCGTTCCACCAGTAGTGGAAGCCCTCGTCCGTCGCGCCGTCCGCCGGGATCGCCGCGGCGTACCGGTCCAGTCCCTCGACCACCAGCGGCAGCACCGCGTCCCGCACCGCGGGCTCGGCCAGCCGCAGCGCGGCCGCCAGCAGGTTGCCGCAGATCCACGGGTCCCAGTTGTGCACGTCACCGTCCAGCCCGAGCCAGTGCCAGTCCCGCCGGCGCAGGAACGGTTCGAGGGTGCGGCGGTGCACCTCGTGGGCGATCCGGCGGCGCAGTCCGGGCCAGCGGGCGTCCAGGTCGTCGGCGAGCACCGCGTCCAGCCAGGCGAGCTGGGCGGCCACCTCGGCGGCCCCCAGGTCCAGGAACGGATCGGTCGCCACGGGCAGGACCGAGCCGTGCACCGCCCAGGAGTCGTCGTGCGCGGGCCAGCACCACGAGCTCTGCTCGCACAGCAGCACCGCGCCGTCTGCGACCTCGTCCAGGAAGACGTCCTGCCCGGTCAGCGCCGCGGCGACCACGGCCCGGCTGAGCCGGCGCTGCCGGGCGAACACCCGTTGCTCGTAGGCGTCCCGGTCGCCGTCGCGGTGCACCCGGACGGCCAGCGAGACCGGGGTCGCCGGCCACTGCGTGCCGAGGTCCGCCCGGGCCCGGGCGAGCAGGTCGGCCGCGGTGGTCGGGTCGACGGCGGACCAGGCGTCCCGGTCCCGGGCCGAGGGGACGGGCAGCGCGCCACCGGTCGCGGCGAGCAGCCCGGGCAGCCGCTCGGCGTAGTCCGGCCACCGGCGGGCGAGCGGTCCGACGAACGGCATCAGCCCTGCACCTCTCGGATCCGTGCCGGAACGTTCCGGCGAACACAAACGATCATATCAGGTCACAAATGTGTATACGTGGTCGTTTACGGTCGATCCTGTCTTGACATGAGCGACCGTGTGCGACTTGACTCCCTCCCAACCCCGCGAGCGGTCGTCGGGGGGACCCGCACCACCGTCGGTCGGGCTCCAACGGAGGAGAACCATGGCGAACGTCGAGACCCGTCCCGGGCCGCACGAGGACGTCGAGGACCGGTCGCCCCGGACCGGCTGGACCCGGTCGGACTGGGCCCGGCTGGCGGACGGGATGCTAGCCGCCGCACGCCGGTACGCGTCGCCCGGCCACGCCCGGATCACCTTCCCCGGGGTCGAGGGCGGCTACGGCCGCGCGGTGGACGGCCTGGAGGGGTTCGCCCGGACCTTCCTGCTCGCGGGCTTCCGGCTCGCCGGGGAGGGCGGCGCCGACCCGCACGGGATCGCCGAGTGGTACGCCCGCGGGATCGCCACCGGGACGGACCCGCAGGCCGCGGACCGCTGGGTCCGCCTCGACGAGCACCCGCAGGCCAAGGTCGAGGCGGCCTCGATCGCCCTGGTGCTGGACCTGACCCGGCCGTGGATCTGGGACCGGCTGGACGAGCCGGTGCGCGCCCGGGTGGTGGACTACCTGAGCCCGGTGGTCGGCGACCAGACCTACCCGCGGAACAACTGGCTGTGGTTCCGGCTGGTGGTGCAGACCTTCCTCTCCTCGGCCGGCGGACCGTTCAGCCCGCAGGACATGGCGGACGACCTCGCGCTGCACGACTCGTTCACCCGGCCGGACGGCTGGTCCGCCGACGGCGACGACCGCGCGTTCGACCACTACGTGGGCTGGGCGCTGCACCTGTACCCGACGCTCTGGGCCCGGATGTCCGGTGCGCAGCAGCTCGCGGCCCCGCGCGCCGACCGGGACACCGCGGCGCTGGACCGCTACCTGCGCGACGCGATCGCGCTGGTCGGCGCGGACGGGTCGCCGCTGGTGCAGGGCCGCAGCCTGATCTACCGGTTCGCGGCCGCGGCCCCGTTCTGGGTGGGAGCGATGGCCGAGGTGCCGTCGCTCGCCCCCGGGCTGCTGCGCCGCGCCGCTTCGGGGATCGTCTCGCACTTCGTCACGCACGGTGCCCCGGACGACCGCGGGGTGCTGACGATGGGCTGGCACGGGCCCTGGCGGGCGCTGGCGCAGTCCTACTCGGGCCCGTCCTCGCCGTACTGGGCGAGCAAGGGGATGCTCGGGCTGGCGCTGCCGGCCGACCACCCGGTGTGGACGGCCGTCGAGGAGCCGCTGCCGGTCGAGCGCGGCGACGTGCTGCGCGCCGTGCGCGCGCCGGGCTGGCTGGTGGCCGGCACCCGGGCCGACGGGATCGTGCGGATCGTGAACCACGGCACCGACCACGCCCAGGAGGGCTCGGCCGGCGGCGACTCCCCGCTGTACGCCCGGATCGGCTACTCCACCGCCACCAGTCCGCTGCTGGACGAGGCGAGCTGGCAGCAGCCCTCGGACCAGGGCGTGCATCTGCTGGCGATGGACGGACGGGTCAGCCACCGCAGCGGGATGCGGCTGCTGGAGACCCGGGTCGACGGTGAGGTCGGGGTCGGCGCCAGCCGGTCCGCGGCGCACTGGCTGGACCCGGACCCGGACCAGCCGCGGCACGGCTCGGGACTGCCGGGCCGGGCTGTGCCGGCCGGCATCCTGACCCTCGTCTCGCTGGTGCGCGGCGCGCACGAGGTGCGAGCCGTGCGGGTCGAGGAGGCGCGGCCCGGCTGCACGCTCCGGGTCACCGGCTGGCCGCTGTCCGGCGCGGACGTGCGGCGCGAGCCGGACGCCCGCGCCGCGGTGGTGCTCGACGACCGGCTGCTCTCCCGGGTGCGCCCGCTGGTCGGCGCCGCCGAGCCGGTGGTGCTGCACCGCACGGACGCCTCGCCCCTGGGCACGCCGTCCCTCGTCCCCGGGCTGCTGCTCGGCCCGGCCGTCCCGGGTCGATGGACGGCGGCCCACCTCACGCTCACCGGTCGCGCCGATGCGACCGGTGCCGGTGACTGCACCGCGACGATCCACGACGCGGGCCCGGTCACCACGGTGGACGTCACCTGGCCGGACGGCCTGGTGACCTCCACCCGTCTCAGCCTCACGCCGCCCGGAGAGACCGGACCGGCACTCGGTGGTTCTGGGCCCGTCGTCGGGCCCTGATCTAGGAGGAGATGTCATGAAGCACGCGACAGCGGCGAGACTCGGACTCGCCGTCACCGTCACGCTCGGCCTCGCGGCCTGCAGCTCGGGCGGAGGCAGCGATGCCGCCACCAGCGCGGACGCCGACGCCCCGGTCACGCTCAGCCTGGCGGGGTGGAGCCTGTCCACCACGCCCGAGTTCCAGACGCTGGTCGACGGGTTCGAGGCAGCGAACCCGAACGTCACGATCGAGCTCACGGAGTACGACGCGACCAACTACGACACCCAGATGGTCGCCGACCTGGCCGCGGGCTCGGCCCCCGACCTGATCACGCTGAAGAACCTGAAGAACTTCTACACCTACGCGGACGGCGGCCAGCTGCTGGACGTCTCGGACGTCGCGGCCGACATCGACTCCGACGCGGTGCCGTCGATCGACAGCTATACGGTGGACGACGTCACCTACGCGGTGCCCTACCGGCAGGACTCCTGGTACATCTACTACAACAGGGACATGTTCGACTCCCTCGGGGTCGACTACCCCGACGGCAGCTGGACCTGGGACGACTACGCCGACCTCGCCGAGGAGCTGACCCAGAAGCTGCAGGCCGCCGGCGAGACCGACGTCACCGGCACCTACCTGCACAACTGGCAGTCGATCGTGCAGAGCTTCGCGCTGGCGCAGACGCCCGGCGCCGATGCCGCGAGCGACGACCTCAGCTACATGGCGTCGTACTACGAGCGGGTGCTGGAGCTGCAGGACTCCGGGGCGACCCCGACCTTCGGCACCATCACCACGAACAAGCTGACCTACCAGGCGCAGTTCGGCACCCAGAAGGCCGCGATGATGCCGATGGGCTCCTGGTACGTCGCCACGCTGGTCGCCCAGCAGGAGAGCGGCGACGCCGACTCGTTCAGCTGGGGCTTCGCCCCGGTGCCGCAGTACGACGAGTCCACCACCGGCACCGACAGCACCCCGGTCACCTACGGGAACCCGACCGGCATCGCGATCAACGCCGCGATCGACGACAGCAAGCTGACGGCGGCCACGGCGTTCCTCGCCTACGTCGCCTCGGAGGACGCCTCGGTGGCGCTGGCCTCGATCGGCATCACGCCGGCACTGACCTCCGACGCCGTGACGGACGCGTTCTTCTCGACCGAGGGCGTCCCGTCGGACGACCTGTCGCAGTTCGCGTTCACCACGCACGACACCCAGGCGGAGTGGCCCGCCTCGGCGGACGCCGCCACGGTGCTGAACATCCTCAACGACGCGAACTCGTCGATCTTGTCCGAGAGCGTCAGCGTCACCGACGGTCTCGACGCGGCGTCGGCGCGGCTGGACGACGAGGTCCTCGGCTGACGGTCTCAGAACCGTCCTGATCAGGGACGGGAGGGGCCGGCCCCGGCGATGATGCCACGCACGGGCCGGCCTCTCCCGCCCGAGGAGAAACGAATGTCAACGACGCTCGAGACGCGGCAGCGCCGCCCGGGCAGCCGGCTGAAGCTGCGCCGGTCCATCACCGGATGGACCTTCATCCTGCCCAACTTCGTCGGCTTCGCGGTGCTGACGCTGGTGCCGGTGCTCACGCTGTTCTACTACGCCTTCACGAAGTGGAACGTGTTCGGGTCTGCCACGTTCAACGGGCTCGACAACTGGACCCGGATGCTCCACGACTCGTCGTTCTGGACGGCGACCTGGAACACGTTCTACTACGCCGGGATCCACATCCCCCTGACGCTGGTGCTGTCGCTGGGGCTCGCGATCCTCCTCAACCAGAAGCTGCGCGGGGTCGCGTTCTTCCGCACCGCGGCGTTCTTCCCCTACATCACCTCGATCGTCGCGGTCGCGGTGGTGTGGAACATGCTGTTCAGCGAGGACTACGGGCCGATCAACGAGTTCCTGCGGCTGATCGGGGTGTCCGACCCGCCGGGGTGGACCGCGTCGGCCGACTGGTCGATGCCGGCGGTGATCATCGTCGGCACCTGGCGCGAGATGGGCTACTACATGCTGCTCTTCCTCGCCGGGCTGCAGACCATCCCCGCCGAGCTGTACGAGGCGGCCCGGATGGACGGCGCCGGGGCGTGGAGCCGCTTCCGGCACGTCACGATCCCGATGCTCCGGCCCACCACGTTCTTCGTCACGATCATGCTCACGATCGGGTCCTTCAAGGTGTTCGACCTGATCCTCGTGATGACCGAGGGCGGTCCCGGGCAGTCGACCCTGGTGCTCTCGCAGTTCATCTACCAGAAGGGCTTCGTGGAGAACGACTTCGGCTATGCCTCCGCGGTGTCGATCGTCCTGTTCGGGATCTGCATGCTCGTCACGATCGTGCAGTTCCTGGTCAACCGGCGCAGGGAGTCGTGATGTCCACCACCTCCGTCCCCACCCGGCCCGCCGCCGAGGACCTGCTGGGTCCGATCCGCCAGGACCGGCGGCGCAGCCCCGTGCTGCGCGGCCTGCTGTACGTCGTGCTGATCGTGGCGGCGGCCGCCGTGCTGCTGCCGTTCTACTGGATGGTGATGTCGTCGCTCAAGACGGACAACGCCGTGTTCACCATCCCGGTGCAGTGGATCCCCGAGGCGTGGCAGTGGCACAACTACGTCGACATCTGGACCAAGTCCGACATGGCGACCTGGTTGAAGAACACGCTGCTGCTGTCGGTCGTCGTGACCCTGCTGCAGGTGTTCACCGGGTCGTTCGCCGCGTACGGGTTCTCCCGGATCCGGTTCCCCGGCCGCGACTGGCTGTTCATCGCCTACATCGGCACCATCGCCGTGCCGTGGCAGTCGTACATGATCCCGCAGTTCATCCTGATGTCGAAGCTGAACCTGTCGGACTCGCTCTGGTCGATCGTCGCGCTGCAGGCGTTCGGTGCGTTCGGGGTGTTCCTGATGAAGCAGTTCTTCGAGACGATCCCCGAGGAGCTCTCCGAGGCGGCCCGGATCGACGGGCTGTCCGAGTTCGGCATCTACCGCCGGGTGATGCTGCCGCTGTCGGTGCCGGCGATCGCCAGCCTGACCCTGCTGACGTTCACCAACACGTGGAACGACTACCTCGGGCCGCTGATCTACCTGCGCAGCCCGGAGAACTGGACGATCCAGCTCGGCCTGCGCTCGTTCATCTCGCAGTACAACGCCGAGTACTCGCTGATCATGGCGGGCTCGGTGCTGTCGGTGCTGCCGATCGCGATCATCTTCACGCTCGGGCAGCGCTACTTCATCGAGGGCATCGCGACCACCGGGATGAAGGGATGACCGCCGGACGCACGCGGCGGCGGATCGGTGCGGACACCTGGACCACGCTGTTCGGGGCCGCCTACCTGGCGCTCGCCGCGAACCTGCTGCTGGTGGCGGTCACCCTGCCGCTGGTCCTGCTGCTGCTCGGCACCGACCCGCGCTCGTCCTGGCTGCTGATCTCGGTGGCCGCGGTGCTGGCCGGGCCGGGGCTCGGCGCCCTGTTCACCCTGTTCGCCGCGTACGCCGAGCAGGGCTGGACCGCGCCGGTGGTGCGGACCTTCCTGCACGGCTGGCGGGCCACCGCGCGGCGGGCAGCGGCCATCGCCGCGACCACCTCCGGCGTCCTGGTCGTGCTCGGGGTGGACATCGCCGCGTTCTGGGGCCGGCGCGCCGGCGCGGCGGCGATCCCGGTGCTCGTCGTGCTGATCGCCCTGGTGCTGCTGACCGCGATCGGCGCGCTGGCGCTGCTCGCCGAGCGTCCGACGGCCCGGCTGCGCGACCTGGTCCGCGCCGCGCTCTACCTGATGGTCCGACGGTGGTACCTCAGCGTGGTCTCGGTCGCGGTGCTCAGCGTGCTCGCGGCCCTGGTGGTGCAGGCCCCGGCGTTCGGGCTCGGCCTGGCGCCGGTGCCGGCCTGGTACCTGGTCTGGGCCAACACCCGGCACGCGCTGCGTCCCGTGCTGCCGACCCGGGCGGTGGTCGTCACGCCCTGAGCCGTCGCCCGACCAGCACCGCGGCGCCCCTGGACCGCCCCGCCCCATCGCACCACCGAAGCCGGCCCCCGGGCCGAGGAGACGAGACCCATGACTGACACCGACGCCGGCGCGACCGGCGACTTCGCCCCTGACGCCGCGCTGCACCGGGCCTTCGAGGTGATCGATGCCAACATCGAGACCTTCGGCACCCGCTACCCGGCCGACACCACCACCGGGTCGGTGTACCCGCTGCGGCCCGCCACCGCCGACCTGCCCGCCGGGTCGAACTACGGCTGGACCACGAGCTTCTGGACCGGGCAGCTCTGGCTCGCCTACCAGCTCACCGGTGCCGAGCGGTACCGGGCCGCAGGCGTCGCGCAGATCGACTCCTTCGCGCACCGGGTCGAGGCCGAGATCGACCTGCACACCCACGACCTCGGGTTCCTCTACACCCTGGGCGGCGTCGCCCCGTGGCTGCTCACCCAGGACGAGCGCGCCCGGGACGGTGCGCTGGCGGCCGCCGACCACCTGATGACCCGGGTGATGCAGCCGGCCGGGATCGTGCAGGCGTGGGGAGACCCGGCGGGCGACCCGGCCGAGCGGGGCCGCACCATCATCGACAGCCTGATGAACATGCCGCTGCTGCACTGGGCCGGCGCGCAGCGGGACGACCCGCGGTACGCCCGGGCCGCGGTGGCGCACGTCAGCCAGCTGCGTGACCACATCCTGCGGCCGGACGACACGACCTTCCACACCTTCTACTGGGACCCGGTGACCGGGGAGCCGCTGCGCGGCACCACCCAGCAGGGCTACGCCGACGACTCGTGCTGGGCGCGCGGTCAGGCCTGGGGCGTCTACGGGTTCGCGCTGAGCTACTGCCACACCCGGGACGAGAGCTTCCTGGTCGCCGCCCGGCGCTGCGCCCGGTACTACCTGGACCACCTGCCCGCCGACCAGGTCGCCTACTGGGACCTGGTGTTCACCGACGGCAGCGGGCAGCCCCGGGACACCTCGGCGGCCTCGGTCGCCGCCTGCGGGCTGCTGGAGCTCGCCGCCTGGGAGCAGGACCCGGCCGAGCAGCAGCGGCTGCGCGCCGCCGCGACCCGGATGGTCGCCTCGCTGGCCGAGCACTACACCGGTGCCGCGGTGCCGGGCAGCAACGCCCTGCTGCTGCACGGGGTGTACGACTGGCCGAGCGGGGTCGGCGTGGACGAGGGGAACCTCTGGGGGGACTACTACTACCTCGAGGCGCTGACCCGGATCGTCCGGCCGGACTGGGCACCGTACTGGCGGGCGGCATGAGCCGCGCCGGCGAGCGGATCGCCGCAGCAGGGACGCGGGAGGTCGCGCCGTGCGCCTGGTGACCGCGCAGGCCGCCGACGGGCGACGGCTGCCCGGTGCGCTGCTGCCGGGCGGCGACCGGCTGGTCGACCTGTCCGCGGTGCCGGGCGTGCTCGGGGCGGCGGGCCTGCGCGGGCGGCTCGGGACGCTGGACGACCTGCTCCGGCTCGGCCCTGCCGCCCTGGACGTCGCCCGCCGCCTGGTGGCCGACGTCGCCCGGGGTGCGGGGGACCACCCGGTGCTCGCCCGTGCCGACGTGCGGCTGCTGGCCCCGGTCACGCCCGGCACCTACTGGTGCATCGGCTACAACTACCGCGGCCACCAGGTGGTGGACGACCCGGTGCACCCGGACGTGTTCGTCAAGACCGCCGGTGCGGTGACCGGCCCCGAGGGTCCGGTGCTGCTGCCTCGCACCGCCGTGGAGATCGACTACGAGGCCGAGCTCGCCGTGGTGATCGGCCGCCCCGCGCACGAGGTGGCCGAGGCGGACGCCCTGGCGCACGTCGCCGGCTACACGATCACCGACGACGTGTCGGCGCGGGACTGGCAGCGCCACGGCAGCCAGTGGGTGCTCGGCAAGTCGTTCGCCACCTTCGGTCCGCTCGGGCCGGTGCTGGTCACCGCCGACGAGGTGCCCGACCCGCAGGCCCTCGCCGTGACCGCCCGGCTGAACGGCGAGGTGACCATGCGCTCCAGCACCGCCGCGATGATCGCGGGCGTCGCCAGGCTGGTCTCGTACCTGAGCCAGGTCGTCACGCTGCAGCCCGGCGACGTGATCGCCACCGGGACCCCGCAGAAGCTGCCGGAGGTGCTGGACCGCGGGCCGCGCTGGCTGCGGGACGGCGACCTGGTCGAGATCACCATCGGCGACCTGGGCACCCTGTCGCACCGGTTCGCCCCCGGACCGGAGGCGCCCCGGCTCGACGCGGCCGGCCCCGGCTGAGCGCCGTCGAGCCTCGAAGCCCCGACGGGCGCCACAGTGCGCCCGACCCACCACCCGAGAGGAATCTGATGTCCGTCACGAGACTGTGGAGCACCCACCCGGACGACGTCGGCCGGCTGGACGGCGACACCCTGCGCGACCGGTTCGTGCTGAGCGCCCTGTTCACCACGGGCCGCGTCAGCTGGGGCTACGCCCACGACGACCGGCTGCTGGTCGGCGGCCTCACCGTCGCCGGCACCCCGGTCGCCCTGGACGCCCCGGCCGAGCTCGCCGCCACCTTCCTGCTCGAGCGGCGCGAGCTGGCCGTGGTCGGCCTGTCCGGGGCCGTGCGGGTCAGTGCGGACGGCGAGCAGTGGCCGGTCGGCCCGCAGGACGTGCTCTACCTGCCGCTCGGCACCCGCGACATCCAGGTCGACGGCGAGGGCACCGTCTACCTGGTGTCCGCCCCCGCCCACCGGCGCACCACCGCGGCCCTCGCGTCCCGGGACCAGGTCGAGGCCGTGGTCCTCGGTTCCGCCGAGCGGTCCAACCACCGCACGATCCGCAAGTACGTGCACGCCGACGGCATCGAGTCCAACCAGCTCGTGCTCGGCATCACCACCCTGGAACCCGGCTCGGTGTGGAACACCATGCCGCCGCACCTGCACAGCCGTCGCACCGAGATCTACCTCTACGACGGGCTCGGCGACGACGTCCTGGTGCACCTGATGGGCGAGCCCACCGCGACCCGCCAGCTCGTGCTGCACGACCGCGACGTGGTGGTCGCACCCCCCTGGTCGATCCACTGCGCCAGCGCCACCGGCGCCTACACCTTCGTGTGGGCGATGGCCGGCGAGAACATCGACTACGGCGACGTCGTGGCCATCGACCCCCAGGACCTGCGATGAGCGCCGGGGCGCCGGGTGCGCCGAACGTGCTGGACCTGTTCCGGCTGGACGGCCGGGTGGCCGTGGTCACCGGTGCGGGCCGGGGGCTCGGCCAGGGCTACGCCCTCGCGCTCGCGCAGGCCGGCGCGGACGTCGTGCTGGTCGACCGCACCGCCTCCGACGAGACCGTCGACGCGGTGCGGGCACTGGGACGCCGCGCCGAGCAGGTGGTCTGCGACCTCGGTGCCGCCACGCCCGAGGAGCTGCACGCCCTCGTGCAGCGGGTCGCCGCCGACCACGGCCGGCTGGACGTGCTGGTGAACAACGCCGGGATCATCCGGCGGGCCCCCGCGGTAGACCACCCGGCCGCCGACTGGGACCAGGTGCTGGCCGTGAACCTGGACGCGGTGTTCCACCTCTGCCAGGCCGCCGGCCGGGTGATGCTGGCGCAGGGCAGCGGGTCGATCATCAACATCGCCTCGATGCTGTCCTTCCAGGGCGGCGTCCTCGTGCCCGGGTACACCGCGTCCAAGCACGCCGTCGCCGGCCTGACCAAGGCGTTCGCCAACGAGTGGGCAGCCGGCGGGGTCACCGTCAACGCGATCGCGCCGGGGTACATGGCCACCGACAACACCGCGCCGCTGCGCGCCGACGCCGAGCGGGAGAAGGCGATCGCGGACCGCATCCCCGCCGGCCGGTGGGGGACCGCGCAGGACCTGATGGGTGCCGTGGTCTACCTCGCCTCGGACGCCTCCCGGTACGTCAACGGCGCGGTGCTGCCGGTGGACGGCGGCTGGCTGGTGCGCTGACCTGACCTGCACAGACGGGCCGACGTTCTCGTCAACGAGAACTTCTCGCCCCGAATGCTCGTGATCCCCATGATCACGAGCATTCGGGGTGCTGGGCGGCTGGACCGGTCGACGGGCGCGGCTACCGGCTGCCGGCCCTGACCAGCACCTCGAGCACCGCAGGGGCGAGGAAGCGCCGGCGGTAGCTGTCCGACCCGTCGAGGGGAGCGAGCACGTCGAGCCGGACCAGCTGCTCGACGAGGCTGTTCGCGCGCGCGTACGAGATCCCCAGGTCGCGCGCGACCGCCCGCACCGTGAACGACGTGTGCCCGACCGCGAAGTCGACCAGGGCGTGCGCGGTGTCCGCGCGCAGCCGCGATCCGCGCACCCGCTCGTGCAGCCGGGACTGCACGTCGACCAGGGCGAGCATCTGCACACGCGTCGTGGTCGCGGAGGCCTTCAGCCCGGTGGCGAAGAATCGGACGAACGCGTCCCACCCGCCCTCGGTGCTCACGGACAGCAGATGGTCGTAGTAGCGCTCGCGCCTCTCCTCGAACCACGGGGAGACGGTGAGCGTGGGTTCGTCGAGCACGCCGAGCCGGAGCAGGTGGATCACGATCAGCAGCCGTCCGATGCGCCCGTTGCCGTCGCCGAACGGGTGCAGCGTCTCGAACTGGTAGTGCGCGAGCGCGGCTGCCACGACCGGGTCCATGTCGTCGTTCTGGGGAGAGCCCATCCAGTCGAGCAGGTCTTGCAGGCGCGCGGCGAGGTCCAGGCCGCCCGGAGGCGGCACGAACCGGGCGGCGACCACCGGCAGGTCGTCCTCGATGGCGTCCGCCCGGCGGCCGACGACCACCTGCCAGTCGCGCACGCCGCCCGTCGCGGAGCCCTCGCTACGGGTGCCGGCCACGAGCCTGCGCTGCAGCGCGCCGAGCAGCGAGACGGTCAGGCCTCGTCCCTCCTGCACCCAGTCGAACGCGTCGTCGGCCATCGAGACGTAGTTGAGGACCTCGCGGAGGTCGGCGCTCTCCGGGCGCTCCTCGTCGGCGGTGAGCACCGCGGCCAGCGGCGCGTAGGTGCCCTCCAGGGCGGAGGTGCTCTGCGCCTCGGTGCGCAACGAGGGCTGTCGCAGCAGGCTCGGGTTCGGCAGATGCTGGGCGGTGCTGTCCAGCGCGGCGAGCGCGGCGCGGGCGTTCGCGACGGCGAGGTAGGTCCGGGGTGTCAGGACCGGGACGATCTCCTGGAGGGGATCGGGGACGAAGGCCGAGTGGCTCCAGGTGCCACGCTCGGGGTCGGTGCCCGTGATGGGCACGAGCGCACCGGGGCTCCGGTGGTCGAACAGGTCCAGGTCCACTCTGACACCCTAGTGCCAATTGATCGTCAATGGGCACTTCACGAGAACTTCGGCCCCGACGTGCTCGTCAACGAGAACTTCTCGCCCCGAATGCTCGTGATCCCCACGATCACGAGCATTCGCGGCGACGCGGTCCGTGGCCCGCCCCGCGGGTATCCTCACGGCGCACCGTCGACGACCCGCCCGCCCGGGCGGCGTCCGGGGTGGACGAGACCCGTCCGTCCGACCGGTGCCCGGACCCGAGGAGGCGGCGTGCTCGTCCTGCACCGCACGTCGCCGCCCGGACAGGGGGCCTGAACCCGGGGTGCGTGCGCTGGTGGTGGCCCGATCGGGGCCGTTCGCCGGCCGGCCACGGCTACTGGCCAGACCAGTAACACGATCGGCCCGGGACGGACACCGCGCCGAAATGTCTGAGCGCCACCGTGGTACCCGAACCACGGCGGCGGGCCCGGCACCCCGGAGTCTCCGCACCGCCGCACCGCCGGGATCCTGCCCGCGCCGATCATGGCCGCGGCGGGCCTGCCCGGGGCCGGTACGAGACGCCGGTCGGTCGTCCTGCGGGACGCCCTGCCGGGAAGGACGTGCACCGATGACCACGCAGCCCCCCGCACCCGTCGCACCCACCGAGCTGACCACCGCCGAGCTGGTGGACGCCTACGCCCGGGGAGACCTGGACCCGGTCGAGGTGCTGGACGCGAGCCTGGCACTGATCGCCGAGGCCGACGGGGTGCTGCACGCGGTCTACGACGCGTTCCCCGAGCAGGCCCGGGCGCAGGCCGTGGCCTCCGGTCGCCGGTGGCGGGCCGGCGAGCCGGCGAGCGCCCTGGACGGCGTGCCGGTCACGCTGAAGGAGAACCAGCAGATCCTCGGCCGCCCGACCCCGTGGGGCTCCGCGGCGACCACGCCGGTGCCGGCCGCCGCGAACGCTCCCGTGGTGGACCGGCTGGTCGAGGCCGGGGCGCTGGTGCTGGCCCGCACGGTGATGCCCGAGCTCGGGATGCTGTCGTCCAGCCTGTCCTCGCTGCACCCGGCGGCGCGCAACCCGTGGAACCTGGCGTGGAGCCCCGGCGGGTCCAGCGCGGGTGCCGGTGCCGCCGCCGCGGCGGGCTACGCGCCGGTGAACCTGGGCTCGGACATCGGCGGGTCGGTGCGGCTGCCGGCCTCCTGGTGCGGGGTGGCCGGCTTCAAGCCGACCTTCGGCCGGATCGCGGTGGACCCGCCGTACTTCGGACGCACCATCGGCCCGATGGGCCGGCACGTCGCCGACCTGGCGCGGTCGATGACGGTGCTCACCGGCCCCGACTACCGCGACCCGTACAGCCTGCCCCCGCAGGACATCGACTGGACCGACCTCGACCTGGACCCGGCCGGCCTGCGGGTCGGCCTGCTGCTGGATGTCGGGGACGGCGCCCCGGTGCACCCCGAGGTCGCCCGGGTGGTGGCGGACAGCGCGGCGCTGCTCGCCGCCGCCGGGGCCACCGTCGTGCCGATCGAGCCGTTCCTCGCGCCCGGCACGATCGACCTGATCGACCTGTTCTGGCGGATCGGTCACTGGAACGACTACCAGCAGCTGGACCCCGACCGTCGCGAGCTGCTGCTGCCGTTCATCGCGCAGTGGTGCCGCGGCGGCGAGGGGATCGGCGGCGAGCTCGCGGTGCGGTCCGCGGACGCGCAGCTCGTGGTCGCCCGTGCCACCCTCGCGGCCACCCGCGGGTTCGACCTGGTGCTCTCGCCGGTCTCGCCCGGCCCGGCCTTCCCGGTCGAGTGGCCGATGCCCAGCAACGACGTGGACGACCCCATGTCGCACATCGGCTTCTGCGTCACCTACAACATGTCCGGCCAGCCCGCCGCCAGCGTCAACGGCGGGTTCACCGCCGACGGCAGCCCGGTGGGCGTCCAGATCGCCGCCCGGCGCTACGACGACCGCCTCGCGCTCGCGGCGGCCGCCTTCCTCGAGCACGTCCGTCCCGCTGCCGCCGTGCGTCCCTGGCCTCGTGCCTGGGTGACGGCCTGACCCGTACCTCTCACCCCCGAAGGAGCACCTCATGTCCGTAACCGCAGGGCGGCGACCGGCCGCCTGGGCGACGCTCGCGACCGTGGCCGCGCTCGCGCTGGCGGCCTGCTCCGCCGGTGCCGGCACCAGCACCGAGACCGGTTCGACCGCCGCCGCCGGCGACTCCGCGGCGACGCTGGACGTCGGCCTGGCCTCGGTGCCGGAGAGCCTGGACTTCACCGCGACCAGCGGGTCGGCGATCTTCCAGGCCCTGGTCGGCAACGTGTACGAGGGGCTGGTCCAGCTCGGCGAGGACGGGGAGATCGAGCCGCTGCTCGCCACCGGCTGGACGATCAGCGACGACGGCCTGACCTACTCGTTCACCCTGCGCGAGGGCGTCACCTTCCAGGACGGCACGCCGTTCACGGCCGACGTCGTGAAGTCCTCGCTGGAGCGGCTGCCCGAGTGGACCGCCAACACCCCGACGCTGCTCGGCGCGATCGATCACGTGGACGTGGTGTCGGACCAGCAGGCCGACGTCGTGCTCAGCGAGCCGGACGCGAACACGCTGTTCTACCTGGCGACGGTGCTCGGTGTGATGATCGCCCCGGACTCGGTGGCCACCCTCGCCACCGAGGCCAACGGCACCGGCCCGTTCAGCTTCGTGTCCTACGACCAGGGCGTCGCGATGGTGCTGGACCGCAACGACGACTACTGGGGCGAGGCGGCCGGCGTCTCCGAGGTCACCCTGACCTACTTCGCCGACGCCACCTCGGCGGCGAACGCGCTGCGCACCGGCGGGGTGGACGCGCTGTTCCAGGCCGAGGCGTACGACCAGATCGCCTCGTTCGAGAGCGACGCCGACTACACCGTGACCACCGGCACCACCCAGTCGGTCGTGGTGATGACGATCAACTCCCAGCAGGCGGCGCTGTCGGACCTGCGGGTGCGGCAGGCGATCAGCCGGGCGATCGACAAGGACGCGGTGCTGGCCGCCGCCACCAGCGGCTACGGCACCGTGCTGTCCGGCCCCTCGGTGCCGACCGACCCGTGGTACGCGGAGTTCGACGAGAACTCCTACGACCCCGACTCGGCGCGCGAGCTGCTGGCCGAGGCCGGCGTCACGGACCTGACGCTGAACTTCACCGTGCCGAACCGGCCGTACGCGCAGGCGGTCGCCCAGGTCGTGCAGTCCGACCTCGCCGAGGTCGGCATCACCGCGACCCTCGAGGTGCAGGAGTTCCCGGCCGTCTGGCTGGAGAGCACGATGACCGACCACGACTTCGACCTCACGGTGATCAACCACACCGAGGCCCGCAACCTGGTGAACTACGCCGACCCGACCTACTACTGGGGCTACGACGACGCCGACGTGCAGGCCGACTTCGCGACCGCCGCGGCGGCCGTCACCGAGGACGACCAGGTCGCGGCGATCTCCGCGGCGCAGGAGCAGATCGTCGCGGACGCCCCCGGGGTGTGGCTGTACAACACGCCGAACATCGTGGTGACCCGTGCCGGCGTGACCGGGCTGCCGGAGAACTACCTCGGGGTGGGGATCGACCTGGCCGGTGCGACCGTCGCCTCCTGAGCCCGGGCGGCGGGAGGATCGACCGGCACCCGCCGGGCGGTCCGCCCGCCGCCGGCCCGGCACGACGGCGGCGCGCAGCAGGCAGCAGACAGGTACGGAGGAAGGAGACGCGTGGCAGCGACGGTCGCACGCCGGCTGGGCGAGTTCGTCCTGGCGGTCCTGGTCGCCTCGGTGGTGGTGTTCGCCCTGCTCAGCGTGCTGCCCGGCGATCCGGCCCGGGTCCAGCTCGGCATCGACGCCAGCGAGGCGGAGGTGCAGGCGCTGCGGGTGCAGCTCGGCCTGGACCAGCCGCTGCCGGTCCGGTACTGGGACTGGATCAGCGGGTTCGTCACCGGTGACATGGGCACCTCGTACTCCAGCCGCACCGCGGTCGCCCCGCAGGTGCTGGACGCGCTGCAGGTGTCCCTGCTGCTGGTCGCCGCGGGCATCCTGATCGCGCTCGTGATCGCGGTGCCGCTCGGCACGTTCGCGGCGGTCCGGCAGCACCGACCGGACGGCACCGCGCTGACCGCGCTGAGCCAGGTCGGCATCTCGGTGCCGAGCTTCCTGGCCGCGCTGATCCTGGTGTCGGTGTTCGCGGTGGGGCTCGGCTGGCTGCCGTCCGGCGGCTGGACCGCCCCGGCCGAGGACCCGGTGGACTTCCTGCGGCACCTGGTGCTGCCGGCACTGTCCCTCGGGCTGGTCCGCGGCGCGATCCTGTCCCGCTACACCCGGGCCGCCGTGCTGGACATCCAGCGAGAAGACTTCATGCGCACCGCCCGTGCCAAAGGGCTCACCCCCGGTGCGGCCATGCGCCGGCACGGGATCCGCAACGCCCTGGTGCCGGTGGTGACCGTGACCGGTGTCGAGTTCTCCGCGCTGATCATCGGTGCCGTGGTGATCGAGACCGTGTTCGTGATCCCGGGGATGGGCTCGCTGCTGCTGCGGTCGGTCGCCAACCGGGACCTGGTGCAGGTGCAGGCGATCGTGATGGTGATCGTGCTGCTCGTGCTGCTGGTCAACCTGCTGGTCGACCTGGTGCACACCGTGATCGATCCCCGGCTGAGGAGCGCCCGATGACTGCGGCCCCGACCTCCCCGGCGACCGGTCGCGTCGCGCGGACCCGGAACCGGCCCGGCGGAGCCCTGCTGATCGGCGGGCTTCTGGTCGCCCTGGTGCTGCTGGTCGCGCTGGCCTCGCTGGTGTGGACCCCGATGAGCCCCACCACCACCGACCCGCTGAACCGGTTGCAGGGGCCGTCCGCCGCGCACTGGCTCGGCACCGACGGGCTCGGCCGGGACGTCGCCAGCCAGGTGATGGCCGGCGCTCGCGTGCCGCTGCTGGTCGGCGCGGTCGCGGTGTCGATCTCGTTCCTGCTTGGTGTGCCGTACGGCATCCTCGCGGCGATGACCGACCGGCGGGCCGGCCGCTGGCTGATGCGGTGGAACGACATCGCGCAGGCGTTCCCGCCGCTGCTGCTCGCGATCGTGCTCGCGGCGGTGCTCGGCGGCGGCACCGGCACCGCGATGGTCGCCCTCGGGATCGGCGCGGCCCCGGGCGTCGCCCGGGTGGTCCGTGCCGGGACGTTGCAGGTGCTCAGCCGGGAGTACGCCCTGGCCGCACGCGCCGCCGGCCGCGGCCCGCTGCACACCGCCGTCCGGCACGTGCTGCCGAACATCCGCGGTGTCCTGATCGTGCAGGCCTCGGTCGGCTTCGCGCTGGCGATCCTGGCCGAGGCGGCACTGTCCTTCCTCGGCCTCGGCACCACCGCGCCGACCCCGTCCTGGGGCCGGATGCTGCAGGAGGCGCAGGCGTACCTGACCGTGCAGCCGCTGACCATCCTGTGGCCGGGCCTCGCGGTGGCGGTCACCGTGCTCGGCTTCAACCTCCTCGGCGACGGGCTGCGGGACCGTTTCGACCCCCGGATGGAGGCTGGACGATGAGCGCGCTGCTCACGGCGACGGACCTGCGGGTCTCGGCCGGCGACCACGAGCTGGTGCACGGCCTCGACCTGACGATCGACCGCGGCGAACGCGTCGGGCTGATCGGCGAGTCCGGCTCCGGCAAGTCGGTGAGCTGCCTGGCGCTGATGGGGCTGCTGCCGGACGGGCTGCACGCCACCGGCTCGGTGCGGCTGGACGGCCAGGGCGAGCTGCTGGACCTCGGGCCGCGTGCCTGGTCCCGGCTGCACGGGATGCGGATGTCGATGGTGTTCCAGGAGCCGATGACCGCGCTCAACCCCCTGATGCGGGTCGGGGCGCAGGTCGCCGAGGTCCTGGACCTGCACCGTCCGGCGGGCGGCGGTGCCGGTGCCGGTGGTTCCGGCGCGGGCCGGGGCACCTCCGCCGCGCGCGCCGTCGAGCTGCTGGCCGGGGTGCGGCTGCCGGACCCGGCCCGGGCCGCGCGCGCCTACCCGCACGAGCTGTCCGGCGGGCAGCGCCAGCGGGTGATGCTCGCGATGGCGATGGCCAACACCCCCGACCTGCTGCTGGCGGACGAGCCGACCACCGCCCTGGACGCCACCGTGCAGGCCCAGGTGCTCGACCTGATGCGGGCGCAGGTGCGCGAGGCCGGCACGTCGCTGCTGTTCATCACGCACGACCTCGGCGTGGTCTCCACGCTGTGCGACCGGGTGGTGATCCTGCGCCACGGCGAGGTGGTGGAGTCCGGCCCGATCGACCGGGTGTTCTCCGCCCCGGACCACCCGTACACCCGCGGGCTGCTCGCCGCCGCCGAGCTGCGCACCGATCCGGGGACCGGGCGGCTGGTCACGGTGCTGGACCTGGCCGACGGGTCGGCCACGCCGGTGCCCGGACCGGTGCCGGCCCCGGGGGAGGCGCCGGCCGCCGCGGCCGCTCCCGCCGTCGTGCCCGGGCCGGACGTCGCGCCGCCGGTGCTCGGCCCGCACGAGGTCGCCCCGCCCGAGGGCGTCTCCCTGGTGTTCAACCGTGCCGTCGCCGGCGAGGCTCCGCCGCCGCTGCTCGCGGCCACCGAGGTGACCCGCACCTACGTCCGGTCCCGCGGCCCGCTCGGCCGGGCCACCCGGGTGCCCGCCCTGCGCGGCGTCTCGTTCGACGTCCGGCCAGGCCAGCGGTTCGGCATCGTGGGAGAGTCCGGCTGCGGCAAGTCCACCCTGCTGCGGATCCTCACCGGCCTGGACCGCGCCAGCACCGGCTCGGTCACCGTGGACGGCCGCGAGATCGTCGGGCAGCCGGACTCCCGGCTCGGCTGGCTGCGCTCCACGGTGCAGATCGTGTTCCAGGACCCGATGGGCTCGCTCGACCCGCGGATGCGGGTGCGCGACATCGTCACCGAGCCGCTGCGCGGGATCGGCCGCGACGAGCGCCACGCCCGCGCCGCCGAGCTGCTCGCCCAGGTGGACCTGCCCGCTGCCGCACTGGACCGCTACCCGCACCAGTTCTCCGGCGGGCAGCGGCAGCGGATCGCGATCGCCCGGGCGCTGTCCGTGCGGCCGCGCGTGCTGCTCGCCGACGAGGCCGTCTCCGCGCTGGACGTCTCGGTGCGGGCGCAGGTGCTCAACCTGCTGGCGGACCTCGTGGCCGAGAACGACCTCACGCTGGTGCTGGTCTCGCACGACCTGCACGTGATCCGGCACGCCTGCGACACAGTCGCCGTGATGAACGCCGGGCGGATCGTCGAGTGCGGGCCGACCGAGGCCGTGTTCACCGAGACGCTGCACCCCTACACCGCCGAGCTGCTGCGCGCGGCGCCGCGGGTCCGGGCGGCCTGACCCCGGGGTCCGCCCACGGACCTGCCGACGCACCCGCCCGCGCGGTCGTGGATACTGGCCCGGCCGG
Organism: Cellulomonas sp.; assembly: GCA_036404115.1. Classification (GTDB taxonomy): domain Bacteria; phylum Actinomycetota; class Actinomycetes; order Actinomycetales; family Cellulomonadaceae; genus Cellulomonas. The sequence continues at coordinate 104,919 of DASWPG010000041.1, forward strand.
TCGCCGAGGCCGGCCGTGTGCCACGGGTCGCGCCGGGGCACCGGGCAGCGGAGGAGGGACGACGGGGTGGACTTCACGCCGGTACGACGGGTGAACGCCTACGAGCTGATCGTCGAGCAGATCGAGCAGGGCATCGCCTCCGGCGCGCTGCGGGTCGGCGACCGGCTGCCCGGCGAGCGCAAGCTGATGGAGACGTTCTCGGTCAGCCGGGCCACCGTCCGCGAGGCGATGCGGGTGCTGCACGCCACCGGCGTCGTGGACTCCCGCCCCGGTGACCCGCGCGGGTCCGTGGTGCTGCCGTTCTCCCCCGAGGTGCTGCAGGGTCCGTTGACCCGGATGACCTACCAGGAGACGACCTCCCGGCTCGAGCTGCTGCAGTTCCGGCTGGTGCTGGAGGGCCAGGCCGCGCTGCTGGCCGCGATCTGGCACCGCGAGTCCGACCTCGCGGAGATCGACGCCGCCGTGCACGGGCTCGCCGAGCTCGCCGGCTCCGCGATGATCGACCCGGTCGAGTTCGGCGACCGGCTGCGCCGGTTCCACGACGCGGTGCGGCACGCCGGCGGCAACCGGCTGGTCGAGGCCAGCGGTGCCGCGGTGGGCGGGGCGCTCACCAGCATCGCGCAGCGTCGGCTGGAGGACGAGGCGGACCGTGGCCGTCGGGTGCAGCGCAGCGCCTCGGACGCCGCCGCCCTGGCCGACCGGATCCGCGCCGGGGACACGGTGGGGGCGCAGCGCGTCGCCACCACGAACATCTACCGGTTCTACCGGGACACCCTCGCGCCCGACGAGCGCGCCGCGCTCGAACCGCTGGTCGGCGACCCGTCGGGGATCGAGAGCGCCGCGGGCTGAGAGCGGCTGCGCGTCTCGCCTCGTCGCGGGCCGCCCGCCGCCCGCCGCTACTCACCGCCGCGCCGCCGCCCTACTCCGATCTGCCCCCCGGCCGCTCCAGGGGTACGCGACCTGAGCCTGCGCCGGATCCGCCGCACCCGTGACCGTGCAGGTCGCAGCGGTGCGCGCGGCGACCGGCCTACTCAGAGCCCCCCGGTTGAGTAGGTCGCCGTGCGGGAGCCTCGTGGTGTCACGCCGATGCAGCACCTCGACAGCAGGTCCTGGAACGGCGCCCTCCCTCACCGCTCTGGAAGGAGCACCCGCGATGGCTTCCACCCGCACCCGTCTCGTCCTCTCGATCGGCGCCGTGGTCGGCGTCGGTGCGCTCGTCACCGCCGCGAGCTTCACCGACTTCGCCAACCTGAACCTCGGGAACGGCGGCGACGGCAGCGGCATCGGTGCCGGCACGTTCAACATCCAGGTGGTCGGGACCGACGCCGACGGTGTCGCCGTGCCGGGCACCTGGCAGGAGGCGAACCTCCCGGAGGGCGTCGACGTCGCGATCCCCGGTGCCGACACCATCACGCCCGGCGAGACGATCTCGGTGACGCTGCCCTACCGCAACGCCTCCGCGTCGCTCGGCGCCGACATCGACCTGTGGCTCAACGAGGTCCCCGGGCAGACGTCGAGCCCGGAGTACCTCGCAGCGCTGCGCTTCACGATCCTGGACGGCTCGGGCAGCACGCTGGCCGACGCGGTCAGCTTCGACGAGCTGAACGCGGGCACCGACACGGAGAAGATCAGCCTCACCGACGGGCTCGCCGGTGCCGCCCTGGTCGCCGGGGCGCAGGACAGCATCACGGTGCAGGTCTCGCTGCTCGACTACGACGCAGACGACGCGACCGGCAACGCCGACGGCCTGACCAACGACGTCCTGAACGGTGGCGTGGCGTACGTCCAGCTGCACTGGGACGCGGTCTCCGTCGCCCTGTGACCCCCGGCGGGGTCTGCACCGCACCCGCGCGGTGCGGACCCCGTCCCCCCGTCCCCGTCCCGTGAGGAGCCTGTGATGCGTCGGCGGATCGTCCTGTCCTGGTGCGCGCTGCTCGGCGTCGCGGCACTCACCACCGCCGCGGTGGTCACCGACTCCGAGGACGTCGACGCCCTCTTCCTGCCCGGTGCCGGTCTCGACCTGGTCGTCGCCGGCTCGGCCGAGCCCGGCTGGACGCCCGACGAGGAGGACTGGGACCAGGGCCGGCCGTCCGCCTACCAGATCGTCCTGGGCGACGAGACGTCGGCCCTCGACCCGGGCGACTCGCTGACCTTCCGGGTCGCCGCCCGGCACGGGGACCAGGACCTCGCCGCGACGGTCCGCATCGAGATCACCGATCCCGATCCGGCGGGCGACGCGACCGACGCGCTCACCGGCCGACGGGTCGAGCTGTTCGACCAGCTCCGGATCCGGGTCGCCGACGCAGGCACCGGTCAGGTGCTGATCGATGCCGCTCCGGGTTCCGGTGCGACCGCCCGCACCTACGCCTGGCCCGACGAGTGGGCCCCGGGCGAGAGCCGCCTGCTCGACGTCACCGTGACGGTGCCGGCCGAGCTCGGCGACGCCTGGCAGGGGGCCGTCACCGACCTGCAGATCCACTTCGCGTCCGAGAGCGTCTGAGAGGAGCCGACCGTGCGCCATCACCGTCACCGTGCGACCCGGACCACCGCGGCCGCCCGCGCCCCGCGCCGAGGCATCGCGACGCTCGTCGCTGCCCTCGGGCTGCTCGCCGCGGCCGGCGGAGGCATCGCGCTCGCGACCACCGCGCGCGACGTGCACGCCGGGTTCTCCGACACCGCCACCGCGGTGGTGCAGGTGTCCGGCTCGTTCGACCTGGCCGTCTCCGGCACCGCCCCGGACGGCACGAGCACCGGCGTGCAGGCCGGCGACCCCGACCCGGTCGTCGTGCAGATCACCGGCGGGAGGACCTTGACCACCGGCACCCCGGTCGAGTGGCAGGTCACCGTGCACGCCACGGCGACCGCCGGCCGCGCGACGCTCACGCTGTTCGATCCCGAGGACGAGCCGTTCGACCTGGGCGGCGTCAGATACCCCGACCTGTTCAGCACGCTGCGGTTCACCGTCCTCGACCTCACGGACCCGGCCGTGCCGGTGACCCTGGCGTCGGACGCGACCGCAGACGCCGTGAACGCCGCGGACCTGGTGCTCGACGTGCCCGAGGGCGGGTCGCGCACGGTCGCGGTCCGGGCCGTGGTCGCGGAGGGCACCTGGCGGATGTACGACGGGCGGACCACCTCGATGGGTCTGCGGTTCGCCGGGGTGAACGCGTGAACGCCGCGCACCACCTCCGGGTGGCCGCCGGAGCGGTCGTCGCCGTCCTGGCGCTGCTGCTCCCCGCCTCGGCCGCCGCGGCGGACGACAGCGACCTGATCGTGGTCGCGCCCGCCGCGGTCGAGCTGGTCGCCCCGGCACCGGGGCACTCGACCTCGTGGGTCGTGACGGTGAGCCGGACCGCCGGCGCCGCGGGCTCTCCGCTCGCGCTCTGGCTGTCGGTCACCGGCGCCGACGGGCCGCTGCTGCACGGCGACCACCCGTTGCACCTGACCGTCACCGAGAGCGACGGCACGGTGGTGCTGGACACCAGCGAGGTCGCCTCGGTGCTCGGGCAGCACATCCCGCTCGCCGATCTGGACGGCTCGACGTCGTTGACCGCCACGGCGTCGCTCCCGGCCGCGGCGGGGAACGAGTACCAGGGCGCCGACGGCGCGGTGCGGCTGACCGTGACCGCCGAGGCGCCGGTCGGGTCCGAGGTGCACGCCGTCCCGGACGAGGGCACGGCCTCGGGCGTGACCTCCCCGAGCGGCCTGCTGGCCCGGACCGGCGTCGAACCGCTCGCGCTGCTGCTGATCGCCACCGCGCTGCTCGGGCTGGGCGGCACCGCCCTCGTCGGCCGGCGCCGCGCGCGCTCTCGCGCCACCGCCACCCCCGTACCCCTGACCATCCGCTCGCCGGAGGAGGACCGATGACCCGCACCACCCGTACCACCCGCGGCGGCCTGCGTCGCCGTCGCGCCGCCGCGATCGTCGCCGTCGCCACCGCGCTGGCCACCGTGGCCGGCGCCGCGACCGCCGCCTACGTCGACACGACGGCCGCCCGCACCGAGGTCCTGACCGCGGACCTCGGTACCGAGACCTTGGCCACCCGGACCGGTCTGCAGCTGGGCTCGCGCATGGTGGACACCGGGGTCGGCCTGACCGCGCAGGGCCAGGTGGTCGTGTGGGGCCTGGGCATGTACGGCATCAACGGCAGCACCTCGGCGGCCACGAACATCGGTCCCACGGTGGTGGCCGGCCTGCCGACCGTCGTGCAGGTGTCCAGCGGCATCTACTCGCTGAACGCGCTCGCGGCGGACGGCACCGTGTGGGGCTGGGGCGACTGCTCGCGTGCGGTGGGCACCGACCTGTCGGTCGCGTACACCGCGTACGGCTGCTCGGTCGGCGCGTACGGCTCGCCCGCCGCGGCCCCGATGCAGGTGCGCATCGGTGCCCGGTCGACCACGACCTCCGCGGCGCTGCTGGACGGCGTGACCGCGATCGCCTCGACCGAGTACGCCGGCGCAGCGATCCGGGACGACTGCACCGTCTGGCACTGGGGCTCGTTCTGGGGCAGCAGCACCTACCAGTACGGCTACGGCGGGAACGGTTCGGCCAACCTCGGGGCGAGCAAGGTGCTCGGCCTGCCGGACCCCGCGACCGTCGCGGGCGCGTGCCCGGTGAGCATCGTCGGCGGCTACGACACCTTCTGGGTCATCCTGGAGAACGGCGACGTCTACTACCTCGGCGGCGGGACCGCACTGAACACCGTGGTGAACGGCAACCCGCTGGTGGCCGCCGACCAGGTGAGCACCGGATCCTCCCGCACCGCACGACCGGTCACGTCGCTGTCCCCGTGGCTGCTGAGCACCGTGGGGGAGTCCCGGCCGCACGTCGTCTCCGTCGGGGGCGGCATCCAGATGGGCGGCGCGCTGCTCTCGGACGGCACCGTGCTGTCCTGGTCGACCTCGTCCGCGAACCGCACCGGTCGGACCGCGAGCGGCACCTCGTGGCAGACGCCGGGGATCGTCACCGCGCTCGGCTCGGGGGTCACGGAGATGGCCTTCTCCTTCACCGGGGCAGTGTTCCTCAAGGACAACGGCGAGCTGTGGTGCTACGGCGCCGCCGACGACTACGGCCAGTGCCCCACCACGCCCACCCTGCTGGACAGCGACGTCGTGCAGTTCGGGGTGGGACAGGGCTTCACGATCTGGCAGACCTCGGACAGCTCCTTCTGGGGCCGCGGATACAACCCGCGTGGTGCGCTCGGCCTGCCGGTCGGCACCCTGACCGGCAAGCGTCTGGTCAGCCACGACCTGTCCGTGCTGGTGGTGTCCTCGTGACCGCCGCGGCCGGTGGGCTCCCGCTGCGCCGTTCGCTGCGGCCCGCCCGGCGGCGTGCCGGCCGGGTCCTGGTGCCGGCGACGGCGCTCGGCCTGGTCGCCGCCTGGATGATCGGCGCCTCCGTCGCGCCGACGCAGGCGGTGCTGCGGGACGACGCGGGTCTGAACACCGCCGTCGGCAGCGCGGCACGGTTCGACATCGCACTGGTGCAGGACGGCGTGCTCCGCCAGGCCGGGGACGCCGGGGTGTCCTGGACGGTCGACGGCGCGGGGTCGCTCGTGCCCGGACGCACGGTGTCCTTCGAGGTCCCGGTGGTGAACAACGGACCCTACGACGCCACGGTGCAGCTCGCGGTGGAGGACCGGTACGCCGAGACCGCGACCAGCGGTGCCGGCTCCGACCCGATCGCCCTGTACCGCTGGTCCGTCGCGGACGCGGAGACCGGCGCAGTGCTGGCCGGCGACCCCGCTGACCCGTTGACGAGCACCGTGACCGCCGCCGACCTCGGCGACGCGCTGGGACCCTTCGACCTGACCGCGCGCACGCTCGCCGCGGTCGGCGAGGGCCAGGCGTGGCCCGGCGACCCGGCCTCGCCCGGTGACCACCGGGTGCTGCGGGTGACCATCGCCTACCCGGACACCCCGGAGTCGGAGCCGTTCAACGGCGGCCGCTCCGAGCTGGCGCTGACCTTCACGGCGGTGTCGCGATGAACGAGCCGATCGGCTACCGCATCGCGTGGCGCGTGCTGCGCGTGCTGCGCAGCATCCTGCTGACGACCACGGCGGCCCTGGGCGTCGCCAGCATCCTCATGGTGGCAGCCGGGCTCGTGCTCGACGCCCGGCCGCTCGTCGTGGTGTCCGGGTCGATGGAACCGACCATCCCGGTCGGCTCGCTGATCGTCGGGCGGACGGTGCCGGCCAGCGAGGTCCAGGTCGGTGACGTGGTCACCGTCCCGCGGCGCTCGGGGACGACCGATCTGGTCACGCACCGGGTCGTGGAGGTGCGGGACAGCGATGCCGCGACCGGCGCGCGCGAGCTCGTGCTGCGCGGCGATGCCAACGACACCGTCGACGCGACGACGTACACCGTGACCGAGGTGCGCCGGCACCTGGTGACCGTGCCGAACGGCGGCTACCTGGTGCGGACGCTGCAGTCGACCCGCGGCACGGTCGTGCTGGCCGGCGTGCTGGTCGCGGCCGTGGTGCTCACCTTCGCCGTGCCCGGTGCGCGTCCGGCGGCCGCCCGGCACCGGGCGACCGCCCGCGTCGCGTCGCGATGAACGCGGGGGTGCTCGACAGCGATCCCTGGTCGGCGGAACAATGCGGCGGAGCACACGACGGGCGTCGCGCGAGCGCACTGGTCGCGGCGCTCGACCTCGGACGGGTGGAGCGCGGGCTGGCTGCGGACCCGCATCTCCTCGGAGACGGTCGGAGTGGAGACGCGATGCTGAACACCCTGGAGTCGGTGGCAGGCGCCACGGTCCGCTGGCTCGCGCTCGGTCGGGGCGTGATCGTCCGTGGCGACGGCGGATCGGGCCGGTCGACCGTGCTGCAGGCGGTCGCACGCCATGGTGAGCAGGCCCGGCTGAGCACCGTCGTGGTGGACTGGCGCGACCTCGCGAGCAGCCAGGTCCGGGTGGCTGCCGGCCCGCGCCCGCCCCGCGTCGGCACCGAGGTGGTCGACGAGCTGGTCGAGGACCTCGGGCCCCGCGGCGTGCTGCTGGTCGACGACCTGGACCTCTGCGGCGACGAGACGGTCGAGGCGCTCGACCAGGTGCTGCGGCGCAGCCGTGCGCTGCTGGTGGCGACGGTCGCGTACGACGTCGCGCGCACCTCCCGCGCACCGCTGGCGCGTCTGGTCACGGCGCACGCCCCGGCGGAGGTGCGGATCCCGCCGCTCGGGTACCAGGCGATGGCCCAGCTGATCGCGGGCCGGCTGGCGGGACCGGCCGACGCGACGCTCGTGTCCTCGGTCGCGGCCTGGTCGGCGGGCAACCCCGCGGTGGCCGTGGCGATGGTCGACGCGATCCAGTTCGCGGGCCTGATCGAGCGTCGGAACGAGTCCTGGTCGACCGTCGGCGACCTGGACAAGGCACCGCTCGACGCGGTCGCGCACCTGATGATGGCCGGTCTGCCCGCCGGTTCCCAGGGGACGCTCGAGGTGCTGTCCGTGCTCGGCCCGGCCTCCGCCGAGGTGGTGGGGAGGCTGGTGCCCGAGGCCGACCTCGCGGACCTCGTCGCGCGCAACCGGGTGGTGTCCTACGGCAGGGACGACGGGGACGTGCTCGCCGTGTCGCCCCCGGCGCTGTCCCGAGCGGTGCGGGCCCGGCTCAGCGAACCGCGCCGGCTCGAGGTCGCGCGGCTGATGCTCACCGAGATCGGTGTCCGGGGGCTGCCGCTGCCGACGGTGCGGACCGGGCTGGCCGACATGATCCTGGCCTCGACCGGTGAGCAGTACGAGGCGTACTGGCGCTGGGCGGCCGAGCTCACCGGTCTGGTGCACGAGCAGGCCGTCGTCGCCGAGGCCCGAGCCCGGGGGATCTGGGAGGAGGACCCACGGGTGCGCACCGCGCTGCCCTACCTGGTCGCGCTGCTGCGGCGGCCGGGCACCGAGCGCACGCGGGAGGTGTTCGACGGCACCGTGCGCTGGCAGGACGAGCTGCCGCACGAGGCCGACCTGTTCGACCACCTCCGCACCCTCTGGCTGGCCTGGCACGTCGGCGACGCCACCGACCCCTACGTCGATCTCGACTCCCCGCGCCCGACCGGTCTGCCCGCCACCGCGAGCGAGGAGCTGCGCGCACTCGCGGAGCAGGCCCGCGTGCGGGGCTGGGACGACGAGGAGCTGTGGCGGCGCTCCGGTCTGCCGTTCGTCGGCGAGAGCGAGCCGCGGCGGTCGATGTCCCTCGCGGGCGCCGCCGCGGTGCTGCTCGAGGCCGGCCGGTACGAGCTCGTCCTGCGGGTTGTCGACGCCGCGGACGTGCCGGCGTGGCTGCCCGCGGAGACCGAGCACTCGCTCGCGGGGCTGCGGGCCATGGCACTGCTGCTCGCGGACCGCGTCACCGATGCCGAGTCCGCTGCGCGGGCCCGGCTCGAGGCGGCCTACGACGCGCTGGACCTGCCCGGCATCCGCGTGCACTCCGTCACGCTGGCGCACGCCCTCACCGTGCTCGGGCAGTGGACCGCGGCCTGGCGCGTGCTGAGCACCGCGCTCCGGCTGGGGCCGCCCGGGCCGCTCGGCAGCGCGTTCCACCGCCGGACGCTGACCCTGGCGACCATGCTCGCCTCCCAGGTGGAGAACTTCGAGGTCGCGCAGATGCTGCTCTCCGAGCTGCGGCACGCCCACCCGCTGCACGAGCCGGTGGTCGACACCATGCAGGGCGTCGCCGAGGCGTACGTCCAGATGGGTCGGGGCGAGCACGCAGACGCCGAGGCGATCATGTGGCGCGGCGGCGCGCGGTCCCTGGCGGCGGGCAAGCCGATGCTCGCGCTCGAGTACTGGGCGCTGCGGATCGGCCCGAGCACGGTCGAGCAGGTCGAGCAGATGAGCGCGCTGTCCGCTGCGGTGCCGCTGCCGCTGTTCGCCCCCCTGGTGGACCTGCGTGCGGCGCTGCTGGCGCACGACCTGCCGGCGATCGAGCGCGCGGTCCGGACGGCCCGGATGGCGATGGTGCCCGGCATGGTGCCGCTGGTCGTCGCCGCGGTCGCCGAGCTCCGCCGGCAGACCGGTGCCGCCCCGCTCACCGACGCCGAGCTGGACGATCTGCTCGGTGAGCGGCTCGCGGAGGTTCTCCGGAGCACGCCCCGCCAGCAGCACGTCGCCGAACCGCTCTCCGTGCGGGAGCGCGAGGTGGCGCTGCTCGCGGCGCAGGGCCTGACCAACCGCGAGATCGCGGAGCGTCTGCACCTCAGCCGGCGCACCGCGGAGAACCATGTGCACCGCGCGCTCCGCAAGCTCGGCCTGGCGAGCCGGGCCGAGCTCGCGGGTGCGACCTTCTAGCGGGGCTCGACCAGCCCGCGCTCGACCGCCCGGTGCAGGCGCCGCGGCACCTCGACCACCCGTCCGTCCGGGGTGCGCACCGGCACCAGCGGGGTCGGCTCGGCCGTCCACTGCGCCCGTCGGGACCGGGTGCGGCTGCGGGACATCTTCCGCTTCGGGACCGCCATCAGCCCTGCCTCGCCTTCCACCGCGGGTTGCGCTTGTTGATCACGAAGGTCTTGCCGTGCCGGCGCACGACGATCGACCCTTCCTTCTGCTTGAGCGAGCGCAGCGACGCGCGGACCTTCATCGGACCTCCTCGGGGGTGCTGCCGTCCGCCGGGGCGGCGGGGCGGCCGTAGCGGCGGCGGAACTTCTCCACCTGGCCTGCGGTGTCGAGCACCCGCGACCGGCCGGTCCAGAACGGGTGGCTGGCCGAGGAGACGTCGACGTCGATCACCGGGTACGTGCGGCCGTCCTCCCAGTCGATCGTCCGGTCGGAGGTGGCGGTGGAGCGGGTCAGGAACGCGACGTCGGCGGACCGGTCGCGGAAGACCACCGGGTGGTAGTCGGGGTGGATTCCGGGCTTCATCGGGTGCTCCTCACCAGCTCGACTTCGTGACACCGGGCAGCTCGCCGCGGTGCGCCATGGTCCGCATCCGGACGCGGGAGAGCCCGAACGTGCGCAGGTAGCCGCGGGGGCGGCCGTCGGCGACGTCGCGGTTGCGCACCCGGACCGGGCTGGCGTCGCGCGGCAGGGCCTGCAGGGCGGTCCGGGCGGCGACGCGCTCGGCCTCGGTGACGTGCGGGCTGATCGCGACCCGCTTGAGCTCCAGGCGGCGCTCGGCGTACTTGGCGACCGTGGCGCGGCGCTGCTCGTTCTTCGCGATCTTCGATGCCTTGGCCATCAGCGCTCCTCGCGGAAGTCGACGTGCCGACGGACCACCGGGTCGTACTTGCGCAGCACGAGGCGCTCGGGGTCGTTCCGTCGGTTCTTGCGGGTGACGTACGTGAAGCCCGTGCCGGCGGTGGAGCGGAGCTTGATCACCGGGCGCAGGTCGGCGGCGCGGGCCATCAGAGCTTCTCCCCGCGGGCCAGGATCCGGGCGACGACGACCTCGATGCCGAGCTTGTCGATCGTCTTGATTCCCCGGGCGCTGACCGTCAGCGTGACGTTCCGGCCGAGCGAGGGCACCCAGTAGCGCTTGCGCTGGATGTTCGGGTCGAACCGACGCTTGGTGCGCCGGTGCGAGTGGGAGATGGCGTGGCCGAACCCCGGCGACGTGCCGAGGACCTGGCAGTGAGCGGACATGGTGGCACGGTACATACTGATAACCGTTATCAGCAACACGCTAGACTGCTGCTCGACCCCGAGCCCGTAGGAGGACCCGTGCCCGCCCGCAAGCCCTTGATCGTGCTCGCGACCGTCGATCCCGTGCTGCGGGACTCGGTGGCCTTCGGCATCGTCGTCGACCACCCGCGCACCGTCGTGCTCCGGCACGACATCGTCGACGGACCGGACGGCGGCGGCATCCGCCGGGTGGTGGTGGACGGGTCGGGGCTGGTGGAGGACCTGATGGTCCCGCTGGAGCACGCCTGCCTGAGCTGCTCGGTCCGGGAGGACGCGGTGCCCACCCTGGAACGGCTGGCCCGCGACCCGCGCTGGGACGCCGTGCTGCTCGCGCTGCCGGTGTCCGCCGAGCCGCTGCCCGTCACCCGGGCCCTGGGCTGGGCCACCCGGCGCGGCGGTGCGCTGCCCAGCCTTCGGTTCGCCTCCGTGGTCGCCGCGACCGGCCTGGCCACGGTGGAGGAGGACCTGCTCGGCGACGACCTGCTGGACGAGCGCGGGCTCGCGCTCACCGAGGACGACCGACGCTCGGTCGGCGAGGCGCTCGCGGCGCAGCTCGGGTACGCCGACGTGGTGCTGGTCGCCGACGACGCCGCGGACGTCGACGACCTCGGCGGCCTCGACGACCCGGCCGTGGGGTCGGACCTGATCGACCACGTGCGCGCCGCCGACTCGCTCCGGGTGGACGGCCTCTACGCGCTGGACGTGCCGGCCCTGCTCGCCAGCACCCACGACGGCCGAGCCGCCGAGCTCCGGCTCGACCCGCTGCACGCCGCACCGGTGCCGGGCGCGCCGACCCGGAACGGCGTCTGGACGCTGGAGCTCGCCAGCGACCGCCCGCTGCACCCGGAGCGCCTGGTGGCCGAGGTCGCCCGGCTCGGCGACGGCCGGCTGCGCAGCCGTGGGCACTTCTGGGTGCCCAGCCGGCCGGACTCGGTGTGCGTGTGGGACGGCGCCGGCGGCCAGCTCTCGATCGGTGCGCTCGGCCGGTGGGGACGCACCGCACCGGGCACCCGGCTCGTGCTGACCGGCGTCGAGGACGTCCGGGCCGAGCTGCTCGCGGCGTTCGAGGACGTGCTGATGACCGCCGAGGAGTATGCGGCGGGCCTGCACCCGTGGCTCGGCCGGGACGACGTGCTGGCCCCGTGGCTGGGGGACCGCTCCGCGGCGTGACCGGTCGGCTGTGAGCAACCAGCCACCGAGTCATGGGACGACCGGGAGGATACTGGGGGCATGGCATGCGTGACGGTCCCGGGGTCGATCCGGTGGTGAAGGTCCGTCAGCGCCCGGAGCACCCGGCGACCGGCGCCGCGCTCGCGGTGGTCGGCGGCTACCTGGACGCCTACACCTACGTCGCGCACCAGGGCGCGTTCGCGAACGCGCAGACCGGCAACGTCGTGTTCGTCGCGATCGACGTCGCCCGCGGCCAGTGGGCGCTCGCGGCGCGCTACCTGCCGATCATCGGCGCCTTCGTGCTCGGGCTGGTCGCCGCCGAGATGATCGCCGCCCGCCGGCACCGGCGCCTGCTGCACGACCCGACCCGGGTGGTCCTGATCGCCGAGATCGTGGTGCTCGCCGCGGTGGCCGCGGCCCCCACCGGCACGCCGCACCTGGTGTCCACCACCGCGGTGGCGTTCGTGGCCGCGTTGCAGGTCACCACCTTCCGGCTGGTCCGGGACACCGGCTACAGCACCACCATGACCACCGGGAACCTGCGTTCCCTGGTCACCGCCGCCTACGAGTGGCTGTCCGGCTACGACCGCAGCCAGCGCACCGTCGCCGCGCGGCTGTCCCTGATCGTGCTGGCCTTCACCGGTGGTGCCGCTCTCGGCGCCCTGGCCAGCGGCCCCGACGCCCTGGGCACGCACGCACCCGTGGTGGTCGTGGCTGTGCTGCTGGCCGTGCTCGCCTCGATCGAGACGCACACCCGCCGGCTGCGTCGGATCGCCGCAGCGTCCGCCCGACCCGGCTCCGACGGCCGCGTGCCCGGGCCGGTCACGCGCGGCAGCGACGCGCTGGTCGGCGCATCCCCGACGCACTGACCTCCCTGGCGGGCCGGGGGTCCGGGCGTCCCGGCGGCGACGGGTCGTCCTGCGCGGGGTGCCGGCCGAGATCGTCGCGCGGCTGACCGGGGCTGCTCCGCTCCTGCTGGTCGGCGGCGCCCTGGCGGCGGTCCTGGTGGTCGGGGCCTGGATCGCGTTCCGGCACGACCGGGCTGCGGCCGCCTCGACGCCGGGCGGTGCGGCTTCATCCCGCGAACTGCTCACGACCGCTCCGCGCCCGCCGAACTACCGGGGAGCAGGGGAGACGTCGTCGGAGGACCACCATGTCGTTGATCGCACCGTCTCGTCGTGCCCGCCCCGTGGGACGTCGCGGGCACGTCCCGCTGCTCGGCTCCGTCGAGACGCTGCGTGCGGTGCTGGACAGCGTCGAGGCGAACGTCTTCGTCGCGGACCTCGACCTGGTGCTGGTCTACGCGAACCGGCGGGCGATGGCGACCGCGGCGACCATCGAGCCGGCGCTGCGGGAGTCGTTCGGCACCGGTGTCGCCGATCTGCTGTTCGGGTCGATCCACCGGTTCCACCGTGACCCGGCCCGGGTGGAGCGGATCCTGCGCGACCCCCGGTCGTTCCCGCACCGGGCGACGTTCGCGTTCGGTCCGGTCAGCCTGGCGACGAACATCGCCGCCGTGACCGGTGCGGACGGCGTGATCGTCGGCTACTGCGTGGCCTGGGACGACATCAGCGACCGGCGGGTCCTGCGCGAGACCACCCAGCGGGTGGCCGACGAGCTCGGCGAGGCCAGCGCCGGGCTGAGCGCCGTCACGACAGCGCTCGGGGAGCAGGCGCGGTCCACCGCGCTCCAGGCGCAGACCGCGGCGGCCGCCACCGAGCAGATGAGCGCGTCGGTGCAGGAGATCGCCACCAACGCGAGCAACGCGGCGACCCTCGCGGGGCAGGCCGTGACCGCGGTCGGCGACGCCACCGACCAGCTGACCGCGCTGGGCACCTCCAGCCAGGAGATCGGCGGGGTGGTCCGGCTGATCACCTCGATCGCCGAGCAGACCAACCTGCTCGCCCTGAACGCCACCATCGAGGCGGCCCGGGCGGGTGAGGCCGGCAAGGGGTTCGCGGTCGTCGCCGGCGAGGTCAAGGAGCTCGCGCGGGAGACGGCGGCGGCCACGCAACGGGTCACCGAGCTGATCGCCACCCTGCAGTCCGACAGCGGTCGGGCCTCGCACGCGGTCGCGGGCATCACCGAGCTGATCCAGCGGATCAGCGACGCGCAGACCTCGATCGCCGGTGCGGTCGAGCAGCAGAGCGCGACCACGAACGAGATCAGCCGGAGCGTGGCCGAGGTGGCTCGCACCGCCGACCTGACCCTGGAGGGCGCGGCCTCCGTGGGCGAGGGTGCCGAGCACGTGGTGACGACCTCGGAGCAGATGCGCGAGATGGTGCACGAGGACTGAACGTCGCGCCCGCACGGGCACGTCGGACGGCGCACCTAGCCTTGGGGCATGCCCGAAGGTCACACCGTCCACCGGATCGCTCGCCAGTTCTCCCGGGACCTCGTCGGGCAACGGCTCGCGGTGTCCTCCCCGCAGGGCCGGTTCGCGGCCGGCGCCGCGCTGCTGGACGGGCGCGAGCTGCTGACCTCGGCCGCGGTGGGCAAGCAGCTGTTCCTCGGCTTCGAGGGCGAGCAGGTGCTGCGGGTGCACCTCGGGCTGTACGGGGCGTGGGACCTCCACGGGCAGGTGTCCCCGCTGACCGACGGCGGCCCGGCGGTCGCCAGCCTCGGTGCGCCCCGGGTACGGCGCTCGGTGCGGATGGGGGAGTCGGAGCGGGAGGTGGGCCCGGACGGCGGCCCGGCGTTCCCGCCGGAGCCGGTGGGCCAGGTGCGGGTGCGGCTGGCCGGCGCGCGCACGGTCGCCGACCTGCGCGGCCCGACGGCGTGCGAGGTGCTGGACCCCGCGGCGACGGCGGCGGTGCTGGACCGGCTGGGCCCGGACCCGGCGGTCGAGGACGACGTCCGGGCGGCGCTCGGCGGGCGGACGGTCGGCGGCGGCGCGGCGCCGGCCGCCGGACGGACCCCGGCCGGTGAGGTCGTCGTGCACCGGATCACCAGCCGGTCGACGCCGGTGGGCCGGCTGCTGATGGACCAGGAGGTCGTCGCCGGGATCGGCAACATCTACCGGGCGGAGCTGCTGTTCCGTGCCCGGCTGGACCCGCACACGCCGGGCCGTCGGGTGCAGACGGACACCGCGCGGGCGCTGTGGGACGACTGGGCGGTGCTGCTCGAGGACGGTATCCGCACCGGGGTGATGCTCACCCGGGAGGACCTGGACGCGGCCGGCCGGGCGCGAGCGCTGCTGGACCGTGCCGAGCGGCACTGGGTGTACGGCCGCGCGGGGGAGCCGTGCCGGGTGTGCGGGACCCCGGTGGTGGTCGAGGAGATGGCGGTGCGCAAGCTCTACTGGTGCCGGGTCTGCCAGGTCTGACTCGCCAGGTCTGACTCACCAGGTCGCATCCCGCGGGGACGCAGCCGGGCCGGGCCGTGCACGGCTCAGAGGTCGAAGTCCGCCACGATCAGCGGGTCCGGCGCCTGCTCGCCCACCGGCACCGCGGCGTCGAGCACGTTGCCCCGGGTGGCCAGCGGGCACGCCCAGGCCGGGTCGTAGGCGCAGGACGGGTTGTAGGCGAAGTTGAGGTCGAGCACCAGGTCGCCCTCCGGTCCGCGGCCGAGGTCGGCGCCCTTCACCGTATCGAGCAGGTAGCGCCCGCCGCCGTAGGACCCGTGCCCGGCGGTGGTGTCCTTGACCGGCAGGAAGATGCCGCCGCCGTAGCTGCGCAGCGCCCAGACGGACAGCATGCCCAGCCCGTCGACCTCCACCCGGCCGACCCGGTCGAACGGCACCAGGCCGTCGGTGCCGGTGGCGATCTCGAGGTGCTGGGCGGAGGTGGCGCGCACCCGGACCTCGAACCGGTAGGCCGGGTCGTACGGCGCCACGGACAGGCCGGTGAACACGGCCTTGGCCGCGGGGCGCAGCGGTGAGGCGGCGTGCCCGGCGAACAGCTCGTCCCGGCGCTCGACCCACCCGGCGTGCGCGGCGGCGGGGTCCGTCCGGGCGGTGCGGCGGACGTCGGCGTAGAGCTGGGCGACCCGGCGTCGCCAGTCGGCCACCGCGAGGGCGTCGAGCGCCCGGCCGAGCTGCGTCACCATGCCCCCACGGTCTCACGTCCACCGGGTGGTGGTCACACGCCGGCTCGACCCGTGCGCCACGGCGGCGCGGCGTGCGAGGCTGCGGGCATGGATCTGAGGATTTTCACCGAGCCGCAGCAGGGTGCCGGCTACGACGACCTGCTCGCCGTCGCCCAGGCGACGGAGGACCTGGGCTACGACGCCTTCTTCCGTTCCGACCACTACCTCGCGATGGGCGGCGACGGCCTGCCCGGGCCGACCGACGCCTGGACGACGCTGGCCGGCCTGGCCCGCGAGACCAGACGGATCCGGCTGGGCACGCTGGTGACCTCGGCGACCTTCCGGCATCCCGGCGTGCTGGCGATCCAGGTCGCGCAGGTGGACCAGATGTCCGGTGGCCGGGTCGAGCTCGGCCTCGGCGCCGGCTGGTTCGCCGAGGAGCACGCCGCCTACGGCATCCCGTTCCCGGCCCGGCGGTTCGGGCCGCTGACCGAGCAGCTGGAGGTGATCACCGGCCTGTGGGGCACCCCGGTCGGCGAGCGGTTCGACTACGCCGGCGAGCACTACACGCTCACGGACAGCCCCGCGCTGCCCAAGCCGGTGCAGCGCTCCTCGCTGGACCCGTCCCGGGCCGGTGTGCCGGTGATCGTCGGCGGTCTGGGGCCGAAGCGGACCCCGGCGCTCGCGGCCCGGTTCGCCACCGAGTTCAACCTGTCCTTCCCGCCGCTGCCCGAGGTCGGCCCGAAGCTCGAGGGCGTGCGGGCGGCCTGCCGGGAGATCGGCCGCGACCCGGGCTCGATCGTGATGTCCGCGGCGCTGGTGCTGTGCGCCGGGCGGGACGACGCCGAGGTGGACCGTCGGGCGGCGGCGATCGGCCGGGACCCGCAGGAGGTCCGGGCGGCGGGGATCGCCGGTACACCGACCGCGATCGTCGACCGGCTGGGTGCTCTCGCGGAGCTCGGCGTGCGCCGGGTCTACCTGCAGGTGCTCGACCTGCACGACTTGGACCACCTGGAGCTGGTGGCCGCCGAGGTCATGCCGCAGCTCGGCTGACCCGCGCCGTCGTGGTCCGCGGCCAGCCGTCCCGCACCAGGTCGCGGACCACGACGACCAGCAGCACCACCAGCAGCACGTTGCGTGCCACCAGCAGCAGCGACGGGCCGACCATGCCCGCGGTGATCCCGGAGTAGGTCAGCGGGAACACCAGCTGGGTGAGTGCGGCGATCACCAGCACCAGACCACCGGGCAGCAGCCAGGGCCGCAGGCCGCGCGCACCGGGGCGGGCGAGGCCGACCACCAGCGGTCCGGCGAGCCAGCCGATGAACTGCGGCGACCCGACCTTGTTGGCGACGATCAGCAGCACCGCGATCAGCAGCGCGCCGCGCGCCAGGAACGCCGGCACGTCCAGCAGCGAGCCGGCCCGCAGCCGCACGATCAGCAGCAGCCCGGTCGCGGCGGCCAGCGCCATCGGCAGCGCGTACCCCAGGACGGCCGCCATGGTCTCGGTGCCGGTGCCGGTGATCTCCCACGAGGTGATGTCGGAGTTCATCCAGATCGTGACGCTCGGGTCGACCAGCCCGCGCAGCACCCACGCGGTGGCGCCGACGGACTCGAGCTGCAGCCCGCGGTCGCCCTGCTCGAACAGGAAGCTCAGCAGGTGATCGGCCCCGCCGCCGGCCACGACGATCCCGGCGACGACGACGCAGACCGCGGCGGCCGGCAGCACGAGGCTCCGCCACGGGCGGCGCACCACCAGCAGCAGCGGCAGCAGCAGCGCGCCGGGGGCGACCTTGATCCAGGCGCCCAGGGTCAGCAGCGCGGCCGCCACGGCAGGCCGACGCAGCGCCACGGCGAGCGAGATCACGACGACCGGGGCGACGACCGCGTCCAGGCGGCCGATCGCGACCGGGCCGAGCAGGGCGATGAAGGCGAGCCACCACCAGGCGCCGGTCGCCGGGTCGTGCGGCAGGACGGCACGCAGCCGGGCACGGTTCGCCCGGCCGCCCTCGGGCTCGACGGCGGGAGCGGGGGTGGCGCCGGGCTCGCCCGGGCGGGTCGCGCGCAGCAGCACCGCGATCGCGGTCGCGTTCAGCGCGGTGATCAGGGCCGTCCAGGCCAGCGCGTACGCCTGGGTCCCGACGCTGTCCACCAGGGCCGGCAGCAGCATCGGCAGCACCGCGGCGGCGGGGTAGACCCAGTCGCTGTCCAGCACCGGCCAGGTGCCCTGGTTCAGTCCCTGCCACATCCACCACCGGTACAGGTCGACGTCCCAGAACGCCTGGGTGGGCATCAGCACGGTGCCGACCAGAGCGATCCAGCCATGGACCAGGGCGAACGCCACCCAGAGCGCGATACGAGACCGGTGAAGTCGGTCGAAGTCCACCGGTGACCTCCGGAAAACGGGTACGGGCGCGCTCACCCTACGCGGCCGGCCCATGTCCACGAGGCCGGTCTCGCGACCGGGTGCGGACGTGCCCGGACGGTGCCCGGACGAAGGCTGGACGAAGCCCGGACGGTGCCTGGACCGAGACACGTCCGACCCGTCGACCGCTAGCCTGCGGGGCGGGCCCGGTGCTGAGGCCGGGGCCGCACGGCGAGGGAGAGCAGGAAGCGTGAGCAGGATCGGGTGGCAGGTGCACGGCGACGGCCGACGGGTGGAGCCGGGGGCGGTGGTGGCGCCGGACGAGCGTCTGACCTGGCCCCGGACGGTGGGCATCGGCATGCAGCACGTGGTGGCGATGTTCGGCTCGACCTTCCTGGTCCCGCTGCTGACCGGGTTCTCCCCGGCGACGACGCTGCTGTTCTCGGCGGTCGGCACGGTGCTGTTCCTGATCGTCACCCGCAACAAGCTGCCGAGCTACCTCGGGTCGAGCTTCGCGTTCATCGCGCCGATCACGGCGGCCACGGCGAGCGGCGGGCAGTCCGCGGCGGTCGGCGGCGTGCTGATCACCGGCCTGCTGCTGGCGGTGATCGGCGTGGTGGTGCACCTGGCCGGACCGCGGTGGATCGACGTGGTGATGCCGCCGGTGGTCACCGGCACGATCGTCGCGCTGATCGGCTTCAACCTCGCGCCGACCGCGTGGGGCTCCTGCGACGACGGGGTGTGCAGCGGGTTCCGCGCCGCGCCGGTCACCGCGATGGTCACGCTGCTCTCGATCGTGCTGGCCGCGGTGCTGTTCCGCAGCATCCTCGGGCGGCTGTCGATCCTGGTCGGCGTGCTGATCGGCTACCTGGTGGCCACCATCCGGGGCGAGGTGGACTTCAGCGCGGTGGAGCAGGCCGCCTGGTTCGGGCTGCCGGACTTCGTCACCCCCACGTTCGAGCCGCGGCTGCTCGGTCTGTTCCTGCCGGTGGTGTTCGTGCTGGTGGCGGAGAACGTCGGCCACGTGAAGTCGGTCGCGGCGATGACCGGCCGGGACCTGGACCACCTGACCGGGCGCGCGCTGCTCGCGGACGGCCTGGCCACCACCCTCGCGGGGGTCGGCGGCGGCTCCGGCACGACCACCTACGCGGAGAACATCGGCGTGATGGCCGCGACCAAGGTGTACTCGACCGCCGCGTACTGGGTGGCCGCGGCCACCGCGCTGGTGCTCAGCCTGTCGCCGAAGTTCGGCGAGGTCATCAACACGATCCCCGCCGGGGTGCTCGGGGGGGCCACCACGGTGCTCTACGGGATGATCGGCGTGCTCGGCGCCCGGATCTGGGTGCAGAACAAGGTCGACTTCTCCGACCCGGTGAACCTGACCACGGCTGCCGTGGCGCTGGTGGTCGGCATCGCGGACTACACCTGGCAGATCGGCGACGTGTCCTTCGCGGGCATCGCGCTGGGCTCGGCCGCGGCGATCGGGGTCTACCACCTGATGCGGGCGGTGGCACGGTGGCGCGGCACCTCGCAGGAGCCGGCCTCGCCCGCCTCCGTGCCGGGCGGCACCGAGCTCGGGGACTAGCCGGAGACCGACCGGGGGCGACCTGCGGCGGGGCCGGTCCGGGCCGGCTCAGCCCTCGGTCGCGCCGGTGTCCGTCGTGGCGGAGGCCGTGGGGGTGGCCACCGCGACCGGTGTCACCTCGTCCAGCGGCACGCAGCCGTCGGGCGCGGTGAACGGCTCGCCGGAGACCAGCGCGACGTCGCTCGTCTCGACCAGGGCGTTGTAGTCCGAGCCGATCACCACGTCGACGGTGGTGTCCTCCCGGGCGTCGAGCACCAGCAGGGGGCTGTCGAACTGCGCGGCCAGCGTGTAGGCGGCGGCCACGCCGGCGGTGCCGAACTGGATCCGCGCGGTGCCGTCGTAGGAGTCGTAGCCCTGGGACGAGGCGTTCGACTGGGTACCGATGGTGAACCCGCGCGCGGACAGCGCGTCGGCGGTGTCCCCGGCCAGGCCGACCCGGTTGGTGCCGTTGTAGATGTTCACCACCACCTCGCTGTACGTCACCGGGGTGGCGCCCTCGGGCGGGCACGGCGACTCGGCGGCGGCCAGCCCGGTCGCCTCCGGCGAGGAGAAGCCGCGGGACAGGAACGGCAGGTCGAGGTTGCCGGTGTAGACGGCGGCGGCGCCGAGGGCGGAGATGCCCAGGCCGGCGAGCAGCACACCGAAGATCACGGCCTGCCGCTCGTGCACGTGCCGACGGCGGCGTTGACGGGCGAGGTCGGGCTGGGGGCGCTCAGTGCTCATCGGACTCGATCAGGAGGACGCGGGCGTGCAGGACGGGACGTTGCTGGAGCGCGGCGCGCACCGCGCGGTGCAGGCCGTCCTCGAGGTAGAGCACGCCGCGCCACTGCACGACGTGCGCGAACAGATCGCCGTAGAACGTCGAGTCCTCGGACAGCAGGTTGTCCAGGTTCAACGTCCGCTTGGTGGTGACGAGCTCGTCCAGGCGGACCTGGCGTGGTGGCACCTCTGCCCACTGCTTGGGCGTGACGAGGCCGTGATCGGGATAGGGCCTGCCCTCGCCCACCGACTTGAAGATCACCCTGGCGAGTGTAGGTGAGGGCGGGAGGTTCCGGGGCCAACGGCTCGCTGTGCGGTGCCCCTGGATGCCTGAGCGGCGAGCGGTGGTGCGTCCACGCGGGCAGATGTGCGACGCTCGCCCGGGCTGTCGTTCTTGTCCTCGGCGGCGGTCCCGGGTCCCTGACGTCCGCGAGGGCCGTGCGGGTGAACTTCGTCCCGGAGTTCCCGCAGCGCCCGGCCCGGTCGATCAGGACAGTGGTGAGCGGCGCCGACCGCTGTCGTCCGGCGACCCGTCGGGGCGGTGGACCGCGTGCAGACCGAACGGAGGTGGCGATGCCGGCCGAAGCGCGACGTCGTGCCCGGCGGCAGGTGCGCCTGATCGTCGCCGTCAGCGTCCCGGTCGGTCTGGTGCTCTCGACGGCGGCCGCGGCCTACGACGCCCACCAGGACCAGGAGCGGTCGGCCGGGAGCACCCGCTGGCAGCTCGCGGTCACGGCCGACGCCGTGCGTGCGCGGCTGGACGTGCAGGGCGAGCTCACCCAGATCTCCGCCGCCATGCTCACCCCGACCGCGGGGACCGTCACCGCCGACGCGCTCGACCTGTGGGACGCCCACCTGCAGCTGATCGGTGCCGGGGACGGTGCCGGGGCCGGCGACGCCGTCTCCTGGGTGGCGGTCGCCGGGGCTCCGGAGGCGCAGGACGGCGAGGTGGTGCTCGGCACGGCGGACGGCTCGGCCACCGCGGTGGTCGAGCGGGTGGTGCGGTACACCGAACCCTCGCTGGTGGACGAGCTGGCCGGCGGCGGCGAGGGCGGTCAGGCCGCGCAGGTGCTCGCGCAGGCGATGACCGCGGCGCGTGACACCGGCGAGCAGGTGCTCTCGGCGCCCTACCTGCCCGGCGGCGACGCGGCCGCCCTGGACGGCGTGCCGGACGCCGTCGACGCCGTCGACGAGGACGGGCCCGAGGCCGCGCTAGTGGCGCCGGTCTACGACAGCACGGATGCCCCGGCGACGACCGTCGACCGCCGCGCGCGGATCGTCGGCTGGACGGTCACGACGTTCCGGATCGCGCCGCTGCTGGCCGGGATCGAGTCCCCGACCGCGCACGCGACCCTGGTGCAGGACGCCGACGCCGCCCTGGGCGTGCTCACCGGCCAGGACGACGCGTCGGCGGGGACCGCCCCGGTGCGGTGGTCCGCCGAGCAGGTCGACCTGACGGTGGCGGGGCGGACCTGGACCTTCACCGCTGCGGAGGCCGACGGGTCCGGCCCGGTGTCCTGGGTCACCCTGATCGCCGGGCTGCTGCTCACCGGGCTGGTGGTCGGGCTGCTCGCCGCGCGGGCGGCCGGCGAGGTGCGGGCCGTCCAGCTCGCCGCCGACCGGACCCGCGACCTCGCGGCGCGGTCCCGCGAGCTCGAGTCGATCACCCGGAACACCCCGGACGCGCTCGCCCGGGTGGACGCCGACGGGCGCCTGGCGTTCGCGAACGAGGCGCTGCGGCAGGCGGTCGGTCTGCCCGACGACGCGATCGGGCGGCGCACGGCGGACCTGTCCTCGTTCTCCCCGGTGATGGGCGCCGTCCGTGCGCTGTCCAACCACATGCTCGCGCTCGGCGCCGACCCCGGCCCGGACCCGGAGAACGACCCGCGCCGCCTGATCAGCATGTCCGCGCAGTCCGGCGGGCACTGGTACGACGTCCGCGCGGTCGCCGAGGTGGACGACGAGAACCGGACCGAGTCGGTGCTGGTGGTCGCGCGGGACGTCACCCGGTTCCGGGAGGCGCAGGACCGGCTCGGGCACGCCGCGACGCACGACCCGCTGACCGGGCTGGCCAGCCGGGACGTCGCACGTGAGCGCGGCGTCTCCGCGCTGGCGACCGCCCGGGCCGGCACCGCCCTGCTGCTGCTCGACCTGGACCGGTTCAAGCTGGTGAACGACTCCTACGGGCACGCCGTCGGCGACGAGCTCCTGCAGCTGGCGGCTGCCCGGGTCGGGGCCGACCTGCCGGACCGTGCCTCGGCCGCCCGGCTCGGCGGCGACGAGTTCGTGGTGCTGCTGCCGGACGCCCGCCCGGCCACCGCCGACGAGGTCGCCGCGCGCCTGGTGGCGGCGTTCGACGAGCCGTTCACCCTGAACGGCGAGGAGTTCGCGGTCGGCTGCAGCGTCGGGGTGGTGCACGCGGAGCCCGGCGCGATGCCGTGGGACGAGCTGCTGCGCTGCGCCGACGTGGCGATGTATCGCGCCAAGGCGGCCGGCGGCGGCTGCCACCAGTGGTACGAGGACCAGGAGGCGGACCTGGCGCGGCAGCGGCTGACGATGGCCGCCGACCTGCGCCGCGCGGTGGACGAGGGCGAGCTGTACCTGGCGTACCAGCCCGAGGTCGACCTGGTGTCCGGCGAGGTCCGAGGGTTCGAGGCGCTGATGCGGTGGTCCTCGCGGTCCCGCGGAGCGGTCGCGCCGAGCGAGTTCGTCCCGGTCGCCGAGGAGACCGGCCTGATCACCGAGCTCGGGAGCTGGGCGCTGCGCCGCGCGGTCTCCGACATCGCCGCGCACAACCGGCTCACCGGCTCCGACCTGCGGGTCTGGGTGAACGTCTCGCCGAGGCAGTTCGCCGGGCACGCCAACCGGCCGGACCTGGTCACCACGGTGGTGGACGTGCTCGCCCAGATGGACGCGCCGCCCCGGTGGCTCGGCATCGAGGTCACGGAGAGCGCTCTGGCCGACGACGCGCGGGTGGTGCCGATGCTCCGGGCGCTGTACGAGCTGGGGGTTGGCGTCGCGATCGACGACTTCGGCACCGGCTACTCCTCGCTGTCCCGGCTGCACGACTACCCGGTGACGCTGCTCAAGATCGACCAGTCCTTCGTGCAGCAGCTCGGCGGGGACGGGGACACCGGGCCGCGCGCGGCGGGCGTGGTCGAGGCGATCGTCGCGCTCGGGCGGTCGCTGGGCGCCGCGGTGATCGCGGAGGGGGTCGAGGACGAGTTCCGGTTCATCCAGCTCCGGGCGCTCGGCTGCGGTCTGGCGCAGGGCTACCTGTTCGGCCGGCCGGCCACGTTCGCGGACGCGGTGCGGCAGACCTCGGTGCTGACCCGGCGGTCCGGCGCGGCCGGCTGAGCCCGCCGCGCGGATCGTGTAGGTGGCGGCTCGATCCTCACGGATCGGAGTCCTGAGCTCACGACCAGCGCATACGCACCCGATCCGAGCACTCAAGCACACCGTTCGGCGTTGACGGACCCGATGAGGCGTCTGTACGTTCGCTGTGCATGCGCCAGAGACGGCACATGGGTCGATCGCGCCGGGGGGTTCACGAATGACCGTTTCTGCGACCGCGCGCCGGTCCCTCGTGCTGGCGGCCGCCGCCGCGATCCTGCTGGCCGGGTGCTCCGGCTCGGCCGATCCGGAGGGCTCTGCCGCCGCCGACGCGATCGGTCCGCTGGACGAGTACACCGCCCGGATCTACGGCTACTCCTTCGACCAGAGCGACCAGCAGTCCACCGAGGAGCTGGAGGCCGAGGCCGACCAGCAGATGCGTGCGGTCGAGGAGCTGGTCGCGACCTGCATGGCCGACGAGGGATTCGACTACACGCCGTCCACGATGTCCGGCACCGCCGTCGACCTGGCCGGCCTGGACGTTGAGTGGGGCAGCGCCGAGTTCGCCGCGCAGTACGGCTACGGCATCAGCACCGACCCGTGGGGCACGGCGGACCTCGACGTCACCGACGAGTGGCAGGACCCGAACTCGGACTATGTCGCCGCGATGTCCGACAGCGAGCGCGAGGCCTAGGAGGCGGCGCTCTACGGCGCGCCGATCGCCGCGGACGAGGGCGTCGAGTACGACTGGACCACGTCCGGCTGCTACGGCTCCGCCCAGCACGAGGTCTACGACGACCAGGCGGCGCTGGACGCGGGCGACTACTCGGCGCTGGAGGACGAGATGGCGGCGCGGTGGGAGCGGGTGGCGGCGAGCGCCGAGATCGTCGCGCTGAACGGCGAGTGGTCCGGCTGCATGGCCGAGGCGGGCTTCGCCGACCTGACCACGGTCGACGACGCCCAGCAGGAGCTCTACACCGGGTGGAGCACCGTGCAGGGCTGGTCCGACCCCGAGTACACGGCGCTGGCGGAGAGCTGGGACTGGGGCGCCCGGCCGGACGGGCCGCCCGCGCCCGAGCCCGACGCCGCGGCCGTCGCCGACTTCACCGCGAAGGAGATCGCCCAGGCGGTCGCCGACCTCGGCTGCCAGGACCAGATCGACTACTCCTCCCGGGCGCTGGCGATCGACCACGCCGACCAGCAGGAGTTCGTCGACCAGCACCGGGACGAGCTCGAGGCGTGGGTCGAGGCCGCCGCCGAGGCCCGCAGCAGGTGAGCGCCGTCGTCCCCGGCACCGACGACGCACCCCGGCCCGCGCCGGCGCGGGCGTCCGGCCGGCCCGGCAGCCGCGCGATCCTCGTGCTGGCCGTCGTCGCGGTGCTCGGGCTGGTCGCCGGCCTGCTGCTCAGCCGGTTCGTGGTCAACCCCGCCGACGCCGCCGCCCGCACCGCACCGCCCGCGGCCGGGCCGATCACGGTGCCGGTCGAGAGCCGTGAGCTCAGCAACGACGTCACGCTCCGCGGCGACGTGGTGTACGACGACGCGGTCGACCTGCGCGTCGAGACCGCGGACCTCGGCGAGCGTGCGGTGGTCACCTCCCAGGTGCCCGAGGTCGGCGCGACCCTGGACGCCGGGTCGGTGGCGCTGGAGATCGCGGGCCGCCCGGTGATCGTGCTGCCGGGCGTGCTGCCGACCTACCGCACGCTGCGCTCCGGGGTGTCCGGCCCGGACGTCGTGCAGCTCAAGCAGGCGCTCGCCGCCCTCGGCATCGCGGCGGGCGACCCCGGCTCCGACCTGTACGACGCCGCCACCGCGGCTGGGGTGGCGGCGCTCTACCAGCGGGTCGGCTACCCGGTGCCGTCGGCCACCGACGAGCAGACGGCCGCGGTGACGGAGGCCGAGCTGACCGTCCGGTCCGCCCAGCAGGAGGTGTCCGCCGCGACCACCGCGCTGAGCAGCGCCGCCGCCGGCTCCGCGGCGCCGTCGGCGCTGCTGTCCGCGGACGCGACCGTGCGGCAGGCCGAACGAGCCCGGGACGTCGCGCAGGCGACGCTCGACGGGGTGCGGGCGGCCTGCACCGGCGGCACCACCGAGCCCGGGACGGACTGCTCGTCCGCCGCGATGCTCGGCCTGGAGAACGCCGTGGCCGACGCGCAGGACGCCGTGGGCGTGGCGCAGGCGGCGCGGGCCGAGGCCGGCGCCGGTCCCAGCACCGCCGTCGAGTCGGCCGCGCTGGCCGCCGCCCAGCAGTCGCTCACCGACGCCCAGGCACAGCTGGCCGACGCCCGCGAGCAGACCCTCACCGCCCTGCCCGCGAGCGAGGTCGTCTACCTGGAGACCGTGCCGCGGCGGGTGGACGCGGTGAACGTGCGCCGTGGCGGCACCGTCGACGGCACCGTGATGAGCGTGTCCGGCGCGACCCTCCAGGTCACCGCCAGCGCCGCCAGCACCGATGCCGCGCTGCTCGCCGTCGGTGCCACCGGCACCGTGCCGCTCGACGGTGCCGAGATCCCGGTCACGGTCAGCGCGATCGCTGCGACCACCACGACCGACGGGTCGGACGACCCGGGGTCCGGCAGCAGCTCGACCGGGCGGTTCACCGTGACGTTCCAGCTGGGCGAGCTCACCTCCGACCAGGTCGCCGCGCTGCAGGGCACCAACGTGCGCGTCTCCGTCCCGGTGTCCAGCACCGGCGGGGCCGTGCTCGCGGTGCCGCTCGCCGCGCTGACCGCCGGGCCGGGCGGCGAGTCGCGCGTCGAGGTGATGGGGGACGACGACCAGAGCGTGCTGGTCGAGGTCACCACCGGTCTGGCCGCCGGTGGCTACGTCGAGGTCACCGGGGTCGGCGCCGGGCTGCACGAGGGTGACCTGGTGGTCGTCGGCACCACGGGCGCCGGCGCGACCGACGGGGCGACCACGGGCACCGGGTCCGACGGGTGAGCTCGGGCGAGCTGTGGCCGGACGCCGACCCGGCGGGCGGGTCGGGACCGGCGGGCGATCCGGTGCCGACGGACGATCCCGTGCGGCCGGTGATCGAGCTGCGCGGCATCGGCCGGTCGTTCCCCGGCGACCCGCCGGTCGTCGCCCTGCACCCCAGCGACCTGCGGGTGCAGCCGGGCGAGTACGTGTCGATCATCGGGCCGTCCGGGTCCGGCAAGTCCACGCTGCTGCACCTGCTCGGGCTGCTGGACCGGCCCACCGCCGGGGAGTACCTGCTGGACGGCGACCCGACCGGCAGCGCCGCCGAGGCCGACCGCTCGGCGCTCCGCGGTGGCCGGATCGGGTTCGTGTTCCAGTCGTTCCACCTGCTGCCGCACCGCACGGTGCTGGACAACGTGCTGCTGGCCACCCTGTACAGCGGCGTGCCCCGGGCCGAGCGCCGGGACCGTGCGCTGGAGGCGCTCGCGCGGGTCGGGATGAGCCACCGGCTCGACTTCCTGCCGACCGTGCTGTCCGGCGGCGAGCGCCAGCGGGTCGCGGTCGCCCGCGCGGTGGTCGCCCAGCCGCACGTCCTGCTCGCCGACGAGCCCACCGGCAACCTGGACACCGTGAGCAGCGCCGCCGTGCTGGACCTGTTCGACGAGCTGCACGACGAGGGCCTGACCCTCGTGGTGATCACGCACGACGCCGTGGTCTCCGCACGCGCCCAGCGGCGGGTGCGGATCGCCGACGGCACCCTCACCGAGGTCGCATGACGACCCGGCGGGTGCGCGCGCCCCGCGGTGACCGGTTCGGGCCGCGCGACCTCGTCACCGAGGCGGTCTCCGGCATCGGCGCCCGGCCGGGCCGGCTGCTGCTCACCATCCTCGGCACCGTGCTCGGCATCGCCTCCGTGGTGGTCACCGTCGGCCTGGCGCAGACCGCCGCCGGGCAGATCTCCCGCCAGTTCGACGCCGTCGCCGCCACCCAGGCCGTCGCCGCGCCGGCCACCAGCCGCGGCGCCGACGGCGAGCAGCGCGCGACTGCCGCCCTGCCGTGGGACGCGCCCGACCGGGTGTCCCGGCTGGCGGGCGTCGAGGCCGCCGGCCTGGTCGCCACCGTGGACGTGGACGGCGCGACGATCAGCGCCGCCGGGGTGAACGACCCCTCGCAGCCCGACCTGGTGCAGCCGACCGTGCTCGCCGGCACCGGCGACCTGCTCGACGCGGTCCGGGGCGAGGTCGTCACCGGCAGGTTCTTCGACTCCGGGCACGACGGGCGGGCCGACCGCGTGGTGGTGCTCGACGCCCGTGCGGCCGAACGCCTCGGGGTGAGCCGGGTGGACCGGCAGCCGTCCATCTTCATCGGCGAGCGCTCCTACACCGTGATCGGCATCGTCGACGGCGTGCAGCGCCGCACCGACCTGCTCGACGCCGTCGTGCTGCCGATGGGCACCGCCCGCGCCGACTTCGGGCTCACCGCGCCGGAGGAGCTGCAGCTGCGGATCGCCGTGGGCGCCGGGCCCGTGGTCGGCGCGCAGGTGCCGGTCGCGCTGTCGCCCAGCAGCCCGGAGACCGTCCGCGTGCAGGTCCCGCCGAGCGGCTCCACCGTGCAGGCCGGCGTCCAGGCCGACATCAGCACGATCTTCCTGGCGCTCGGCGCCGTAGCCCTGCTGATCGGCGGCCTGGGCATCGCCAACGTGACCCTGCTGTCCGTGATGGAGCGGGTCGGCGAGATCGGGCTGCGCCGGGCGCTCGGCGCGCGACGGCGGGACATCGGCGGGCAGTTCGTGCTGGAGTCGGTGGTGGTCGGGCTGCTCGGCGGCCTGATCGGTGCCGCCCTCGGCGTGGCCGTCGTGGTCACGGTGTCGGCGGTGCAGTCCTGGACGCCGATCCTCGACCTGCTGGTCGTGGTCGCCTCCGCGCTCGGCGGCGGCGTGATCGGCCTGGTCGCCGGCATCTACCCGGCGCTCAAGGCCGCGTCGATCGAGCCGATCGCCGCGCTGCGCTCCGGGCCCTGACCCGCCGCACGTCCCGCCTCGCGACCGCGTCCGGCGCCCGATCGGCGCGCGGTCGGTGCCTCGGCGGCGCTCGCGGTCAGCGGCTGCGGCGACGTCCGCCGCGCGCCTGCCGCCCGTTCACCGACCGGTTGCCGGACCGGCCGTCCGTACCGCGTCCGCGGGTGCCGCCGCTCGTACCGCGCCCGTCCGCCGTGCGGTTGTCCGCGTCGCCGTTCGCTCCTCGGCCGTGCGCGCCGCCCGGCCGCCCGGCCGCACCCGCGCCGCGCGAGCTGTTCACGGTCCGCCCCCGCACGATCCCGATCAGCTCCTCGATCAGCGGGTCGCCGTCCCGGTCGCGGAGCCAGGCCAGGGCGACCCGGGACCCGGGCGCGTCGGTGAGCGGACGGTGGGTGAGGTCTCGACGGTGGTGCAGCCGGGCGAGGGACTGCGGCACGGCCAGCAGCCCGACGCCGGCGGCGACCAGCTCGACGGCCTCGGCGGTGGTCGCGGGTGCGGGCAGCGCGGACCGTTCGCCGGGCGTGTCGGTCCAGGAGAGCACGTCGTCGGCCGGCAGCAGCAGCATCTCGTCGGCGAGGTCGGCCGGCGTGACCTCGTCCAGGGCGGTGAGCAGGTGGTCCTTCGGCAGCACGAGCACGGTGGTCTCGACGTACAGCGGGATCGCGGAGACCAGGTCGCGGTCGACCGGCAGCCGGAGCAGCGCGGCGTCCGCACCGCCGTCCGCGAGCACGGCGTGCTGCTCGGCGACGCCGGCGTGCACCAGCTCGATCGGCACGTGGCGCATCCGCTCGGACCAGGTGCGCAACCAGGAGGCCGGGACCACGCCCGGCACGATCAGCAGCCGGAA
This sequence comes from Cellulomonas sp., assembly GCA_036404115.1. Classification (GTDB taxonomy): domain Bacteria; phylum Actinomycetota; class Actinomycetes; order Actinomycetales; family Cellulomonadaceae; genus Cellulomonas. The sequence goes on from DASWPG010000041.1 coordinate 134,540, forward strand.
CGCGTGCGGGTCGGTGCCGGCGGGGCGAGCGGGGCCGGCGGGCGTCGGCGGAGCGGGAGCGAGCGGGAGCTCGGTCTCGTCGTGCTCGGACATGCTGCTCCCGGGATCAGTGCCGACGGTCGGCGGTCAGCGTAGCCCGGCGGCCCGGAGTGGGGCGCGGAGCAGCCGACGGTCCGTATCCTGGCCCGGTGAGCTCCGAGACCCCGGCCGAGACGACTCCGGCCCGCCGCGTGCGGACGACCCAGACCATGAAGCCCGCCACGGCGGCGGCCAAGCTGGGCGTGTACCTGCCCGCGACCCCGGAGGAGTTCCGGTCCGGACCGGTGTCGCGCGAGGAGCTGGACGGGTTGCAGCGCACGCCACCGGCCTGGCTGGTCGACCTGCGGAAGAACGGTCCGCACCCGCGCCAGGTCGTCGCCGCCCGCCTGCGCATCTCCACGTCGGGCCTGGGCCGTGCGGGGCTGACCGACCCGCTGACCACCGCCGAGATCGACGCGATCATCGCCGAGGGCCCCGAGTGGCTGCACCGCGAGCGTGCCACGCAGGCCGAGGTCAAGCGCGAGGAGCAGCGCCTGCGCGACCGCGCCGCGACCCGCACCCCCCGCTGAACCGGCACCCCTCGTCCCTCGCCCGCGACCGGGCGCCCGCTGCGCTCAGCGGGGTGCCGGCACCGGGTCCGCGGGGGTGCCGTGGCCCGCGGTGTCGAGACCGATCGTGACCGGGGTCGGGGTGCCGTCGTCGGCGAGGGTGACGACCGAGACGCTGGCGTTCGGCAGCGGGCGCACCGCCAGCCCGCCGGGCGGCATCAGGCCGACCAGGTAGGCCAGCAGCGTGACGCCGTGGCTGACCACCAGCACGTCGCCGTCCGCGTCGCCGGCTGCCCGGGCGATCCGGGCGAACGCGGCGCGCACGCGCGCGAGGTAGTCGGCGCCGGACTCGCCGCCGGGCAGCCCGGGGTGGGTGCCGCGCAGGACGCCCTCGAACAGCCCTCGTGGGTCCTCGAGCTCCTGCAGGCCCTGCTCCGGCAGGGTCTCCCAGTCGCCGAAGTTGAGCTCCTTCAGGCCGGGGTCGCAGGTCAGCGCGATGCCGGGGTGCGGGGCGAGGATCTCTCGGGCGGTGGCGACGGTGCGGCCGGACGGGCTGGCCCAGGCGGCGACGAACCGTCGGTCGCGCAGGTGGTCGGCCGTGCGCCGGACCCCGGCCAGACCCTCGTCGGTCAGCGGCGAGTCGGACCAGCCCTGGACCCTGCCCTCGGTGTTGTAGACGGTCCGTCCGTGCCGGACGAGGTACAGGGTCGCTGCCACGCGGGGTCTCCTCGGGGTCGGGGACGTCGTCCGCTCCGGGGCAGGCGGCGCCGGGGATCGCTGCCACTGTAGACGGCTCGCGGCCGGTGATCCGCGCGCGTCAGGGGGCCCCGCGGCGTCGATCAGGACCTGCTGACGGCCCGGCCTCCTCCCGGTCCACCACCCGCCTGATCCTGGTCAGGAACCGGTCGGCAGCCGGTCTGATCCAGGTCGTGATCCGGTCATCTCGTGGCCGGCGGGGCGGCTGGACGCCGATCCCGGCATGAACTCGCTCAGGTCGCATCCATGGTTCTGACCTGCACGGACGCCCCGGGTCGCCCGGTGGGGCGTCCTCGCCGGTTGACAACGTCGTCGAACCCGCCCTACGTTCACGCCGTCGCCCCTGGTGTGGCGGCCCACGCAGAGCTGGGATTGTTACTGCCCGTCAGGCAAAACCCAAGCTGCGGTACGGACGGACCGAGGTCCACGTGCTGCGGCTTGGGTTTTTTTGTTGCCCGGGGGCGGTCGGTCCGGCGGCGTGGACCCGGGTTCAAGGAGGAATCGTGGCATCCGCCAGCAAGTACCAGACGATTGCCGAGGGCGTCCTGCAGGGCGTCGGCGGCCCCGAGAACGTCGCGTCCGTGACGCACTGCGCCACCCGGCTGCGCTTCCAGCTCCGCGACCGCGACAAGGCCGACAAGGCCGCCGTCGAGGGCACTGCCGGTGTCATCACCGTGGTCGAGGCCGGCGGTCAGTTCCAGGTCGTGATCGGCAACACCGTCGCGAACGTCTACGAGGCGCTGACCGAGGGCACCGGGGTCGGTGGCGGGTCGGCGCAGGAGGCTCCGGCGGTCAAGGGCGGGGTGTTCGCCCGGCTGATCGACCTGATCACCAGCATCTTCACCCCGTTCCTCTGGGTGCTGGCGGGCACCGGGCTGCTGAAGGCCCTGCTGATGGTGGTCGTCAAGCTCAGCCCCGGGTTCGACGCGACGTCGACCTACGCGATCCTGTACGCGGCCGGTGACGCGGTGTTCCAGTTCCTGCCGATCATGCTGGCCATCACCGCGGCCAAGCGGTTCCGGGCGAACCAGTTCACGGCGGTGGCCACCGCCTGCGCGCTGATCTACACCGCCACGATCGCGGTGATCCCGGACGCCGACGGTGTGAGCGTCACGCTGAAGGCGCTCTCGGACGCGGGCGGCAGCCTGACCTTCGCCGGCATCCCGGTGGTGATGATCAGCTACCTGTCGTCGGTGCTGCCGATCATCCTGGCGGTCTGGGTGCAGGGCCACCTGGAGCGGCTGCTGCAGCGGGTGCTGCCCGACTCGCTGCGCAACTTCCTCACCCCGATGATCGTGGTCGCGCTGATCGTGCCGTTCACCCTGCTGCTGATCGGCCCGGTGTCGGACCTGATCGGCAGCGGCCTGTCCAGCGGCGTCAACGCGGTCTGGAGCATCAGCCCGGTGGTCGGTGGCCTGATCATGGGCGCGTTCTGGCAGGTGTTCGTGATCTTCGGTGTGCACTGGGGCTTCGTGCCGGTCATGCTGCAGGACATCTCCACCCAGGGCTACTCCTACATCACCGGTGCGCTGTTCGCGGCCGTGCTCGCCCAGGCCGGCGCGACCCTCGGCGTCTTCTTCAAGACCCGCAACAAGGCGCTGCGCCAGGTGTCCGGCCCGGCCGCGCTGTCCGGCTTCCTGGCGGGCATCACCGAGCCCGCGATCTACGGCGTCACCCTGCGGCTGAAGCGACCGTTCATCTACGGGTGCATCGGCGGTGGCGTCGGTGGCGCGATCGCGGCGGCGGGCCACTCGGCGGCGGAGGGCTTCGTGGTGCCCGGCGGCCTGACCCTGGCGGCCACGCTGAACGTCGGCAGCTTCGCCATGCAGCTGCTCGGCTGCGGCGTGGCGGTCACGATCGCCTTCGTGCTGACCATGACCCTCGGCTTCACAGACATCCCGGAGACGACGGCCCCTGCGACCGACGCCACCGGTGCCGGCACGCCGGCCGCGCCCGCCCCCGTCGGATCCGGTCCGGCCGGCTCCGCGACGTCGGCCGGGACCGCCGGCGGCACCGGCACCCTGGTCGAGACCCGGGTCACCGAGGTCCGCTCCCCGGTCGTCGGCAGCTCGGTGCCGCTGACCTCGGTCGGCGACGCGGTGTTCGCCTCCGGCGCGCTCGGTCAGGGCGTCGGTGTGCTGCCGTCCGCGGGGCGGGCGTTCGCGCCGATCGACGGCGAGGTCGTCACGGTGATGCCGCACGCGTACGGGCTGCGCTCCTCGGCCGGCGTCGAGGTGCTGGTGCACCTCGGCATCGACACCGTCCGGATGGAGGGCAAGGGCTTCTCGTCGGCGGTCGTGCCCGGTGCCGACGTGCGGGCCGGCGACCTGCTCGGGGAGTTCGACATCGACGCCGTGCGGGCCGCGGGCTTCGACCCGACCGCGATCGTCGTCGTGACCAGCACGGATGCCCACACGCAGGTGGTCGTGGCCCCGACCGGTCCGGTGGACACCGACAGCGTGCTGCTCTCGGTGGTCTCGTAGAGCGCGCCGTCGCGAGGTCAGTCTGGTAGGACAAGGTTCCGGCGCGAGTCGCAGCGCCGGAGTCGCCGATCAACACGTCGGCGCCCCGGGACACGCGCCCGGGGCGCCGGCGTGGACGGGCGATGACGCCCGGCGACTCAGGGAGTGCGTGTGAGGGTGGCCAAGGTCTTCAACAACAACGTCGTCCTCGCCGTGGACGACCTCGACCAGGACGTGGTGCTGATGGGCCGCGGCCTGGGGTTCCAGATGCACACCGGCGACGTGGTGGACGACGAGCGGGTGGAGCGCCGGTTCGTCCCCGGCGGTGCCACGACCCCGGAGCGGATCGTCGCGCTGGTGGAGGAGATCCCGGTCGCCGAGATCGACCTCACGCAGCGGATCGTGGACGAGGCGCGCGACCAGCTGGGCACGCACGTCAGCGCGCACGTGGTGATCCCGCTGGCCGACCACATCTCGTTCGCGCTGCGCCGTGCGCGGGCGGGGCTGACGATCACCTACCCGTTGCAGTGGGAGGTGCAGCACCTGTACCCGCGCGAGGTGGCGTTCGCCCGCTCGGCCCTGCGCACGATCCGCGAGGCCACCGGGGTCGACCTGCCGCAGCTGGAGGCGGTGCCGCTGGCGCTGCACTTCGTGAACGCCCAGTTCGGTGCGGGTGACCTCAGCCGCACGATGGAGATGACCGAGGTGTTCGCGGCGGTGCTGGGCATCGTGCGGGACCAGCACGGCATCGAGCTGGACGAGGAGTCGCTGGACGTCGCCCGGTTCGTCACGCACCTGCGCTACCTGCTGGTGCGCCAGCAGCGCGGCGTTCCGCTGCCCGACCTGCAGGGGGTGCTGCGGGACACGGTCCGGGAGCAGCACCCGCAGGCGTCCGCCAGCGCCGAGGTGATCCGCGACCTGCTGGAGGAGCGGTTCGGCTACCGGGTGACGGGGGACGAGGTGCTGTACCTCGCGCTGCACGTGGCCCGGCTGACGGGGGCCGTCGCGTGACCGCGGGCCCGGGCGCAGGTGCGGATGCAGGAGCGGGTGCGAGCCCGGCTGCGGGTCCGGGGACGGGTGCAGGCGGCGGCACCGGCGGCCGACCGGCGGGGGACCGTCCGCGCGGTGCGCTGGAGGACGTGGCGCTGGCCGCGGCCGTGCTGCCGCTGGTCGGTGGCCTGGCGAACGTGCTGGCCGTCGAGGCGTGCTCCTCCCGGCTGCGGCTGACGCTCCGCGACGACGCGCTGGGGCAGCAGGACGCGTTGCAGACGCTGCCCGGCGTGCTGATGGTGCTGACCCAGGGCGGCCAGCTCCAGGTGGCGCTCGGCGCCCGGGCAGGGCTGGTGTGCCGCGAGGTGCGTCGGATGCTGGATCTGGCCCGCTGAGCACGGGCGGTCGGCGACCGACATCGACGCCGAGTGAGGGTAGCCTCACCTCAGCACCTTCGCACCCGCCCCCAGGAGCACCCAGCCATGCCGCACCCCCGTGCCTCCGGCGCGCACGCACACCCCGGGCCCCGGGCCAGGAGCACCGTCCGGACCGGCGCCGCCGGCCTGGTCGCTCTCGTCCTGGTCGGTCTGCTCGCCGGATGCACCGGCCTGTCCGCCGGCAGCACCAGCACCGCCGTGACCGCCGACGCCGACCAGGTGCCGCTGAGCGAGATCACCCCGGCCGCCGACCCGCGCGCGATCGTCGGGGAGCGCACCGCAGCCTCCGTCGCCACCCCGGTCGACCCGGTGTCCGACGACCCGAGCCCCGCGCTGCCGGTCACCGTGACGGACGTCCAGGGCACCGAGGTCACCGTCACCGACACCAGCCGGATCCTGGCCCTCGACCTGTACGGCTCCACCTCGCGGATCGTGTTCGAGCTCGGCCTCGGCGGCTCGGTGGTCGGCCGGGACGTCTCCTCCGACTTCGCCGAGATCGCCGATCTGCCGCTCGTCACCAGCAGCGGGCACGAGCTCACCGGCGAGGCGATCCTGGAGCTGGCGCCGACGCTGATCATCACGGACACCTCGCTCGGCCCGTGGGACACCGTGCTGCAGATGCGGGACGCGGGCATCCCGGTGGTGGTGGTCGACTCCGAGCGCAGCCTGGACAGCATCGGCACGCTGATCGAGCAGGTGGCCGCCGCGGTCGGGCTGCCGGAGGAGGGCGCCGAGCTGATCGCCCGCACCGAGACCGAGGTCGAGGCGGTCACCGCCGAGATCGACACCCTGGTCCCCGCCGACCCGGCCGACCGGTTGCGGGTGGTGTTCCTCTACCTGCGCGGCGAGTCCGGCGTCTACTACATGTTCGGCGCGGGCTCCGGCGCCGACTCCCTGATCAGCGCGCTCGGCGGCGTGGACGTCGCCACCGAGATCGGCTGGGAGGGGATGCGTCCGCTCACCGACGAGGGACTGATCTCCGCCCAGCCCGACCTGGTGCTCGTGATGACCAAGGGCCTGGAGTCGGTCGGTGGCGTCGACGGGCTGCTGGAGCAGGTGCCGGCGCTCGCCGAGACACCCGCCGGCGAGAGCCGGCGGGTGGTCGACATGGCGGACACCCAGATCCTCAGCTTCGGCCCCACCACGGCGCAGACCCTTGACGCGCTGGCCCGGGCGTTCTACGCGGAGCAGGCATGAGCGCGGCCGGGCCCGCGGTGCTCGGCACGTCACCGGTGCTGCCGCCGGAGCGGTCCGGCCGGGTGCTGCCGCTGACCATCGGCCTGGTCGTCGCGCTGCTGGTGCTCGCGGTGGCCGCGGCCGGGTCCGGGCAGCTGCACGTCCCTCCGGACGAGGTGCTGGGCTCGGTGCTGCACAAGATCGGCCTGGACATCGGGCCGATGCCCAGCCACCCGAACGGCGACGCCGCGCTGTGGACGATCCGGTTCCCGCGCGTCGTGATGGCCATGCTGGTCGGCGCCGCGCTCGCCACCGCCGGCGCCGTGATGCAGGGGGTCTTCGGCAACCCGCTGGCCGAGCCGGGCGTGGTCGGGGTGTCCTCGGGCGCCGCGTTCGCCGCCTGCCTGAGCATCGTGTTCGGGCTGTCGTTCCTCGGGGTGTTCACCAGTGCGTTCCTGGCGTTCCTCGGCGGGCTCGGCACCACCCTGGCGGTCTACCTGCTCGCACGCTCGAACGGGCGCACCGAGGTCGTCACGCTGGTGCTCACCGGTGTGGCGGTGAACGCGGTCTGCGGGGCCGGCATCGCCTTCCTCACCTTCCTCGGCGACACCCAGGCCCGCGAGCAGATCGTGTTCTGGCAGCTCGGCAGCCTGAACGGCACCCGCTGGCAGTACGTCGGCATCGTCGCGCCGCTGGTCGCGATCGGCCTGGTGGCGGCCCTGGTGATGTCAGGGCGGCTGGACCTGCTGTCGCTCGGCGAGCGGGCCGCACGGCACGTCGGCGTGGACGTGGAGCGGCTGCGGATCATCGCGGTGGTGGTGGTCGCGCTGCTCACCTCTGCCGCAGTCGCGTTCTGCGGGATCATCTCGTTCGTCGGGCTGGTGGTGCCGCACCTGATCCGGATGGTCGTCGGGCCCGGGCACCGGGTGCTGGTGCCGCTGAGCGCGCTCGGTGGCGCGGTGCTGGTGCTGGCCGCCGATCTGGTGGCCCGGACCGCGGTGGCCTACGCGGACCTGCCGATCGGGATGCTCACCGCGCTGGTCGGCGGGCCGTTCTTCTTCTGGCTGATCCGCCGCACGCGCCGCTCGGCGGGGGGCTGGGCGTGAGCCGGCGGCGGTCCGGCGGCGGGTCGGGGCTCGAACCGGAGCCGGGCCGGTCCGGGGGGCGACCGGTCACGCCGACGGTCGGCACCGTGGTCGCGGCCCGGGACGTCGGCTTCACGATCGACGGTGCCACGCTGCTGGACGGCGTCGACCTGGACGTGCGTGCCGGCGAGCTGCTCGCGGTCGTCGGGCCGAACGGTGCCGGCAAGTCGACCCTGCTGGGTGTGCTGGCCGGCGACCTGACGGCCACCCGCGGCAGCGTGCGGTACGCGGTCGGGGCCGAGACCGGAGCCGAGGTGCACCGGGTGCCGGTCGGCGAGCTCGCGCGGTGGCGGGCCGTGCTGCTGCAGGAGCACCGGCTGAGCTTCCCGTTCCCGGTCGTGGACGTGGTGCGGATGGGCCGGGCGCCCTGGCGTTCCACCCCGGACGAGGACCAGGACGAGCAGATCGTCGCGGACGCGCTCGCGGAGGCCGACGTGCTGCACCTGGCCGCGCGCCGGTTCCCCACGCTGTCCGGCGGGGAGAAGGCCCGGGTGGCGTTCGCCCGTGCCCGCGCCCAGCGCACCCCGGTGCTGCTGCTCGACGAGCCGACCGCGGCGCTCGACATCCGGCACCAGGAGCTGGTGCTGGAACGGGCGCGCGACCGTGCCCGGGCCGGCGAGGCCGTCGTCGCCGTGCTGCACGACCTCACCCTCGCCGCCGCCTACGCCGACCGGGTCGCGGTGCTCGCCGACGGCCGGCTGGCGGGGGTCGGTGCCCCGGCCGACGTGCTGCGCACCGAGCTGCTCACCGAGGTCTACCGGCATCCGGTGGAGGTGTTCGCGCACCCGCGCACCGGCGCGCTGCTGGTGCTGCCGGACCGGCACGCCGCGGCGGGTCTGCCTCGCACGCCCGGGCGTGGCATCGTGCCTCCTGTCGGACCACTCCCGGACGAAGGACGACCCGCATGACCACCACGCACGGCGCCGCGGGGCGCCCCGCCGCACCGGGTGCCGGCGGTCGGCCGGGCGGCTCCTCGGGCGGCCACCCCGGTGGTCGGCCAGGGGGGAGGCCGTCCGGTCCGGTCGGCCCGCCGGTGGTCCCCACCCCGCCGCTGCCGCGCCTGGTCGACGTGCTGCCCGCGGTGCTGACCTGGGTGGTCGCCGCCGGCACCACCACCGCCTACCTGGCCCTCGGCTCGGTGATCGACGGTGCCCGCACCGGCACCGGACCCGCCCCGGGCGCCGTGGTGGCGCTGCTGCTCGGGCTGGTCGTGCTGGGTGCAGCCGCGTACACCGGCCCGCGCACCAGCCTCGGCGCGGTCGGCCCGCGCGAGTCCGTGCGCCGTGACGTGCTGCTGGACCAGATGTTCCGGCTCGGCGTCGCGTTCCGCACCCAGGAGAGCTCCGGCCGGTTCGTCTCCACCGCGACGGACGGCGTCGAGCGCGCCGCCGGCTACGAGGCGACCTTCCGTCGGCCGATCCTCGCCTCGATGACGGTGCCCGTGATCGCGCTGATCGCGATCGGTGCCACCGTGGACTGGGTGACCGCCGGCTGGCTCGCGCTCGCGGTCCCGGCGATCCCGCTGCTGATCGGCGGATTCCAGTCCGCCTTCCGCGGCGTGTCCGGCCGGTACCGGGCCACCTCGCGCCGGTTCGCCGCCCAGTACCTCGACGCGATCCAGGGCCTGCCGACCGCCACCGCGTTCAACCGGGCGCTGACCAAGGGCGCCGAGCTGGCCCGCGGCGCCGAGAACCTGCGGCGGATGGTGATGAGCCTGCTCGCCCGCAACCAGCTGGTGCTGCTGGTGATCGACTCCTCGTTCTCGCTCGCGATGGTGACCGCCGCCGCCGGGCTCGCGGCGGTGCGGCTGCGGGACGGTGCGATCACGCCGGGTCAGGCGATCGCGGTCGTGCTGGTGTCCACCGTGCTGCTGGAGCCGCTGGACCGGATCGGGCAGTTCTTCTACATCGGGATGGGCGGGCGCGCCTCGATCCGGGAGATCGACACCGTGCTCGCGCAGCACGCCGCCGTCGCGGACGCCCCCGGGGTGCGGGCGCCGGTCGCCGGCCGGGGTGCGGGCCGCGTCGCCGGGACCACGGCCGATCCCGCGGCCGGGCCGGGCACGCCGACGGAGGCGCTGGCGCTGGACGGCGTCACCTTCGCCTACCCGGGCGGCGGGCGGTCCGTGCTGGACGGAGTCTCGTTCACCGTGCCGCGCGGTGGCCGGGTGGCCCTGATCGGCCCGTCCGGCTCCGGCAAGTCCACGGTCGCCGCGCTGGTCCAGGCGCACCTGCGTCCGGGCTCGGGCACGGTCCGGATCGGCGGGCACGACGCCACCACCGTCCCGGTCGACTGGGTGCGTGCGCAGACCGCCGTCGTCGCGCAGACCACCTACCTGTTCACCGGCACCCTCGCCGACAACCTGCGGCTCGCCGACCCCGCGGCCGACGACGAGCGGCTGTGGGACGTGCTGGCGCAGGCCAACCTCGCCGACGACGTCCGGGCGTTCCCGGACCGGCTGGCCACCCGGGTCGGCGAGCGCGGGCTGTCGCTGTCCGGCGGCCAGGCCCAGCGGCTCGCGGTGGCCCGCGCGCTGCTCAAGGACGCACCGATCCTGGTGCTGGACGAGCCGACCAGCCAGGTGGACGCCGCCTCCGAGACCGCCCTGGTCACCGCGCTGGAACGTGCCGGCGAGGGCCGGACCGTCCTGGTGGTCGCGCACCGGCTGAGCACCGTGCGCGGTGCCGACGAGGTGCTGGTGCTCGCCGAGGGCCGGATCGTGGAGCAGGGTCCGCCGGACCGGCTCGGCAGCATCGACTCCTACTACGCCCGCGCGCTGGACCTCGCCGGCGCGGGCACCGCCACCACTACCGCCACCGACGAGGAGGACCACCGGTGAGCGCCGGTCCCCGCACGACATCGACGCCCGCCACGGCGCCGACCGGGCCTGCCACGGCGAACGGGCGCCCCGGGTCCGCGTCCCGGTCCACCGAGTCCCCGCTGAGCCGCACGCAGATCTCCCGCCGGTTGCTGCGGTTCGGCCGCCCGGTGCTCGCGCCGCTGGCCGCCTCCCTGGTCAGCCGCGTGGTCGGGCAGCTGCTCGGCATCGCCCTGCTCGCGATCGGCGCCGGGCTGGTCGCCCGGATCGCGGTCGACCCGAGCACCCGGATCGCGCCGACGATCTGGCTGCTGGTCGTGCTGTCCCTGGTCAAGGGCGTGCTGCGCTATCTGGAGCAGTTCTCCGGCCACTACGTCGCGTTCCGCGCGCTGGCCATGCTCCGGGTCGACTTCTACGACCGGCTCGCCCCGCAGTCGCCGGCCGGGGTGCTGTCCCGCCGGACCGGTGACCTGGTGGCCCGCGCCACCAAGGACGTCGACCGGGTCGAGGTGTTCTTCGCGCACACCCTGGTCCCCGCGGTCAGCGCGGTCGTGGTGCCGGTGGTCGTGCTGGCCACGATGGCCTCCGCCGGCGACCCGGTGCTGGCGCTGGTGCTGCTGCCGTTCCTCGTGCTGGTCGGCGCGGTCGTCCCCGCCTGGGGCCGTGATCCCAGCGCGCACGCCGCCGCCCGGGTGCGGGCCGCCCGCGGCCGGATCGCCCAGCTCGTCACCGAGTCGTTGCAGGGCGTCCGTGAGGTGCTGGCTTTCGGGGCCGCCGGTCGCCGCCGCGCCGACGCCCGCGCGATGGCCGACGAGGTCGGCGCCGGCCTGGACCGGCTCGCGGTCTGGACCGCCCGCCGCCGGGCCACCAACGCGCTGCTGATGGTGGTCGGGGTCGCGACGATCGCCCTGGTCGGCGCCGCGCGGGTCGGCTCGGGAACGCTCGACTGGTCCGGCTACGCGGTGTGCGTCGTCGTGGCGCTCGGCGTGTTCACCCCGGTGCTCGCGGTCGAGGACGTCGCGCCGGACCTCGAGCAGGCGTTCGCCTCCGCCCGCCGGATCTGGCGGATCACCGACGCCGCCCCGGCGACCACCAGCCCCGCGCAGCCGCTGCCGGTGCCGGACGGGCCGCTGGACCTGCGGTTCGAGGGCGTCACCTTCACCTACCCCGCCGCCGAGATCGACCCGGACACCGAGACGCCCGGTGACGACGCCCCAGCGCCCGCCGCCCCGCGACCGGTGCTGGTCGGTGCGGACCTGCACGTGCCCGCCGGCACCACCACCGCGGTGGTGGGCGCCTCCGGCTCCGGCAAGTCCACGCTGGTCAACCTGCTCACGCGGGCCTGGGACCCGGAGGCCGGCCGGGTGCTGCTCGGCGGGGTGGACGTCCGCGACCTCGCGCTGGCGGACCTGCGCCGGACGGTCGCCGTGGTCGGCCAGAGCACCTACCTGTTCAACGACACCCTGGCCGCCAACCTGCGGCTGGCCGCACCCGACGCCACCGACGAGCAGCTGATCGAGGCCTGCCGCAGGGCCGCGCTGCACGACACGGTGCTGGCCATGCCGGACGGCTACCAGACCCGGGTCGGTGAGATGGGCGAGCGGCTGTCCGGCGGCCAGCGTCAACGGGTCGCGATCGCCCGTGCCCTGCTGCTGGACGCCCCGGTGCTCGTGCTGGACGAGGCGACCAGCCAGCTCGACGTCGCCACCGAGCACGAGATCCAGGGCGCGCTCGCCGAGGTCTGCCGCGGTCGCACGGTCCTCGTGATCGCGCACCGCCCCGGCGCCGTCCGCACCGCCGACCGCATCGTCCCCATCCACACCCTCGCCCCCTCGCCCGCACCCCCCGCGTGATCCCATCGCCGAGCGGGCAGCATCTGTCGCTCGTTGGGTGATTTGTCCGACAGGAGCTGCCCGCTCGGCGCGCTGCCCGGTGCGCGGGTGCGGGGGGTGCGCGGCTGCGGGGGGAGCGCGGGGAGGGGTCAGGAGCTGCGGGTGGCGAGGAGGTCGCGGATCGGGCGGCCGGCTGCGAGGGCGCGCTGCTCGAAGCGGGTCTGCGGGCGGGACGCGGGGCGGGGGGCGTACCCGCCGTGCTGGAGGGTCAGGCCGGGATCGGCCGTCAGGACGTCGCGCATCTGCTCGGCGTAGGGCTCCCAGTCGGTCGCGCAGTGCAGGGTGCCGCCGAGCGCCAACCGGCTGCGCAGCAGGGCCACGTGCTCGGTCGCGACGATCCGCCGCTTGTGGTGCCGCGCCTTCGGCCACGGGTCCGGGAAGAAGATGTGCACGGCTGCCAGCGAGTCCGGGGCGACGACCTGCCGCACCAGCTCGAGGGCGTCGCCGTACGCCACCCGGACGGTGGTCAGCGCGCGCTCGTCCAGCAGGGCCAGCAGGTTCGCGACCCCGGGCAGGTGCGCCTCGACCGCCAGGTAGTCCCGGTCGGGGTCGGCGGCGGCCATCGCGGCGGCGGCCTCGCCCATGCCGGAGCCGATCTCCAGCACCAGGGGGGCGGACCGGCCGAACAGCGCCCGGACGTCCAGGGTGCCGGCAGGCGTGGTCGGGGCGAGCCCGAGCGCGGGGTCGTGCACCGAGAAGCCGTACCGCGGCCAGACCCGGGCCAGCGCGTCGGACCGACGGGGGCCGAGGGCGGCCCGTCGCGGGTGGAACGTCCGGACCGGTTCCCCCGCGACCTGGGTGGCGTGCCGGAACGCGTCGCCGACCCGGTCCGGGAGCGCGGGGACCGGGTGCGGTCCCTCCGGGTGCGTCCGGTCCGGGTGCGCGCCGCGCGAGGGCGTGGTCCTGGGGGGCAGGGCCTGCGGGTGCGTGGCCTGCGGGTGCGCGGCGCCCGGGTGCTGCGGTGGTGCCGGAGGCGACGGGTGCTGCGGGTGCTGCGGGTGGGTGGGCTCGGACGGCACCGGCTGAGCCTACTGGCGACCCTGGCGACCCCGGTGGTCCCCGCGGCCCTCGCGATCGGGGGCCGCGGGGCCGAACGGCCGGGTCACCCCTCGCCCGTCGCCTGCGTGCCGCCGCAGCTCCGATCCGCCCGGCCGCACGCGCGCTGGGCACGGGTCGGTTCGCTGGTCAGGCCGGGCGGGCGGCGCACCCTCCGCGCTCCGCCCGCCCGGCCGCTCGGCCCCCTAGCCCGGACGCTCGACTCCCCCAGCTCCCTCCCAGCCCCGCCCCCCTCAGGCCGCCGCGGCCCGGCCGAGCCCGGCGAACTGCCACCCGGCAGCCCGCCACCGGGCGGCGTCCAGCTTGCCGCGGGCGTCGATCACGCGCGGGGCGTGGGTGAGCGGGGCCAGCCGCACGGGGTCGGCGGTGAGGAACTGGTCCCACTCGGTCAGCACCAGCACCACGTCGGCGCCCTCGACCGCCTCGTCCACCGAGGTGGCGTAGGACAGCGTGGGGAACGACCGGCGGGCGGTGTCGCCGGCCTCCGGGTCGTACACGGTGACCTGCGCGCCGCGCAGGTGCAGGGCGGCGGCCACGTTGAGGGCGGGGGAGTCGCGCACGTCGTCGGTGTGCGGCTTGAACGCCGCACCGAGCACGCCGACCCGGTGGTTGAGCACCGAGCCGCCGCAGGCCTCCACGGTCAGCTGCAGCACCCGTTCGCGCTGGCCCATGTTGATCTCGTCCACCTGCTGCAGCAGGGCGCTGGCCCGGTAGGCGCCGAGCTCGTTGGCCCGGTGCATCAGCGCGCGGATGTCCTTGGGCAGGCAGCCGCCGCCGAAGCCGAGGCCGGCATCGAGGAACTGCCGGCCGATCCGGCGGTCGTGACCGAGGGCGTCTGCCAGCACGGTGACGTCGGCGTCGGCGGCCTCGCACACCGACGCGATCGCGTTGATGAACGAGATCTTGGTGGCGAGGAACGCGTTCGCGCTGACCTTGACCAGCTCGGCGGTGGGCAGGTCGGTGACGACCACCGGGGTGCCCTCGGCGATCGGGGTGGCGTACACCTCACGCAGGACGCGCTCGGCCTGCGGGCCGGTCCCACCGAGCACGATGCGGTCGGGGTGCAGGGTGTCCTCGACGGCCTTTCCCTCCCGGAGGAACTCCGGGTTCCACACCAGCTCGACGTGCACCCCGGCGGGAGCCTGCTCGGCGACCAGGGTGCGCAGCCGGGCCGCGGTGCCGACCGGGACGGTGGACTTGCCGACGATCAGGGCGTCCTTGGTCAGGTTGCGGGCGATCGTGCCGGCAGCGGACTCCACGTAGGCGAGGTTCGCGGCGTGGCTGGTCTTCATCTGCGGGGTGCCGACGCAGATGAAGTGCACGTCGGCCCAGGCCGCGGCGGCGGCGAGGTCGGTGGTGAACCGGAGCCGACCGGTGTCCAGGTGCTTCTCCAGCAGCGGGTCGAGCCCGGGCTCGTAGAACGGGACCTTGCCGGCGGCCAGGGCCTCGACCTTGCCGGGGTCGGTGTCCGCGCCGATCACGTCGAAGCCGAGCTGGGCCATGGCCACGGCGTGCGTGGCGCCGAGGTAGCCGGTGCCGAACACGCTGATCCGTGGCGGCGTCCCGGACCGGGCGGCGGCCGGGTCGAGCTCGGGCAGGTCGGCCGCGACGGGATCGGAGACGATGGCGTCGGCGGTGCTGGGACCGGCGGTGCTGGCATCGGCGGCGGACAGGTGCGTGTCGTTCATCTCGGTGCTCCTCGAGGTGGCTGGGATCACGGGGCTGGCAGGAGTGGCAGGGTCGGCGGCGGCACCGGGTGCACGTCCGCTGCGGGACGCGCGCGCGTCGGTCGGACGGTCGGCCCGGCGAGGGCGGTCCGCGCCGCCGGTCCGGCTCGGGTGCGCCCCACGGAGCGGGCGGCTCGTGGCGAGGTGCGTGCGGCGGCTCATGGCGATGCGCTCGCGCTGGGTGTGGCTGTCGGGCTGGTGCTCACCGTGGGCGGCGACGTGGCGGTCGGAGAGGCGGTCGCCGTCGCGCTGGCTGTCGCGGTAGCGGAGGCTGTTGCGGTGCCGGTGGCAGAGGATTCGACGACGGCCGCGTTGGCCAGGGCTGTGCCACCGAAGTTCCGGGCCGGGTCCGCGATCCCGACGCGGAACGCCTCCAGGCTGTCGGCCCGGGACGTGACCCGCCAGTCGTTCGTGCTCAGCTCGCCGGAGACGTAGGTGGTGACCGCGAGGTTGAACCAGGCGAAGCCGATCACGTCGTCGTTCTCACCGGGGTCGAAGCCCTCGAAGAACGAGGTGATCCAGGCCGGCTTGGTGCCACCGGTCTCGGAGGCGCCGACCTCGGCGAGCAGGATCTTCTTGTCGGTGATCGCGCGGAGCTGGTTCAGAGTCCGGTCGTAGGTGTAGGAGAAGGTCGAGTTGTTGTCCGACTTGTACGGCGGACGCTGGTAGCCGGAGACGCCGACCCAGTCCACGTAGTCGTCGCCGGGGTACAGCCCTTCCAGGGTGGACAGCCCCTGCAGCGCGGACGGCAGGTTGTTGATGATGTTCGGCGACCAGACCCAGATCACGTACTCGTTGGCACCGGCGGCCTCGAAGATGTCGTGCACGTGCTGCCACATCTGCACGTAGTCGCCGACGCTGTTGCCGTTGATCGAGGCGCCGGAGCCGGTCTGCTCGGACCACGGGTACCAGATGCTGTTCATCTCGTGGTCGAGCCGGATCGCCAGCGGCAGGCCGGTCGCGACGATGTCCTGGGCGTACTGGGTCAGGTAGTCGTCGAAGTCGCCGGCGATGATGTTCGGCAGCGAGTACTCCGGCTCGTCCACCACGTCGTTCTTGGAGTCGATCGGCCGGGACTCCCAGGTGAGCATCGGCAGCATGCCGCGTTCCCAGGCCCGGGTCACCGCGTTGGCGCGGAAGTCCTCGTCCCAGCCGCCGAAGTAGCCGACCAGGTTCTGGGTGCGCCCCACGGACGAGGCGGCCGCGTCGAAGGTCGCCCAGTTGAACGGCGCCTGCTCGGTGTACATCCCGTAGTACCGGGTGTCCGGGTCGACCAGCTCGGCCTTGGTGGGGGCGGTGGGTGTGGTGGCGGGCTCCGCTGCGGACCCGGCGCTGTCGCCGCCGGTCGGGGTGGTCAGGTTGGTGGGCCCGTCGCCGGTGCTGGCCGTCGAGCCGGTGGCGACCCCGGCCGCCGTGCCCGACCCGGTCGAGCTGCTGCCACCGCTCGACCCGGACGAGCTCGACGAGGACCCCGAGCCGGTCGAGCCGGTGCCGGACCCGTCGGAGTCGGACGTGGAGCCGTCGGCGGCCTGCGCGGCCTCGGCGGCGGCTCGCTCCGCCTCGCCCTTCTCGCGGGCGGCCTGCTCGTCGGCCACCACGTCGCGCAGCGCGTCGGCCTGCGCGCGGCTGGTGGCGAGGTCCTCGGCCAGCTGCTGGTTCTCGGCGGCGAGCTCGGCCTCGCGGGCGGTGGGCTGGTCGGCGTCGGCGGCGGAGACCAGCGAGGTGACTGCCGGGGTGTTCCAGACCACCAGGGTGATCACCAGCAGGGCCGCGACGATCGCGGAGGTGGCGATCCGGGCCTTCATGGTCATCCGTCCCCTGCTCGGGGCCCACCAGGCGCGCCCCGAGGACGCTGCCGCCTTGATCGGTGCGTCAGACATAGAGCAGCGCCTCCAGGGTGAGCAGGGCGACGGCGACCAGGTAGGGGATGGCCGCGAGGGGGTTCAGCCGGCGTCGGCGGACCGGCGCGGCGGAGGTGCGCGCGGCACGGCGACCCGCCGGACGGTCGGCGGTGGCCGCGGCCTGCTCGGCACCGGCGGCCTCGGCGCTCGCCACCGCGGCCCGCGCCGGCTCGATCCCGGCCGCCCGTGCGCCCGCAGCCTCCTCGGTCGCCCCCGCAGCCCGGAGCCCGGCCGGCACCGCCGCAGCCGGCTGCCCGCTGCCGCTCCGCTGCATCGGGAACCAGCCGGTGACCGGGTCGCGGTCCACCACGTCCACCGGGGCCGGGCGGCTGATCAGGTCGAGCTCGCGGAGCAGCGACGCGCTCTGGCCGCCGTCCGGGTCGGCGGCCGTCTGCTCGGGCTCGGTCCCGGGGTCGCCACCGGCATAGGCGCCGGCCCGGGTACCCCAGCCGGAGGCGTGCGCCATCCGCAGGAAGCCGAGCAGCCGTACCGGCATCAGGAAGAACGTCGAGACGATGATGAACACCGGCAGCCGGAAGAAGTCGCCGGGCACCTCCTGCAGGTGCCGGATCTGCCGGATCGACATGGAGAGCACCGAGGACGTGACCATCAGCGCGATCACCCAGAACCAGCCGGCCTGGGCGCCGTAGGTCTCCAGGATCGCCTGGTACAGGTTGGTGCCGGTGCCGCTGACCGCGCGGTAGACCCAGCCGGCGATCGTGCCGACCAGCAGGAACGGCAGGGCGATGTCGGTCAGGAAGAACACCGCCAGCAGCGGGGCGTGCCCGAGCATCCAGGGCAGCATCCGCAGGGTGTTGTACTGGCTGCCGCGCGCCCAGCGGAGCTGCTGCTTGAACAGCTTCTTCACCTGCAGCGGGGCGTCGGTGTAGACGAGGCTGGTGTGCTGGTAGACCGTCCGGTAGCCCTGCTTCAGGGTGAGGTTGGTCAGGGTGCGGTCGTCGGAGACCTCGAGGAACACCCCGAGGAACCGCTGGGTCATGAAGTCGTCCATGACCTGCATCAGGATGTGCCGGCGGAACGCGATCGTGCGGCCGGGCAGGCAGCCGACCTGGCCGAGCACCGACTGCGCGGGCATCGAGTAGAGCGACCGGGAGTTCTCCAGCCAGTCCGCCCACCGGGTGATCCAGGAGCGGGTCGGTTCGAGGATGCGCTGCCGGGTGGTGGCGCCGCCGACGGTCGGGTCCGCGAACGGCTTCAGCAGCTCGGGCAGGGTGCCGGGCGTCCACACGGTGTCGGAGTCGAGCAGCACCGTGACGTCGTACCGGGACTGCTCGGTGCCGATCTTGACCGCGTTCCGCTTGCCGGGGATCGGGGTGTGCACCCAGCGGACCAGCGGGGCGAACTCCTCGCAGACCGCCTCCAGCCCGGGGTTGGGCTTGCCGTTGATCACGACGATCACCTCGTCGGGGTGCTGCTCGGTGACCCGGCTCAGCACGTCGCGGAACAGGTCGAGCGGTTCGTCCACCACGGGGACGATCACGCTGGTGGACTCGTGGTGCTCGGCGGTCCACGGCCGGTATCGGCGGGACAGCACGACCTTGAGCAGCCAGAGCGCCCAGACCAGGGCTGAGAACACGGCGAACAGGTAGAGCTCGGCCTGCTCGTCGAGCATGTTCCGGATCTGCAGGATGAAGATGAACATCGCTCACCTCGGCGCGGTCGGGGGTGGAGCCGGCGGCGACGGTGACGCGGCGGTGGTGGACGGAGGCCCGGTGGTCCGGCGGTGCCGGGGGTGCGGGCGAGCGGGGTGCGGTCGCTGTGACTGGGCTCGGTGACAGACGCTGATCTGTCACCCGTTCGGACTGGTCCGGAAGGGGCCGAGGGCCGATGGCTGTGGGTCGTTCCTGCACTCGCTGGGAGTGGCCCTAGCGTGTGGCGCGCCGGCCGACCCGCGCAATCGGTGCGACACGATCCGGCGTGTTTTGTGAGATTCCTCACTTGATGATGGTCCGGTTTGTGGGTATTTATGCCGATCAGAAGTCCGCAGTTCGGACATGGACGGACCCGGACGGACGTTTCCGGCGGGTGACATCGCGGGGACATCCGGGTGCGCGGCACGGGGCGAGCGGCTGCCGAGGATGTGGTCGTGAGGGATTCTCGCCGAGCCGATCCAGTCTCAGATGGTCATGACCAAGGGTCATGACACGTTGACGTCGGTGCACGCGGATCGGGGGTCCGGCAGGGCCTCGGCGGGGAGCCCGGCCGGGATCGGGCGGGGTCCGGCAGGGATCCGGCGACGGTCCGGCACAGGCTCGACGGCGGTCCGGCGTCGTCGCGGGCGAGCGCGACCGCCCCGACCGCCCCCCGTCCGGTCGCCGGCAAGAGTTGAGCGGAATACGCTCAACTCTGTCGGGGTTGCCCTGGAGGTCGACGACAGACGGTCGCCGGCGCACGCAGCACGATCCGGAGGGAATGTTGGACGCGAAGCTCACCACCAAGTCGCAGGAGGCGATCGGCGACGCCATCCAGCAGGCGACGGCCGCCGGCAACCCCCAGCTCGAACCCGCGCACCTGCTGAACGCGCTGCTCGCCCAGGAGGGCGGGGTGGCGAACGGCCTGCTGGACGCGGTCGGCGCCGATCGCGCCGCGCTGGGCCGCGCCGTCCGTGCGGTGCTGGTCGGCCTGCCGACCGCCAGCGGGTCCAGCGTCGGTCAGCCCACCGCGTCCCGGGCGACCTCCACCGTGATCGAGGCCGCCTCCGCCGAGGCGCGCGCGCTGGGTGACGACTACGTGTCCACCGAGCACCTGCTGCTCGGCATCGCCGCCGGGCAGACCGGCGTGGCGGATGCCTTGCGCGCCCAGGGCGCCTCCCGCGAGGCGCTGGCCGCCGCCCTGCCGACCGTCCGTGGCTCCGCGCGGGTCACCAGCCCGAACCCCGAGGGCACCTACAAGTCGTTGGAGAAGTACGGCGTCGACCTGACCCGGCGTGCCGCCGAGGGCCGGCTGGACCCGGTGATCGGCCGGGACTCCGAGATCCGCCGGGTGATCCAGGTGCTGTCCCGGCGCACCAAGAACAACCCGGTGCTGATCGGCGAGCCCGGCGTCGGCAAGACCGCCGTCGTCGAGGGGCTGGCGCAGCGGATCGTGGCCGGCGACGTGCCGGAGTCGCTGCGCGGCAAGCGGCTGATCTCGCTCGACCTGGCCGCGATGGTGGCCGGCGCGAAGTACCGCGGCGAGTTCGAGGAGCGGCTGAAGGCTGTGCTGGAGGAGATCACCGCGTCGGACGGCGAGGTCGTCACCTTCATCGACGAGCTGCACACCGTGGTCGGGGCCGGCGGCGGCTCCGAAGGGGCGATGGACGCCGGCAACATGCTCAAGCCGATGCTGGCCCGCGGCGAGCTGCGCCTGGTCGGCGCGACCACCCTGGACGAGTACCGCGAGCGGATCGAGAAGGACCCCGCCCTGGAGCGCCGGTTCCAGCAGGTATTCGTGGGCGAGCCGTCGGTGGAGGACACGGTCGCGATCCTGCGCGGGCTCAAGGAGCGGTACGAGGCGCACCACAAGGTGACGATCGCCGACGCCGCGCTGGTCGCCGCCGCCAGCCTGTCCGACCGGTACATCTCCGGGCGTCAGCTGCCGGACAAGGCGATCGACCTGGTGGACGAGGCCGCGTCCCGGCTGCGGATGGAGCTGGACTCCTCCCCGGTGGAGATCGACGAGCTGCAGCGTGCCGTCACCCGGCTGGAGATGGAGGAGGTCGTGCTGTCCGAGGCCGACGACCCGGCCTCCACCGAGCGGCTGGAGAAGCTGCGCGCCGACCTGGCCGACCGCCGCGAGGAGCTCGCCGGGCTCACCGCCCGGTGGGAGAAGGAGAAGGCCGGGCACAACCTGGTCGGTGACCTGAAGGCGCGGCTGGACGAGCTGCGCTCGAACGCGGACCGGCTGCTGCGCGAGGGCGACCTCGCCGGTGCCGCGCGCCTGCAGTACGGCGAGATCCCGGCCGTCGAGGAGGAGATCTCCGAGGCGGAGGAGCACGAGCGTTCGGCGGACACGAGTCTGGCGGAGAGCACC
This sequence comes from Cellulomonas sp., assembly GCA_036404115.1. Lineage (GTDB taxonomy): Bacteria > Actinomycetota > Actinomycetes > Actinomycetales > Cellulomonadaceae > Cellulomonas. The sequence goes on from DASWPG010000041.1 coordinate 155,519, forward strand.
CCGATGATCGCCGACAAGGTCGGGCCGGACGAGATCGCCGAGGTGGTCGCCGCCTGGACCGGCATCCCCGCCGGCCGGCTGCTGGAGGGCGAGACCGCCAAGCTGCTCCGGATGGAGGAGGTGATCGGCGCCCGCCTGATCGGCCAGAAGGCCGCGGTCGCGACCGTGTCCGACGCGGTCCGCCGGGCTCGCGCGGGCATCGCCGACCCCGACCGGCCGACCGGCTCGTTCCTGTTCCTCGGGCCGACCGGTGTCGGCAAGACCGAGCTCGCCAAAGCGCTCGCGGACTTCCTGTTCGACGACGAGCGCGCGATGGTGCGGATCGACATGTCCGAGTACGCCGAGCGGCACGCCGTCGCGCGGCTGATCGGCGCGCCTCCGGGCTACGTCGGGTACGAGTCCGGCGGTCAGCTCACCGAGGCGGTCCGGCGGCGCCCGTACTCGGTGCTGCTGCTGGACGAGGTGGAGAAGGCGCACCCCGAGGTGTTCGACATCTTGCTGCAGGTGCTGGACGACGGTCGGCTGACCGACGGCCAGGGGCGCACGGTGGACTTCCGGAACGTCATCCTGATCCTGACGTCGAACCTCGGGTCGCAGTTCCTGGTGGACCCGACCCTGGCCGAGGACGTGAAGCGGGACGCGGTGCTGACCGAGGTCCGGCAGGCGTTCAAGC
>DASWPG010000042.1:0-177494 GCA_036404115.1 Cellulomonas sp.
AGATCTCGTCCCAGATCCAGGTGGCCGCGGAGTCGGTGGCCTCGGGGCAGGCGACACCGGAAGAAGCGGCGGCCACCTATGACGAGGGGTTGATCAGCATCGTCGGTGAGGAAGCCACGGAGGCAGCGGACTGATGTCCACCCTCATCTTCGAGGGCCGGGCGCCCGGCGGGGTCCGTCGACCCCGCCGGCGCCTCGGCCGGACCGCGCTGCGCCTGGCTCCGCTGCTGCCCGCCGTGGTGCTGATGGCCGTGTTCCTGGTCGGTCCGGTGCTGTGGTCGCTCTACGGATCGCTGACCAACCAGGCACTGACCGGGTACCGGGCCGCCAGCCCGGAGTTCGTCGGCCTGGACAACTACGTGGCGCTGTTCGGCGACTCCGAGTTCTGGCAGGCCGTCGCGCTCACGGTGCTGTTCGTCGGGGCCTCGGCCGTGGTCGGCCAGAACGTGCTCGGCATGGCGCTCGCCCTGCTGCTGCGGGCCGGCAACCGGGTGCTCCGCTCGGTGGTGAGCGCGATCGTCGTGGTGGCGTGGGTGCTGCCGGAGATCGTCGCGGCGTTCGCGACCTACGCGTTCTTCTCCACCGACGGGACGCTGAACAACGTGCTGGCCTGGTTCGGCCTGACCGGCCCGACCTGGTTGATCAGCTTCCCGATGCTCACGGTGATCCTGGCGAACATCTGGCGTGGCACCGCGTTCTCGATGATGGTGTACGACGCCGCGCTGGCCGACGTGCCGCCCGAGATCACCGAGGCCGCCGAGATCGACGGCGCCACGGGGACGCAGCGCTTCTTCCGGATCACCGTGCCGATGGTGCGCCGGGCGATCTCGACCAACCTGATGCTCACCACGCTGCAGACCCTCGGCGTGTTCACCCTGATCTGGGTGATGACCGGTGGCGGCCCCGGCACCAGCAGCTCCACGCTGCCGGTGCTCGCCTACCAGGAGGCGTTCAAGTTCGCCCAGGTCGGGTACGGCACCGCGATCGCGACCGTGACGCTGCTGGTCGGAGGCATCTTCTCGATCGTGTACATCCGAGTCCTCAAGCCGGAGGTGGACTGACATGGCCGCGATGACCACCCCGGTCGTCCCCGCACCCGCCGAGCGGCGGCACCGGCGCGCCCCGTCGGTTGCCTCGCCCCGGCGCCGCGTCGGACGAGCCTTCGTCACGGTCGCGCTCCTGGCGATCGGCGTGACCTTCCTGGTGCCGCTCGTCTGGATCCTGCTCGCCTCGCTCGACCCGGCCGCCACCGTCTCGGTGAAGATCCCGGAGTCGTTCACGCTGTCCAACTTCACCGCGATCTTCAGCTGGGAGGACACGTTCCGGCCGCTGTGGAACTCCACGCTGATCTCCGGTGGCACCGCGCTGCTCACCGTGCTGGCCTCGTTGCTCGCGGCGTACCCGCTGTCCCGCTACCAGATGCGGTTCCGCAAGCCGTTCATGTACTCGATCCTGTTCGGCACCTGTCTGCCGATCACCGCGATGATGGTGCCGGTCTACGCCCTGTTCGTGAACCTCGGCCTGCTGGACTCCGTGCCAGGGACCGTCTTCTTCATGGCCGCGACCGCGCTGCCGATGGCGATCTGGATGACGAAGAACTTCATGGACTCCGTGCCGGTCTCCCTCGAGGAGGCCGCCTGGGTGGACGGCGCCGGGTCGATGACGGCCCTGGCCCGGATCGTGGTGCCGCTGATGCGGCCCGGGATCGCCGTGGTCTTCATCTTCGTGTTCACGCAGGCATGGGGGAACTTCTTCGTCCCGTTCGTGCTGCTCTTCTCCCCGGACAGCCAGCCGGCCGCCGTGGCCATCTACGGCTTCTTCGGCACCTACGGCTCGATCGCCTACGGCCGCCTCGCGGCCTTCTCCCTGCTCTACTCGGTCCCGGTGCTCGCGCTGTACCTGCTGGTCCAGCGGTTCTCCGGCGGCTCGTTCGCGATGTCGGGCGCCGTCAAGGGCTGAGTGCCCGAGCCCGCCCGGCGCCCCGACCCCACCTGCCCACCTGCCCGCGCGCCCGGACCCGGGCGCGTACCCCGACCCGGAAGGTCGTGACATGCAAACCGATGCTGCATCTCGCATCCTGCAACGCCTCGAGCGGTTCACCCACGAGAGGGTGCTGCCGGCCGTGCACCCCGAGCGGATCCCGCTGAGCGTCGTCGCCTGGCACGCACCCGGTGAACCGGTGCCGTTCGCCGAGGCCGTCGGCCAGGAGTTCCGCGAGGCGCCGCTCGGTACCCCGTGGGGTGCGCCGTGGAGCACCACCTGGTTCCGGATGACCGGCGAGGTGCCGGAGCCCTGGTCCGGATCGGCGGCGGTACGGGACGGGCGGCACGCGGTCGAGCTGGTGATCGACCTCGGCTTCAGCACCTCGCAGCCCGGGTTCCAGGCCGAGGGCCTGGTGTTCCGCGCCGACGGCACGACGATCAAGGGGCTGTCGCCGTTCAACCAGGCGGTGCCGTGGACCGGTGCCGGTGCGGTCGACGTGCTGGTCGAGGCCGCGGGCAACCCGGACATCGGTAGCGGCACCTGGTACGAGCCCACCCCGCTCGGCGACCCGCGCACCGCCGGCACCGAGCCGCTGTACGCGCTGCGCTCCGCGGACGTCGCGCTGCGGGACGTCGAGGTGTGGGACCTGTGGCAGGACATCGTCGCCGTGCGGGGGCTGGTCGGGGTGCTCGATCCCGGCACCACCCGGTACGCCCGGGCGCTGCGCGCGCTGGACCTGGTGGTGGACGCCGTCGACCCGCAGGATGTCGCCGGCACCGCCCCCGCGGGGCGAGCCGTGCTGGCCCCGGTGCTCGCCGTACCGGCGGGCGGGGCCGGGCACCGGGTGCTCGCGGCCGGCCACGCGCACATCGACTCGGCCTGGCTGTGGCCGGTGCGCGAGACCCGCCGCAAGTGCGCCCGCACCTTCTCCAGCGCGGTCGCGCTGATGGACCAGCGGCCGGACTTCGTGTTCGCCTGCTCCTCCGCGCAGCAGTACGCCTGGGTGCAGGAGTCCCACCCCGAGCTGTTCGCCCGGATCCGCGCCAAGGTCGACGCCGGGCAGTTCGTCCCGGTCGGCGGCATGTGGGTCGAGTCCGACACGAACATGCCCGGTGGCGAGGCGCTCGCCCGGCAGATGATCGAGGGCAAGCGGTACTTCCTCGACGAGCTCGGCGTGGAGACCCAGGACGTCTGGCTGCCGGACTCCTTCGGCTACACCGGCGCGCTGCCGCAGCTCGTCCGGGCCGCCGGGTCGCGCTGGTTCCTGTCGCAGAAGCTCTCCTGGAACGACACCAACCCGATGCCGCACCACACCTTCCGCTGGGAGGGGATCGACGGGTCCCGGGTGCTCGCGCACTTCCCGCCGGTCGACACCTACAACTCCGACCTGTCCGCCCGTGAGCTGGTGCACGCCGAGCAGACCTTCACCGACAAGGCCGTCGCCAGCAGCTCGCTCGTACCGTTCGGCTGGGGTGACGGCGGCGGCGGCCCGACCCGGGAGATGCTCGCCTCTGCGGACCGGTTCCGCTCGCTGGACGGCGTGCCACGGGTCGAGCTCGGCTCGCCCAACACGTTCTTCGCCGAGGCGGAGGCCGAGATCGAGGAGTCCGGCGAGGGCGCGGTCTGGTCCGGGGAGATGTACCTGGAGTACCACCGGGGCACCTACACCTCGCAGTCCCGCACCAAGCGTGGCAACAGGCGCAGCGAGCACCTGCTGCGGGAGGCCGAGCTGTGGACCGCCACCGCCGCCGTCCGCACCGGGGCCGCCTACCCGGCCGACGAGCTGCGGACGATGTGGCGCGAGGTGCTGCTGCTGCAGTTCCACGACATCCTGCCCGGCTCCTCGATCGGCTGGGTGTACCGGCAGGCCGAAGAGTCGTACGCCCGGATCGCGGAGCGGACCGAAGCGCTGATCGGCGAAGCGCTCGCGGCGCTGGTCGGCGCCGGCGACCGCACCGTGCGGCTGAACGCCGCGCCGCACGCTCGGGACGGCGTCGTGGCGCTGGGCGGGGTCGTGCAGGGGGCGGCCGACGGTGCGGCAGCGGACGCGGCAGGCTCCGACCCGGCCGCGGTCGTCGTGCACCGCGAGGCCGACGGGACGCTGCGGGTGGTCAGCGACGTGCTGGACGTGCACCTGACCGCCGGCGGGCAGATCGACGCCCTGCGCGACCTGGTCGCCGACCGCGAGGTCGTGCCGGCCGGCGCGCTCGCCAACCTGCTCCAGGTGCACCGCGACGTGCCCCGGCAGTGGGACGCCTGGGACATCGACGCCGAGTACCGACGCACCGTCGACGACCTGCTGGACGCCTCCTCGGTCGAGGTGGTCGAGGCCGGGCCCGAGGTGGCCGTGCTGCGCACTGTGCGGACCGTCGGCGCGTCGACGATCACCCAGGACCTCACGTTCCGACCGGGGCAGCGGGTGGTCGAGATCAGCACCGACGTCGACTGGCACGAGCGGCAGCGCCTGCTCAAGCTCGCGTTCCCGCTGGCCGTGCACGCCGACCGCTCTGCCGCCGAGACCCAGTTCGGGCACGTGCTGCGCGCCACGCACACCAACACCTCATGGGACGAGGCCCGGTACGAGATCTGCGCGCACCGCTGGCTGCACGTCGGCGAGCCCGGCTACGGCGTGGGCGTCGCCAACGACGCCACCTATGGCCACGACGTCACCCGCACGGTGGACGCGGACGGGCGGACCGCGACCGTCGTGCGGCAGTCGCTGCTGCGCGCACCGCTGTTCCCCGACCCCGAGGCCGACCAGGGCCGGCACGTGTTCCGCACGCTGCTGCACGTCGGGGCGGGCATCGCCGAGGCGGTCGTGGACGGGTACCGGGCGAACCTCCCGGTCCGGTCGGTGCCCGGCGCCCACGGCGTCGAGCCGCTGGTCGAGGTCTCGGCGCCGGGGGTCGTGGTGGAGGCGGTCAAGCTCGCCGACGACGGCTCGGGCGACGTGGTGGTCCGGCTGTACGAGGCGTTGGGGGAGCGGGCGCGTGCCACCGTGCGCGCCGGGTTCCCGGCCGGGATCGTCGCGGAGGTCGACCTGCTCGAGCGCCCCGTCCCGGCGCGCGCGTCCTCGGGGGCCGACGCGGCCGGCGAGGTGCGGCTCGACCTGCGGCCGTTCCAGCTCGTCACGCTCCGGATCCCGCGCGCCTGACCGGCCGGGCGCCGGTGCGGGCGCGTGCCCTCGGACGCGCTGCCGCACCGGCGGACCCGGTGCCCGGGCCCTGCTCCGCCCCCGTCTCGCCCCCGCCGCATCACCCGGGCGGAGCGGGGCCGCGGGGCAGGGCGGCGCGCGGGTACCGGGGTGGCGCACAGCCTGGTACCAGGTTCGACCCAGGCAGGGCGCAGATCGACGTGGCACCATCAACCCTGGTGACGGCGGTGCGCCGGCGTCCCGAGTCCTCGACCGCCGAAGAAAGTCACGTCGACATGAGCGCCCATCCCTCCGGCCAGCAGAAGCTCCCCAAGAAGGACCGCAAGGCTCTCGCCCGGGAGTTCGCGAAGATCGAACGGGAGCGCCTGGCGGCCCGTCGCCGCCGGAACAGGTGGTTGCTCTGGGGCGGTGGTGGCACCACGCTGGTCGCCGCGACGGTCGTCACGGTGATGCTGGTGCAGTCCTCGATCCATGCCGGCCAGGTCGGCCCGCACAACATGCTCAGCGACGGCGTGCTGCTCACCAGCGACGGCGAGACGGTCACCGCGACCCGGACCAGCGCCCTCGACCCGGGCGAGGAGCCGACGGCCACCGTCGTGGACCGCACGTCCGGCGTGCTGGACATCGTGATCTACCAGGACTACCGCTCGGCGGACGCCGCGTCGTTCTGGACCACCAACTCCGAGTCGATCGAGAGCTGGCTGACCTCGGGGTACGTCACCCTGGAGATCCACCCGCTGGCGCTGCTGGACGGCACCACCGTCAGCACCAGCTCGACCGCCTCGCCGTCCGCCTCGGCCTCGGCCTCTGCCTCGGCGACCGCGGACTCCGACTCCTCGCTGATCGGCACCATGGAGACCACCGGCGACTACTCGGCCCGTGCAGCCGGTGCGCTCGCCTGCGTGGCGGACACCCTGCCGGACGACGCGCTGACGCTGAACGACGCGCTGCTCGCGGCCCAGCCCGACCTCACCGAGGCGGGTCTGGACGACGACGACCTGCTGGCACTGGTGCAGAACGCCGGGATCACCGACGAGACCGTCGGCGACTGCATCACCAGCGGCAGCTTCACGGACTGGGCGCAGGACGCGACCGAGCGCGCCGCCGACAGCGTGCCGTTCGACATCGGCAGCGTCACCACCAGCCCGGTGATCCTGATCGGTGGGGAGCAGTACACCGGCGACGTGTCCGACGCGGACGCCCTGACCACGTTCATCACCGAGGTCGCCACCCAGCTCAGCGAGGAGGCCGCGGCGGCGGAGGCCGAGGCGACCGCCTCGCCGTCGGCCGAGGCCACCAGCACCCCGGAGGTCTCGGAGGAGGCCACCTCCGGCACCGACGACTGAGCCGGTCGCCAGGTCGTCGGTCGGTGCGACGCCGACCGACGACCTGGTCGGTGCTCGCGGCGCTCGGCTCGTGCCGGGCGCCGCGGCCCGTTCCCGGGTGGTCCGGCGGCGGTGCGGCGCGGCCCGTGGCTGACGGTCCGGTGCGGCCGCCGAACGGCGTGGAGGTGCCGGTGCGGCGCGGTCAGCGCTCGGTGCGGGGCAGCGGCACCGCCGGGTCCGCCGCGCGCGTGCGGTCCAGCTCCGGCAGCGTCGCGCGGCCGAGCAGGCGGCGTGCCCCGGACACGTCCCGCGGCCGGTCCACCGCGAGCACGGCGGTCAGCCGGTCGGTGCCGGCGACGAACCACAGCGCCGACCAGCCGTCCGGCCCGGCGGGGTCGCCGCGCAGCAGCACCTCGTCGGTCGGGCCGGGCACGCCGTGCAGAGCGAGCTCGTGGCCGAGCTGGGTCGAGAACACGTACGGCGTCAGGTCGGTCGCGGTCGGGTCCGCCGTGCCGAGCAGGGCGCCCACCGCGACGGCCGGCCCGCGCAGCGCACCGTCCCAGTGCCCGCCGGGTGCCCAGCCGTGGCGGGCGGAGCGGCGCCGGGCGACGTCGCCGACCGCGCGGACCCGGGGGCTGCCGCCGAGGGGCGCGTAGCCCTCGTCCACCGGCACCGACCCGTCCGGCGCGAACGGCACGACCGTGCCCGCGCCCGTCTGGGTCAGCCATCCGGTGGCCGGCCGGGCGCCGATGGCGGCGAGCGCCACGTCGGCCGGCAGGACCGTCCCGTCCGCCAGGGTCACGGCGTCGGCCGCGACCTCGGCCACGGGCACGCCGGTCAGCAGCCGCACGCCGGCCGCGGCGTACCAGGGCGCGGTCAGCCCACCGACCCGCGGGCCGAGGACGCCACCGAGCGGCGTCTCGTGCGCCTCCACCACTGTCACGTGCGTGCCGGCCGCTGCTGCGACGGTGGCGACCTCGGCGCCGATCCAGCCGGCCCCGATCACGACCAGCCGCCGGGGCAGGGGACCGTCGGGCTGCGGCCCCGGCTGGTCGACCCGCGGCTGCCCGCCGTCCGCCGCGGTCGCGAGCGCGTCCCGCAACGCCTGGGCGTCCTCGATCCCGTGCAGCGTGCGCGCAGCTCGCCAGGCGGCCGGACGGACCGGTGCCGATCCCGTCGCCAGCACCACCGCGTCCGCCACCACCTCGCCGGTCGCGGTGCGCACGCCGACCTCGTCCGGGTCGACCCGCAGGCCGGTGGCGGGCTCGCCCAGCCGCACGTCGTCCGCCAGCGCGAGCGCGTCCACGTCCAGCTCGTCCGCCAACCAGGCGGGGGACGGCCGGTCGAACAGGTGCTTGGACAGCGGCGGCCGGTCGTAGGGCGGCACCCCTTCCGCGCCGAGCACGGTGATCCGCCCCTCGAACCCCTGCGCGCGCAGCTCGACGACCGTCCGGGCCCCGGCGAGCCCGGCACCGACGACCAGCACGTGGCGCAGCCCCGGCACCGGGCCGGCGGGCGCGGGCCGTGCGGGGCCGGGTGCTGCCGGGCCGGGCGCTGCGGTGGAGGCTGCCGGCTCGGAGGCCGGGACGTGTGCGGGCACCTCGCCACGGTAGTCTCGACGGCGGCGGCCGGGTCCGACCGGACGTCGAACGCCGCGAGCCGGCGCCGTTCCGCACGGCGTGGAAGCGGCTCTGGACGCCGGCCCCGCGCGGGTCGTCGCGGGAAGGAAGCGCACGCACGTGAGCCAGGCCACCCCGACGCCCCCGGATCCTCTGGACGACCCGGACGCCCGTCACTCGCCGGACGGTCAGCCGATGGACCCGCGAGCGATCGCCCGGGCCTCGCTCGACGCCGGCCGGAACGTCTCGCTGCTGGTGGTCGCGCTCGGGGTGCTGGTCGCGGTCGCGATCGCCTTCATCGCCGGGACCGCCGCGGGGGCGATGTCGCTCGCCGCGCTGCTCGCGGTCTGCGCCGTGGTCCGCGGCGTCGTCCGGGGCCCCGGACCGGCCGCGCTGGTGGTCCGCCGCCGGGCCGTCGACGTGAGCGTGCTGGCGGCGCTGGCCGTCGGGCTGGTCATCTTCGTGCAGCTGCTGCCGCCGGCCGCGCGCTGACGGCAAGGGCCGCGAGCTGACGGCACCGGACGGGTGCTGACGAGGGACGCGCCGGCGGGACGCGTGCTGACGGCCTCGTACGGGCCGTCCGTCGGCACCCCGGGGCAGCGTCGGTCGTGCCGGACGACGAAGGCCGGCACGGCGGACGTGGTCCGCGCCGCACCGGCCCTCGTGGTGGTGCTGCCTGGCCCACCGGATCGACGACCCGGTGGCTCGGTGCCTCAGCTGCTCGACGGCTCGCCGTCCACCGGCGGGGCGGTCTCCGCGTCGGAGGTCTGCTCGGCGGGGCTGCTGCCGGCCTCCACCGGCTTCGCGGCGTCTGCCGCAGCGGCGGCCTTCGCCTTCGGCGCGGCCTTGGCCTTGACGGCGGGCTTCGCGTCGGCAGCGGTCTGCGCCGCAGCGTCGGCCTTCGGCCCGGCGTCGGCCTTCGGCCCGGCGTCGGCCGTGCTGGCCGCCTCGGTCTCGACCGGCTCGGTGGCCGGCGTCGCCGCCTCGGCAGCGGGTGCCTGCTCGGCGACGGGCGCCGCCGCAGCGACCGGCGCCTGCTCGACCACGGGTGCCGCAGCGACCTGTGCCTGCTCGACGACCTGTGCCTGCTCGACGACCGGTGCCTGCGCCGGAGCGCCGCCGGGCACCGCCTCGACCGCCACGGGCGCGCCGTACAGGCCGGAGCGGTCCGCGACGGAGGCCGGCACGTGCACGGCGTCCAGCACCAGCACGGAGTCGTCCAGGTCGTCGAGGTCCTCGTCGTCCAGCTCGAGGTCCTGCGCGGACCCGCCCGGGGTGAACGCACGGTAGAGCAGGCCCGCGACCGCCGCACCGACGAGCGGCGCGACCAGGAACACCCACAGCTGGCCCCAGACCCACGAGTCGGAGTACAGCGCGGCCGCGAGCGAGCGTGCCGGGTTCAGGCCGCCGTTGGTCAGCGGGATGGCGATCAGCATCGCGACGCCGAGCGTGAGGCCGACGGCCACCGGGGCGTTGCGGGGCTGGCGGTCGTCGTCGCCGCGCCGGGTGACGGCGAGCGCGACGCCGACCAGCACCGCGGTCAGCACCGCCTCGAGGATGAAGGCGCCGAGGGTCTCCAGCCCGACCATCTGCGAGGTGGTGTCCGTGGTGCGGACCAGCGGGGTGTAGATGTCGTAGCCGTTCGCCACCGCGGAGAACTGGGTGCGCTCGCTGCCGGCGAACGGTGCGAACGAGACCAGCACGAGGAACACCACCGAGGCGGCGATCACGGCGCCGATCAGCTGCGCGACCCAGTACGCCAGCGCGTCGAGCCAGCGGGTGCGGCCGGCGACCGCGCTGCCCAGGGTGATCGCGGGGTTCAGGTGCCCGCCGGAGATCTGGCCGATCGCGGTCATCGCGGCGATCGTGCCGAAGCCGAACGCCAGCGCGACGCCGAGCGTCCCGGCCCCGCTGTACGAGGAGAACAGGAAGGTGCCGAGACCGGCAAGGACCAGCACGAACGACCCGAACAGCTCGGCACCGGCACGCGCCAGCAGGGAGGGTCCGGTCGGCGTGGTGGGTGCGGGCGGTGCCGGTTCCGGAACCGTCTCCACGGACGCGTAGGGATCGGGCGTGACCTGTGACATCGTGTTCCGTTCGTCGCTCGTCTGGGGACGTCGCAGCCGGTCGGCTGCGGCGGGGGGCGTGGCGCTGGTCGTCCCGCGGGCGCCGGTCGGCGCAGCCGCCACGATGCCAGCCTGTCCTGTGCGATGTCTGGACGCCACCTGGCAGTGCCCGGCGAACGAGCCAGGTCGCCCGGCTCGGCCCGCCGAAGTCTCTCGACGTCAAGTAACCTGGGGCACATGGCGAAGATCACGGTGCAGGGCCCGGTCGTCGAGCTCGACGGCGACGAGATGACGCGGATCATCTGGCAGTTCATCAAGGACCGGCTGATCCATCCCTACCTCGACATCGACCTGCGCTACTACGACCTGTCGATCGAGAACCGGGACGCGACCGACGACCAGGTGACGATCGACGCGGCCAACGCGATCAAGGAGCACGGCGTCGGCGTCAAGTGCGCCACGATCACGCCCGACGAGGCGCGGGTCGAGGAGTTCGGGCTGAAGAAGATGTGGGTCTCGCCGAACGGCACGATCCGCAACATCCTCGGCGGCGTGGTGTTCCGCGAACCGATCATCATCAGCAACATCCCGCGGCTGGTGCCGGGCTGGAACAAGCCGATCGTGATCGGCCGGCACGCGCACGGCGACCAGTACCGGGCGACCAACTTCAAGGTCCCGGGCGCCGGCACGCTGACCCTGACCTTCACCCCGGCGGACGGCTCCGAGCCGATCCGGCAGGAGGTGGTGACCTACCCGGAGGACGGCGGGGTCGCGATGGGCATGTACAACTTCAACGACTCGATCCGTGACTTCGCCCGGGCCTCGTTCGCCTACGGCCTCAAGCGCGGCTACCCGGTGTACCTGTCCACCAAGAACACGATCCTCAAGGCCTACGACGGCGCGTTCAAGGACATCTTCGCGGAGGTGTTCGCCGCCGAGTTCGCCGACGCGTTCGCCGCGGCAGGCCTGACCTACGAGCACCGGCTGATCGACGACATGGTGGCCTCCGCGATGAAGTGGGAGGGCGGCTACGTCTGGGCGTGCAAGAACTACGACGGCGACGTGCAGTCCGACACCGTCGCGCAGGGATTCGGCTCGCTCGGCCTGATGACCTCGGTGCTGATGACCCCGGACGGCAAGACCGTCGAGGCCGAGGCCGCGCACGGCACGGTGACCCGGCACTACCGCCAGCACCAGGCCGGCAAGCCGACCTCGACCAACCCGATCGCGTCGATCTTCGCCTGGACCGGCGGCCTCAAGCACCGCGGCGCGCTGGACGGCACCCCCGAGGTCACCGCGTTCGCCGAGACGCTGGAGGACGTGGTGGTCAAGACCGTCGAGAGCGGCAAGATGACCAAGGACCTCGCCCTGCTGGTCGGCCCCGACCAGCCCTGGCTGACCACCGAGGAGTTCCTGGCAGCCCTCGACGAGAACCTCGCCGCCCGCCTGTCCTGACCCCCACCCCCCCCACCCCCGCACCCCTCACACCCGGTCCGCCGCCGTCACTGCACATGCGACGCGTCGGGTGCACACGCACCGCGTACGCACCCGACGCGTCGCATGCACGCCGGAGGGGACGTGAGGGGGTGGGGGTGCGGGATCAGCGGAAGACGATGGTGCGGTGGCCGTCCAGGAGGACGCGGTGCTCGGCGTGCCAGCGGACCGCGCGGGCGAGGGCGCGGCGCTCGACGTCCTGGCCCAGTGCCATCAGGTCGGGGACCGAGCGGGTGTGGTCCACGCGTTCGACGTCCTGCTCGATGATCGGGCCCTCGTCCAGGTCGCCGGTGACGTAGTGCGCGGTGGCGCCGATCAGCTTGACGCCCCGCTGGTGCGCCTGGGCGTACGGGCGGGCACCCTTGAACGACGGCAGGAACGAGTGGTGGATGTTGATGATCCGCCCGCTCAGCGCCCGGCACAGGTCGTCCGAGAGGATCTGCATGTAGCGGGCCAGCACCACGAGCTCGACGTCCAGCTCCTCGACCAGGGCCAGCAGCCGGGCCTCCGCCGCGGCCTTCGTCGCCGCGGTGACCGGCAGGTGGTGGAAGTCGATGTCGTAGAACGCCGCCAGGTCGGCCAGCGCGGTGTGGTTCGAGACCAGGCCGACGATGTCGATCGGCAGGTTCTCCGACCGCTGCCGGAAGGCCAGGTCGTTCACGCAGTGCGCGGCGGTCGAGCCGAGCAGCAGGGTGCGCATCGGCCGGCCGGCGACGTCCAGCGTCCAGGTCATGGTGAACCGCACGGCCAGAGCGGTCAGCGCGGACTCCAGCGGCTCGCGGGCGGTGTCCGCGGTCACCGCGACCCGCATGAAGAACAGCCCCGACAGCGGGTCGCCGAACTGCTGCGACTCGGTGATGTTCCCGCCCTGCTCCGCGAGCAGCCCCGCGACGGCGGCGACGATGCCGGGCTGGTCGGGGCAGGACAGCGAGAGGACCCAGTCGGTCGGGGTGGTCGAGTTCGGCACGACCGGAGCGTACAAGCGTCGGTCGGAGGTCTGCGGGCGCGGACCGCACCGTGAACGCTCAGGCGACCGGCTGGTCGCCCGGGCGGGCGGGCTGACACGATGGGGTCATGAGCGAGACCGAGGTGACCATCCGGACCGTGGACGACGCGGATGCGGGGGAGCTGCTCACGCTGCGCCGCGCCGCGTTCGTGACCGAGGCGCAGCAGTACGGCGACCCGAACATCCCGCCGCTCACCCAGACCCTGTCCGAGCTGCGTGCGGACCTGGCCGCCGACGGGGTGGTCACGCTCGGCGCCTGGGCCGGTCACCGGCTGGTCGGCTCGATCCGCGTCGTGATCGAGGGGCGCAAGGCCACGCTCGGCCGGTTCGCGGTCGCCCCCGACCAGCAGGGCCACGGGATCGGCACCCAGCTGCTGCTGGCGATCCTGCCGCACCTGACCGAGGGCGTGGAGGAGATCTGGGTGTTCACCGGGCGGGACTCGGTGCAGAACCTGGCGCTGTACGAGAAGCACGGGTACACGCACGAGCACGACAAGACGGTCGGCGACCTGACGTTCGCCTATCTGCGGCGGATCCTCGGGGACGCCGCCGAGGCCGCCGACGTGGCCGGCCGCCAGGACTGACCGGGCTCGGCACCGGAGGGCGCCGGCACCGCCCCGCACCGGTCCGTCCACGTCCCGGGACCGCCCCGGAGCCGCGCGCCCGACTTGCTACGCTGGCCCGGTCGCGACTGGCGCAACAGGTGGGGCACCACCGGGGAGCGACGCAGCAGCAGACTTCGGGTCGGACGCCTGGGCCCCGCGGTCATCCCACACCCACCGGTGTGCGGCCGACGGCGACCGCATGCCACGAGCACGCTGACTGCCGAGGAGACGCATGAGCGCCGAGAGCATCCCCCTGCTGGACCAGAGCCTGTCCCAGGTCGACCCCGAGATCGCGGCCGTGCTGGACGGCGAGCTGGCCCGTCAGCAGGACACGCTGGAGATGATCGCCAGCGAGAACTTCGTCCCCCGCGCGGTCCTGCAGGCGCAGGGGTCCGTGCTGACCAACAAGTACGCCGAGGGCTACCCGGGCCGTCGGTACTACGGCGGCTGCGAGCAGGTCGACATCGCGGAGAGCCTGGCGATCGCGCGGGCCAAGGCGCTGTTCGGCGCCGAGCACGCGAACGTGCAGCCGCACTCCGGCGCGACCGCGAACGCCGCGGTGCTGCATGCCCTGGTCAACGCGGGCGACCGGATCCTCGGCCTGGAGCTGGCGCACGGCGGCCACCTCACGCACGGCATGAAGATCAACTTCTCCGGCAAGCTCTACGACGTCGCGGCCTACGGCGTGAACCCGGACACCTTCCTGATCGAGCCGGAGGCGATCCGCGAGGCCGCGCTCAAGCACCGCCCGTCGGTGATCATCGGCGGCTGGTCCGCCTACCCGCGCCAGCTGGACTTCGCGGCGATGCGCGAGATCGCGGACGAGGTCGGTGCCAGGCTCTGGGTCGACATGGCGCACTTCGCCGGCCTGGTGGCCGCCGGCCTGCACCCGAGCCCGGTGCCGCACGCCGACGTGGTGTCCTCCACCGTGCACAAGACGATCGGCGGCCCCCGCTCGGGCTTCATCCTGAGCAAGGAGGAGTACGCCAAGAAGATCGACTCCGCGGTGTTCCCGGGTCAGCAGGGCGGCCCGCTGATGCACGTGGTCGCGGCCAAGGCCGTGTCGTTCAAGATCGCGGCCTCCGAGGAGTTCAAGGACCGCCAGCAGCGCACGCTGGACGGCGCCCGGATCATCGCCGAGCGGCTGACCGCCCCGGCGGTGCGCGCGGCCGGCGTCTCCGTGCTGACCGGGGGCACCGACGTGCACCTGGTGCTGGTGGACCTGCGCGACTCCGCGCTGGACGGTCAGCAGGCCGAGGACCTGCTGCACGACGTGGGCATCACGGTGAACCGCAACGCGGTGCCGTTCGACCCGCGCCCGCCGCGCGTCACCTCCGGCCTGCGGATCGGCACGCCGGCGCTCGCGACCCGCGGCCTCGGCAGCGTCGAGTTCACCGAGGTGGCGGACATCATCGCCACCGCGCTGACCGACGGCGCGTCGGCGGACGTCGAGGCGCTGCGGGCCCGGGTGGCCAAGCTGGCCGGCGCGTTCCCGCTCTACCCCGGCCTGCAGCAGTACTGATCGGGGTCGGACGATGACGGCACGCACGCTGGACGGCAAGGCCACGGCCGCCGCGATCAAGACCGAGCTCGCCGCCCGGGTGGCCGCCCTGGCCGCCCGTGGCGTCGTGCCGGGGCTGGGCACCCTGCTGGTGGGCGAGGACCCGGGCTCGGTCTCCTACGTCGCGGGCAAGCACCGTGACTGCGCCCAGGTGGGGATCGCGTCCATCCGGGTGGACCTGCCCGCGGACGCCACCCAGGAGCAGATCGAGGCCGCCGTGCAGCGGTTGAACGAGGACCCGGCCTGCACCGGGTTCATCGTGCAGCTGCCGCTGCCGCGCGGCATCGACACCAACCGGGTGCTGGAGCTGATCGACCCGGAGAAGGATGCGGACGGCCTGCACCCGACCAACCTCGGCCGCCTGGTGCTGCGGGTGAACGACCCGATCGACTCCCCGCTGCCGTGCACGCCGCGCGGGATCATCGAGCTGCTCACCCGGCACGGGGTGCCCCTGGCGGGCGCGGACGTGGTCGTGATCGGGCGCGGCACGACGGTGGGGCGCTCGATCGGCCTGCTGCTCACCCGTCGGGAGGTGAACGCGACCGTGACGCTGACCCACACCGGCACCGCCGACCTGGCCGAGCACACCCGGAACGCCGACGTGATCGTCGCGGCGGCCGGGGTGCCGGGGATCCTCACGGCGGATCTGGTGAAGCCGGGTGCCGTGGTGGTCGACGTCGGCGTCTCCCGGGCGGTCGACCCGGACACCGGCAAGGCCCGGATCGTCGGCGACGTGCACCCGGACGTCGCGGAGATCGCGGCCTGGCTGTCGCCGAACCCCGGCGGCGTGGGCCCGATGACCCGCGCCATGCTGCTCGCGAACGTGGTGGAGACGGCCGAGCGCACGGCCTGACCCGCACCCGCCGTCGCCCGGTCGCCCCGTGGGGCGGCCGGGCGACGCGCTGTCCCGTGGGGCGTCCGGGGTGCTCCTGCCCGGCCGCCGCGTGGTCGGGCAGCGCGGCGGCCGGACGGCGGTGCCAGGTGACCGTGACCGTCGCCCGCGTCGCCCGCCCGCGTCAGCGGCCCGCGACCGCCGCGGCGAGCAGCTCCACCGTCTCCCGCAGCACCGGCCGCGGGGTCGCCAGGGTGTGCCGGACGAACCCGCGCCCGACCTCCCCGCAGTCCGGCCCGTCGGTGAGCGCGACGCCGCCGGCGGCGAACGTCCGGGCCGGGTGGTCGCCGAGGCCGAGGCCCCGGCAGTCCAGCCATGCCAGGTAGGTGCCCTCCGGCGGGCGGTATCGCACGGCGGGCAGCCGGGCGGCGAGCAGGTCGCCGAGCAGCCTCCGGTTGCCGTCCAGGTACGCCAGCGCCTCGTCGAGCCACGGGCCGCCCTGGGAGTAGGCGGCCGTCGCCGCGATCACGCCGAGGTTCGCGGTGCCGTGCTCGTACTCCTCACCGACCTCCGCCCAGCGGGCGGCGTCGGCCGCCGAGCCCAGCACCACCTGCGCGCACTTCAGCCCGGGCACGTTCCACGCCTTCGAGGCGGAGGTCGCGGTGACGGCGTGCGCGGCCGCCACCGGGTCCACCGAGGCGTACGGCACGTGCCGGTGGCCGGCGAGCACCAGCGGGGCGTGGATCTCGTCGGCGAACACCCGTGCGCCGTGCACGTCGACGACGTGGGCGATGCCGAGCAGCTCGTCGCGGTCCAGCACCCGGCCGGTGGGGTTGTGCGGGTTGCACAGCACCAGCAGCCCGCCGCTGCGCCCGTCGCCCCCGCCGGTGCGCAGCGCGCGGCCGATCGCGTCCAGGTCGTGCACCAGCCGGCCGCCGTCCTCGACCAGCGGCACCTGGACGACCCGACGTCCGAGGGTCGCCGGCACGGCGAGGAACGGCATGTACGCGGGGGTGGGCAGCACGATCGTGGCGCCCGGCTCGCTGAAGTGGCGCACGGTCGCACGGAACGCGGCGAGCACGTCGCCCACCGGCCGGACCCGCTCGGCGTCCACCGCCCAGCCGTACCGGTCGGCGGCCCAGCCGGCGAACGCCTCGGTCATGGCGGCGACCTGGTACGGGGCCAGGTAGCCGAACCGCTCCGCCTCGACCGCCTCGCGCAGCGCCTCCCGCACGGCGGGGGCCGTGCCGAGGTCGGACTCGGCGACGAACGCGCCGATCCGGTCCGGGAACATGCTCCACTTCAGCGAGCCGGCGGCCCGCAGGTCCGCGACGGTACGCCGGTCGACCTGGGCGGCGAACGGGGAGACGGCGGGGTCGGGCGCGTGCATGGGTGGTCCTCGCGGGTCGGTGAGCGGTACCCCTATCCCACACCCGCCGGACGGCCGCCGCCGACACGTCCGTGGCCGGTGTCGGTGGCATGAGGTTGGATGGTCGCGTGCTGACGGTTGCGACTGCGAACGTGAACGGGATCCGGGCTGCCTACCGGCGGGGGATGGGGGAGTGGGTCGAGCGCCGACGCCCCGACGTGCTGCTGCTGCAGGAGGTGCGGGCGCCGGACGAGGTGCTGTCCGAGCACCTGCCGGCCACCGAGTGGCACCTGGCGCACCAGGCCAGCGAGATCAAGGGCCGCGCGGGGGTGGCCGTCGCGTCGCGGCTGCCGCTGAGCGCGGTGCGGATCGGCCTCGGCACCGACGTCCCGGTGGACACCGGCCGGTGGGTGGAGGCCGACCTGGAGCTGCCGGCCGACCCGGCCGCCGAGCGCGCCGAGCCGGGCACGCTCACGGTGGTGTCGGCGTACATCCACTCCGGGCAGGCCGACACCCCGAAGATGGACGAGAAGTACGCGTTCCTGGAGGTCGTCACGCGGCGGCTGGCCGAGCTCGCGGCCACGGGCGGGCGGGTCGTGGTGGCCGGCGACCTGAACATCGCGCACCGCGAGGTGGACATCAAGAACTGGCGCGGCAACCGGAGGTCCGCCGGGTTCCTGCCGGAGGAGCGCGCCTACCTGGACCGCTGGTTCGACGAGCTCGGCTGGCACGACCTGGGGCGCGAGCACGGCGGCGAGGGCCCGGGGCCGTACACCTGGTGGTCCTGGCGCGGGCAGGCGTTCGACAACGACTCCGGCTGGCGGATCGACTACCAGCTCGCCACCCCGGCGCTCGCGGACCGGGCCCGCACGGTGGAGATCGACCGGGCGGACAGCTACGACGCGCGGTGGAGCGACCACGCGCCGCTGCTGGTCACCTACGACGTCTGACCTGCGGCCGGCACGCGGCGGTCAGCCGTTCGCCGACTCCCGCTGCGCGGCCTGCGAGCCGGGAGCGCCGCCGGACATCGACACCACCTGGCCGGCGGTGTCGTAGACCACGGCGCCGCTGCGGTAGTCGTCGGACACGTGCACGGTGAGCTGCACGTCGCCGTACACCCAGCCACCGGTCTCCGTGCTGAGCGACGTCGGGCGCTGGACCAGCACGTACGGGTCGCCGTCGGTGATGCCGGTCAGGTCGTCGACCTGCGCGGTGATGGTCTCGACCAGGGTCCAGTCGATCGCGGTGGCGTCGAACAGCATGGCCGGCAGGTCCTCGACCGCCGGCTGGATGGTGGACGCGCCGCTGTGCTCGACGTCGCCGTCCCGCCAGAGGTACTGGTCGGTGGTGCTGGCGCCCGCGTCGGTGAGCGCCTCGGCGATCGCGTAGGCCTGGTAGACGCCCACCTCGGTGACCTGCGTGAGCCCGGCGGCGGACACCAGGTCGTCGACCACCCCCGGGGTGCGGTCGGCCGGGAAGATGCTGGCGGCGGCATCGGCGCGCGCCTGCGCCTGCTCCTGCACCTCCGCCAACGAGGTGCCGGTGACGAGGTCGACCAGCGCCTCGCGCTGCGGCCACAGCGTGCCGCCGAACGCGAGGACGGCGACCAGCACGAGCACCACGCCGGGGATGCGCCAGAACCCGCGCCGGTCCCGGCCCCGCCTCGGCGGGAGCTCCCAGAGCGGGGCGGAGGCCAGGGTGCGGACCTGGGTGTCCTGGGCGGCCTGCTGCTGCCAGTGCGCGGGTGCCGGGTCGAGCAGCGCGACCTCCGGACGGTCGGTGGCCTGCTGCACCGCCACGACGACCGCGCCGGGCTGCATCGAGGGCAGCCGGCCGATGTTCAGCACCGCGCGGGTGCTGGTCTGATAGGGGGCGCGGGTGCGCGGGGCGACGATCAGCTGGATCTCGCAGAGCGGCTGGTCGTTGATCGAGGTGCCGGTGGCCCGGGTGTCGAGGATCTTCGCCAGCGCGACCCGCTGCTCGCGCTCCGCGGCCTCGACGTCGCCGGCCGACGCGCCGAGCGCGCCGCCGAAGGATCCCACGACCGCGACCAGCGCCGTGGTGATCGCGGCGACGGCGGCCGCGACGCCGAGCAGCCACGGTGCGACGTCCAGGCCGAGGACGCTGAGCAGGAGCGCGGCGGCGGCGACCCCGATCGCGACGGAGCGCAGCAGGCGGATCATGGCGTCCATCCTGCCCAGGACCTCCGGGCGGCTTCAACCGGACCGATGCCTTGACGTGCGGCGATGCGGGCAGCGCGGCAGCGTGGGGCCTGCGTCGTCAGGCCGTGGTCGGCAGGTCGCGCATCCGCAGCAGCGGGGATGCCAGCACCGGGACGGCGGAGACGAGCGTGATCCCGACCGCTACCCACAGCGCCGGCACGACGCCGAAGGTGTGCCCGAGCCAGCCGCCGAGCAGCCCGCCGAGCGGCATCGAGCCCCAGACGATGAACCGCACCGAGGCGTTCATCCGGCCGAGCAGCGCCGGCGGGCAGATCCGCTGCCGGAACGTCACCTGGGCGACGTTGTACAGCACCACCGCGAACGTGAAGGCGGCACCGCCGACGATCAGCACCACCTGCGGAGGCAGCGGCAGCACGGCGGCCAGCGGGGTGAGCGCGGCTGCGGGCGTGAAGGCCAGCGCGGACAGCGGGATCACCCGGCCCTCGCCGATGCGGCGCGCGATCCGGTCCGCCGCGACGGCGCCGAGCAGTCCGCCGATCGCGGCGGCCGAGTACACGGTGCCCAGCGCGGTCTCGTCCATGCCCAGCTCGCGAACGATGTACAGCACGGTGAGCGCGCTGGTGATCGCCCCGGCGAGGTTGCCGAGCGAGGTGCAGGCGACGATCCGGACCAGCAGCGGCTGGCGCAGCACGAAGCCCAGCCCCTCGGCGATCTCGGTGCGCAGCGGACGGCGGTGCTCCGCGGGGGGCAGCTGCTCGACCTGGCGGATCCGGCCCACGGCGATCGCGGACACCAGGTACGTCACGGCGTTCACCGCGATCAGCACCGGGGCGGTGACGACCCGCAGGGCCGCGCCGCCGAGCGCCGGGCCGACCACCTGCGCGACCGACTGGGTGGCCTGGAGCTTCGCGTTGCCTTCGCCGATATGGTCCGGTCCGACCAGGGCGGGCACGTAGCTCTGGTGCGCGACGTCGAAGAACACCGACGCGGCACTGATCGCCAGGGCGCCCACGTACAGCAGCGGCATCGAGCCGTGGCCGAGCAGCGTCGCCGCGACGACCGCCGCCAGCACCGTCGCCCGCACCAGGTCCGCGACGACCAGCACCCGGCGCTTGCGCATCCTGTCCACCCAGGCGCCGGTCGGTAGGCCGATCACCAGGAACGCGGCGGTCTCGGCGGCGGTGAGTGCACCCATCTGCCACTCGGTCGCGTCCAGGGTCCGCACCGCCAGGATCGGCAGCGCCAGGCCGGTGAGCTGGGCACCGAGCTGACCGAGGGCGTCGCCGGTCCACAGCCGGCGGAAGTCGGCGTGGTGCACCAGCGAGGTGCGGGGTGCGGGTGCCTCGGCGGCAGGGCTGCCGGGCGCGGGCGGGGTGCTCATGGCAGGAGCATGGCGTCACTGATTGAGAGATGTCAATCAGTGGGTAGGGTGGGGCATGACCTCGCCCGCGGACCCCGGCCCGGACCCCGGCCCGGACCTCGATGCGGACCTCGACCCGGACGGCGGCCCCGACCTCGACGCCGACGCGCGGGCCCTCGCCTCGACCCTCCGGCTGCGCATCCTGCGGCTGTGCCTGGACGAGTCGCTGACCAACCGGGAGATCGCCGAGCGGCTCGGCCGGAACCCGGCCACCGTGCTGCACCACGTCCGACGGCTGACCGACCGCGGGTTCCTGCGCGCCGAGCCGGTCCGTCGCGGGGCCCGCGGCTCGCGCGAGGTGCCCTACCGCGCCACCGGCAAGTCCTGGCGGGCGCCGGACGTGCCGGGGCGGGCCCGGCTGCTGGTGGACACGTTCCTGGAGGAGCTGGCCGAGGCCGACCCGGGCACGGTGCTGATGACCCGGCTCGGGGTCCGGCTGTCCGAGCCCGAGCACGTCGAGCTGATGGGCCGGGTGGACGCGTTCCTGGAGGAGCTGGCCGCCCGCGCACCGACGCCGGGCGGCCGGCCCTACTCGCTGTTCCTCGCGGTGCACGAGGACGCCGCGCGCCTGCCCCGGGCCGACGGGCGACCGCCCCGTGATCAGTAGCGGATCGCGTCGATCACCTTCACCCGGACCGCGAACACCGCCGGCAGCAGCCCGGCCAGCGCCCCGACCCCGGCTGCGCACGACAGCCCGATCAGCGCCGCCTGCAGCGGGAACGGCGGCAGGTCCTGGATCGTCGTGCCGATCAGCTTCTCCACCGGCAGGTTCTCGATCGCGACGATCGCCAGACCGACGCCCACCGCGCCCGCCACCAGGGTCGCCACCACCGACTCCACCAGCACGCCGAAGAACACCCGGCCCGACGTCGCCCCGAACGACCGACGGATGCCGATCTCCCGGATCCGGTGCCGGACCGTGACCAGGGCGATGTTCACCAGTCCGAGCCCGCCGAGCAGCAGCGCGAACCCGGACACCGCGATGATCACCCAGCGTGCAGCCCGGTCCAGCACCATCGGGTCGGTGGTGTAGTGCGACACGTCGACCTGCATCCCCGGCAGCTCCGCTGTCAGGTCCGCCTGCAACCGGGCCGTCAGCACATCGGTGTCCGCCGGCGGCACCCAGACCTCCATGCCCGGTGGCTGCTCACCCCAGATCGACGCCGCGAGGCCCCACCGGTCCACCTGGTCCTGCAGCACGAAGAACGACGGCTCCTCGCCCGACCACTGGTCCGCGACCACGCCGACCACCTCGGCCGTCACGGGCTGGTCGCCGCGCAGCACCACCGTCGGGTGCCCGGAGAGGTCGCTCGCGCCGATCCGGTCCAGGAACGCCTCGTTGACCACCAGCGTCGGCGCGAGCCGGTCGACGTCGGAGTCGGTGAACCACCGGCCCTGGAGCACCGCGGTGCGATGGATCACCGCGTAGTCCACGTCGACGAACTGGCCGCTGAGCACCTGCGACCCGCCCGGCAGCTCGGTGGTCAGCTGCCCCCAGGTCAGCCGGGAGGTGTACTCGATCGCGTACCGGTCGGTGACGTCGAGCAGCGCCGCCGAGATCGCCGCGGCGTCGACCTCGCCGCTGGTCGGGTAGGCGGACAGGGTCAGGGTGGCGTCCCGGCCGGAGCTCTGCTCCGACTGCTCGCGCATCGCCTGGGTGAGCATCTGCACGGCGGCCGTCACCCCGGTGATCGCCATCACCGCAGCCGCCACGCCGATCAGCGAGAGCAGCACGCGCAGCCGGTGGATCCGCAGCTCGTCCCAGGCTTCGACCAGCGCCCCGACCAGGCCGGTCATGCCGCACCGCCCTGGTCCCCAGGAGCGGGCCGCGCGTCCGGTCCGCCGGGGTCCGGCCGGCCCGGTGCGCCCGGCGCCGTCGGCGCCGACCCGGCCGCGGTCAGGTCGGCGACGGCGCCGAGCACCGGCACGTCGCCGACCCACTCCGCCAGCGAGCCGGGCCGGTTCGGCGCGATCAGCTGGACCGGCACCAGCGTGCCCTCGGCCAGCCGGTAGTGCCGCTGCGCGCGGGCCGCGACCGCCAGGTCGTGCGTGATCGCCACCAGTGCGGCGCCGGACTCCCGGGCGATCTCGTCGAGCAGCGTCATCACCTCGGTGCCGGTGTCCACGTCCAGCGCTCCGGTCGGCTCGTCGGCCAGGATCACCCGGGGGCGGCGCACCAGCGCCCGGGCGATCGCGACCCGCTGCTGCTCGCCGCCGGACAGCTTCTCCGGCATGTCCTCCAGCCGGTCGCCGAGGCCGACCCGGTCCAGCATCTCGGCGGCCAGCCGACGGCGCCGCCAGAACTGCCGACCGCGTGCGTACAGCAGCGGCGCGGCGACGTTCTCCAACGTGGTGCGCCCGCCGAGCAGGTTGAACTGCTGGAACACGAACCCGAACGAGTCGCCGCGCAGCCGGGACCGGCGCCGGCCGGACAGCTTGCCGATCGGTGCGCCGTCCAGCCGGTACTCGCCGGAGGTCGGCGCATCGAGCAGCCCGAGGATGTTCAGCAGCGTCGACTTGCCGGTGCCGGACCGGCCGACCACCGAGATGTGCTCGCCCGCACCCACGCTGAGCGACACCCCGCGCAGGATCGGCAGCAGCCGGTCGTCCGGCAGCCGGACCGAGCGGGTGACGTCGGTCAGCTCGATCAGGCTCACGAGCCGCACACCGTCGGGTCGTAGGAGGCCGGGTCGGTGCAGTCGACGGTGCTCGCGCTGATCACCGGCACGTACTGCAGCACCGTCTCGCCCTCGGTCAGGCCCTCGGTGATCTGCACGTTCTCCCCGTCGGTCAGCCCGAGCGCGACCGCGCGCTCCTCGGTGGTGCCGTCGTCGGTGACCACCCACACGTTCCCGTTCTGCACCGAGCCCTGCACCGCCGTCACAGGCAGCAGCAGCGCGCCCTCCGCGGTCCCGTTCACGATCGCGAGGTCCGCGCCCAGCCCGGCGAACGCGGTGACCTCGCCCGGGACCGCGCAGGTGATCAGGCCGGAGGTCGTGCTGCTGGAGCCCGACTCGTCGGTGCTGCCGTCGGCGCTGGCGCTGGCGCCGGTGACGTCGGCGGCGCCGATCCGCAGCCCCCCGCAGGTGAACGGTGCCGGGCCGCCCTTGAGGGTCACCTGCCCCTCGGTCGGGGCGTCGACCAGCCGGTACTGCTGGTCCGCGGTCAGCGTGCCCTGGACCGAGAGCGTGCCCGGGTCCACGGTCGCGATCGTGTCGCCGACCGCGACCTCCTGGTCCTTCAGCGTGTCCATGTGCAGCGTGCCGGCCGTGCCCGCGAGCACGGTCTGCCGGGTGACCTTCGGCTTGTTCTCCGTGGTCGTCTGGATGCCCGTCTCCGGATCGGTGGTCACGGTCGGGTCCACCGGCGTCTCCGCCCGGATCTCCAGCACCGGGGTGTCGGCCGCCACCGCCTGACCGTCCTCGGCCAGCAGCTTCGACACCCCGCCCGCGAGCGTCGCCCGCACCGGTCGGGTCGGGTCGGCGACCACCGAGGCTGTGACCGTCACCGTGTTCGTCACCGTGCCGGGCGTGGCCTGCACCTGCGGCTCGGCGATCTCGGCGCTCGGTCGCAGCGGGTCGGCGGTGCTGGCTGCGTCGCGGGCCCCGCCGAACGCGAGGACGGCGAGCGCGGCCGCGATGACCGCCCACAGGATCAGGCGGATCGTCGGGAAGATGATCCGGCGTGCGACACCCACGGGCGCTCCTCGGGGTTGTGCACGCGGTCTGGTGCGCCGCGCGCTACGTCGGGCACGACGCTACTACGCGCACCGCACTACCGCACGCAATTCACTACCCGATCTCCCCGCCCCCTCCGCCCCCTCCGCCCCCTCCTGTCGCGCCCCACCGTCGAGCGGGCAGCTCCTGCTGGAGAATGTCCGGTTCGGGCGACAGCTCGCGCCCGCTCGGCGGGTCCTCGTCAGCCGGCGGGCGGGCCGGCGGGCGCGGTGAGGAAGGCGGGGGACAGGAGGTCGGCCCGGGCGAACGCGGCGGCGACCTCGGTGGCGACCTGGTCGATCGCGTCGGTCGGCACCAGGGCGATCGCCGAGCCGCCAAAGCCGCCGCCGGTCATCCGGGCGCCCAGCGCGCCGGCGCCCAGCGCCGTCTCGACCGCGAGGTCCAGCTCGCGGCAGGACACCGCGTAGTCGTCCCGCAGCGAGGCGTGCGAGGCGTCCATCGTGGGGCCGACCTCGGCGACCGCACCGGCGTCCAGCAGGCCGACGAACTCCTCGACCCGGGTGATCTCGGTCACCACGTGCCGGACCCGGCGCACCAGCACCGCCGGGTCGGTCGCACCGGTCGGGTCCGACGCACCGGTGGCCGCGCCCGCCCCCGCTGCCGGCTCTGCTGCTGCCGGCTCTGCTGCCGCTGCCGCTGCCGCGCGGTCGGCCAGCCTGGCCAGCGTGCTCGCCAGGTCGTCGTCGGCGATCTCGC
Organism: Cellulomonas sp.; assembly: GCA_036404115.1. GTDB lineage: Bacteria > Actinomycetota > Actinomycetes > Actinomycetales > Cellulomonadaceae > Cellulomonas. The sequence continues at coordinate 25,050 of DASWPG010000042.1, forward strand.
GCAGCGTGCCGACCTCCAGCAGCCGGGCGGCCTCCTCGCATGCAGCCCGGCGAGCGGCGTACTGGCCGTCGACCAGCGCGTGCTCCGCCCGGGTGTCGATCACGAGCAGCGCCAGCCCGCGGGCCGCGAGGTCGAACGGCACCTGCCGCACCGACCCGTCCCGGCAGTCCAGCAGCAGGGCGTGCCCGGCCCGGCCGCGCAGCGAGACCGACTGGTCCATCCCGCCGGTGCTGGCACCCGCGATCTCGTTCTCCGCGCGCACGCAGGCGGCGGCGAGCTCGGCCCGGCCGGCGTCGTCGGGGTCGGCCTCGGTGCCGGCCAGGCCCAGGTCGAACAGGGCGTCCAGCGCCACCGCGACCGCGCACTCCAGGGCGGCGGAGGAGGACAGCCCGGCGCCGTACGGCACGCAGGAGTCCACCGCGACGTCGAACCCGCCGACCGCGTGCCCGGCGGCGCGCAGCGCCCACGCCACCCCGACCACGTACGCCGGCCAGCCGGTCACCGTGCCGGGCGCGACGTCGCCGAGCGCGATCTCGCGCAGGCCCGCAGCGGTGCCGGTCGAGCCTGCGGCGCTCGCGGTGCTCGCGGCGCTCTCCTGCGCGGACACCAGCCGGACCCGGTCTCCCTCGGTGCGCCGGACGGCGACATAGGTGCGGTGCGGCAGGTCCAGCGGCAGGCACAGGCCGCCGTTGTAGTCGGTGTGCTCACCGATCAGGTTGACCCGGCCCGGCGCCGACCAGGTGCCGTCCGGCTCCGCGCCGAACCGCTCGACGAACAGCGCGCGTGCCCGGGCTGCACCCTCGGCACGGTCCCACGCCTCGACCCACACGGGTGCGGGCGCGGTCGTGCTGCCGCTCATCGGGCGAGCTCCTGCAGCCGGCCGGCGATCCGCTCGGGCGTGGTGTCGCTGATCCAGGCGGCCATGCCGGACTCCACGCCGGCGAGGTACTTCAGCTTGCCGGGCGCGCGCAGCACCGAGAACAGCTGCAGGTGCAGCCGGGACAGCTCGCGGCCGTCCCGCACCGGTGCCTGGTGCCAGCCGGAGATGTACGGCAGCGGGATCGGCGTGCCGTCGGCCTCCTCGAAGAACAGGTCCAGCCGGCGCAGCAGCTCCAGGTAGGTGACCGACAGGTCGGTGCGCTCGGCGTCGGTGAGCGCGGGCAGGTCCGGCACGTCGCGGCGCGGGGCCAGGTGCACCTCGACCGGCCACCGGGCGGCGAACGGCACGTAGGCCACCCAGTGCTCGGACGTGAGCACGATCCGCTCGCCGTGCGTGAGCTCGGCGTCCAGCACGTCGCGGCCGAGCAGGCGCCCGGTCCGGTCCGCGTGCTCGCGGGCCTGGGTCAGCATCGCCTGGGTGCGCGGGGTGAGGTACGGGAAGGCGTAGATCTGCCCGTGCGGGTGGTGCAGCGTGACGCCGATCTCCTTGCCGCGGTTCTCGAACGCGAACACCTGCTCGATGCCGGGCAGCTCGCCCAGGGCGCGGGTCCGGTCGGCCCATGCCTCGATGATGGTGCGCATCCGGGTCGGCGTGACGGTGCGCAGCGAGGCGGTCGGGTCGCTGCTGAAGCAGATCACCTCGCACCGGCCGGCGGCAGGACGGGTCGGCCAGAGCTCCTCGCCGTCGCGCAGCGTGACGACGTCCGCGACGCCCGGCACGGCCATCAGCGAGGGGAAGCGGTTCTCGAACACCACGACGTCGTAGTCCGTGTCCGGGATCTCGCCGTCGGAGTAGGCGGCGCCCGGTCGGGCCGGGGCGAGCGGGTTCGCGTCCGCCGGCGGCAGGAAGGTCCGGTTCATCCGGTGCGCGGCCATCGGGATCCAGTCGCCGGTCAGCGGGTCCCGGCGCAGCTCGGGGCCGGTGATCGGGTGGGTGGCGCCGTCCGCGTCGACCACGGGGGCGAACCGGGGCGGCAGCGGCCGCGGGTCGTCCAGCCGGCGGACCTGCTCGCCCGCGACGTACGGGGCGGAGTCGTCGAAGTAGAACAGGTCGCGCCCGTCGGCCATCGAGGTGCGGGTGCGGCGCACGCCGGGGGTCAGCAGCGTGCTGTCGGCGGGTGCCTGGGCGGCGGGGGTCACAAGGTCTCCTCGGTGAGCGGGTCGTGCGGGTCCGTCGGGGCGAGCGGCTGGGCCGGCCCGCGGGTGCGGGGAGCCGCCGTGCTGCCGGCGGCTGACGTGCTCGGTGCGCCGGGCGCGAGCGGCGCGCCCGGCGCGGCGGCGGTGCGCAGCGTGCACCCGGCCTCGACCAGTGCTGACCGCGCGGCCCTCGGCAGCCCGTCGTCGGTGATCAGCAGGTCCACCTCGTCCAGGTCCACGATGTGCGCCAGCCCGACGACGCCCCACTTGGAGTGGTCGGCCAGCACGGAGGTGGCAGCCGCGCAGCGCAGCAGCGCCCGGTCGGTGGCCGCCTCGGCCAGGTTCGGGGTCATCAGGCCGCTGGCGTCCAGCCCGTGCACGCCGAGGAACAGCCGGTCCACCCGCAGCGTGGCGAGCGCCGCGTCGGCGACCGGGCCGACCAGGGCGTCCGACGGGGTGCGGGTGCCGCCGGTCAGGATGACGTCCAGCGGGCCGGTGCCGGGTGCGGCGCGGTGCAGCGTCTCGGCGACCGGCAGCGAGTTGGTCACCACGGTGAGCGGGCGCAGGGCGGGGTCGGCAGCGATTCGCAGCGCGAGCAGGTGCGTGGTGGTGCCGGCGGACAGCGCGATCGCCTGCCCGGGCTCGACCGTCGTGGCGGCCAGCGCGGCGATGGCGTCCTTCTCGGCGGTCGCCCAGGTGCGCTTCGCCTCGAAGCCGGGCTCGTCGGCGGGCCGACCGAGGGTGTCGGGGGAGACGGCCCCGCCGTGCACCCGGCGGACCAGGCCGGCGCGGTCCAGCTCGGTGATGTCCCGGCGGACGGTCATCTCGGAGACGTCGAGCTGGTCGACGAGGTCGGCGACGCGCACCGCCCCGTGGGTGCGCACCTCGGCGACGATCCGGTCCTGCCGTTGGCTCGCGAGCATGGTGACAGCATCCACCATCCGGCACGTCGGATCAACCACAACCGAACATGAACCAACACGCCGCCGGGTCGAGCCGCCGTCGAGTGCCCCGAGGCCCAGGGACAGGCCGGGGACAGATCGGCGCGAGCTCTGGACGCTCGCCCCGGAAGGGTCGCGCTGCGGTCAGCCGGTCGGGTCGAGGAGGACGATGGGTTCGGCGTCGCCGGCAGAGAGGTCTGCAGCGAGCTCGTGCATGACGATCCCGGTGCCCGCTCTGCCGTCGGTGCCGGGCGCGGTGGTCGGCGGTCAGCGACCGACCGGCGTCAGCCCGAGCGACTTCCCGGCCAGCCCGCGGGACCGTGCGGCCAGCGTGCGGGCCACCCCCTGCAGCGCCTGCGCGGCGGCGGACCCGGGGTCGGTCAGCACCACCGGCGTGCCGCCGTCGCCGGCCTCGCGCAGCCGGACGTCCAGCGGCACCTGGCCGAGCAGCGGGACGGTGCCGCCGGTGGAGCGGGACAGGTTCGCCGCGACGCGCTCGCCGCCGCCGGAGCCGAAGATCTCCAGCCGGGAGCCGTCGGGCTGATCCAGCCAGGCCATGTTCTCCACCACGCCGACCACACCCTGCCGGGTCTGGGTGGCGATCGAGCCGGCGCGCTCGGCGACCTCCGCGGCGGCCAGCTGCGGGGTCGTCACGATCAGCAGCTCGCTGGTCGGCAGCAGCTGGGCGATCGAGATCGCCACGTCGCCGGTCCCGGGCGGCAGGTCGAGCAGCAGCACGTCCAGGTCGCCCCAGAACACGTCCGCGAGGAACTGCTGGATCGCCCGGTGCAGCATCGGGCCGCGCCACACCACGGCCTGGCCCGGCGGGACGAACATGCCGATCGAGATCACCTTGACCTCGTGCGCGATCGGCGGCAGCAGCATCTCGTCCACCCGGGTCGGCGGCTGGGTCACGCCGAGCATCCGGGGGATCGAGAAGCCGTAGATGTCCGCGTCCACCACGCCGACCCGCAGGCCGTCGGCGGCCATCGCCACCGCGAGGTTCGCGGTCACGGAGGACTTGCCGACGCCGCCCTTGCCGGAGGCCACCGCGAACAGCTTGGTCAGCGAGGTCGGCTGGGAGAACGGGATCACCGGCTCGGCGCTGCCGCGCAGCCGCTCGGTGAGCTTGGCGCGCTGCTCGGCGCTCATCACGCCGAGGGCCATCCGCACCTCGGCGACGCCCTCGATCGCCTGCACGGCGGCGGTGACGTCCTTCGTGATGGTGTCCTTCAACGGGCAGCCGGCCGTGGTCAGGTCGATGCCGACCGTCACGCGGGCGCCGGCGTCGCCCGAGGTGTCGACGTCCACCGAGCGCACCATGCCCAGGTCGGTGATCGGCCGGCGGATCTCCGGGTCCTGCACGGCGGCGAGCGCGGTGCGGACGGCGGTGGCGACCGCCTCGGGGTCGCGGTGGTCCAGGACGACGGGCATGGGGTCCATCGTAGGTCGGTCCCGGCCCGGCGCCGCCGGACCGGGGCGCCGGACCTCAGCGGCCCGGCGGCACCGGGGAGTCGGGCCGCCGGGTCAGCGGACGCTCGGGCGGGGAGTCCGGCTCCTCGTCGTCGTGCGGCTCGCGCTCACCGGCGATCTCCTCCAGCAGGTTGCGCAGCTCGGACCGCACGAAGTCGCGGGTGGCGACCTCGGAGAGCGCGATGCGCAGCGCGGCCATCTCCCGGGCCAGGAACTCGGTGTCGGCCAGGTTGCGCTCGGCGCCCTGGCGGTCCTGCTCGGCCTGCACCCGGTCCCGGTCGACCTGCCGGTTCTGCGCGAGCAGGATCAGCGGCGAGGAGTACGACGCCTGCAACGAGAGCATCAGGGTCAGCGCCGTGAAGCCGTTGGCGGCCTTGTCGAACCGCAGGTCCGCCGGGCCGATGGAGTTCCAGGTCAGCCAGGCGATGCAGAACAGGCTCAGCCAGATCAGGAAGGTCGGGGTGCCCATGAACCGGGCGATGCCCTCGGAGACCTTGCCGAACGCGTCGGGCTGCACCTTGGGCAGCAGAGAGCGGCGTGCCGCCTTCGGGGTGTCGAGCCGCTCAGGCACCGGGGCCTCCCCTCGGGGTCGTGATGGTCGTCGCGGTGGGTGCCCCCGAGGTGCGCGTCGCCGGCTGCACCTCCTCGTCCGTCTCGCGCCAGTCCTCCGGCAGCAGATGGTCCAGGACGTCGTCGACGCTGACCGCACCGAGCAGCCGACGGTCGTCGTCCACGACCGGGATCGCCAGCAGGTCGTAGGTCGCCATCCGGCGGGTGACCACCAGCAGCGGCGTGTCCACCAGCACCGGGTCGATGTCGGTGTCCACCAGCGAGCCGATCGGCTCGTGCGGCGGCTCGCGCAGCAGGCGCTGCAGGTGCACCACGCCGATGAACCGGCCGGTCGGGGTCTCCAGCGGCGGGCGGACCACGAACACCATCGAGGCCAGCGCCGGCGTGAGGTCGCGGCGGCGCACGTGCGCCAGGGCCGCGGCGATCGGCGTCTCCGGGCCGAGGATCACCGGTTCGGTGGTCATCAGGCCGCCCGCGGTGTTCTCCTCGTACGCGAGCAGCCGGCGGACGTCCCTCGCCTCCTCCGGCTCCATCAGCTCCAGCAGCTCGGCGGCCTCCTCGACCGGCAGCTCGCCGAGCAGGTCGGCGGCGTCGTCCGGCTGCATGGCCTCCAGCACGTCCGCGGCGCGGGTGCGCTCCAGGCCGGACAGGATCGCGACCTGGTCGTCCTCGGGCAGCTCCTCCAGCACGTCGGCCAGCCGCTCGTTGTCCAGGGCGGAGGCGACCTCCAGCCGGCGCGTGGTCCCCAGGTCGTGCAGCACGTCGGCCAGGTCGGCGGGCTTCAGCTCGTCGTACTGCGCCAGCAGCAGCGTCGCGCCCTGGGCGTCGTCGGTGCGCGCCAGCCCGGCGATCTCGTCGATCTCCAGCAGCTCGGTCGTGCCGCGCCGGCGCAGCAGCCCGCCCCGCCCGCCGCGGTGGTGCCGGACGAACACCTTGGTGACCAGCCAGTCGCCGTTGCGCTGCCGCTCGATCGCGACGTCCTCGACGGTGGCCGACCCGGAGCCGTCCGTGAGACGCACCGTGCGGTCGAACAGCTCACCGACCACCAGCGTCTCGAACGGCCGCTGCTCGAACCGGCGCATGTTCACCAGGCCGGTCGAGATGACCTGCCCGGCGTCGATCGCGGTCACCCTGGTCAGCGGCACGAACACCCGGCGCCGTCCGGGCACCTCGATCACCAGGCCGACCGCGCGGGGCGCGCCCTTGGGGCGCAGCAGCACGACGACGTCGCGCACCCTGCCGACCTGGTCACCGATGGGGTCGAAGACGGAGGTCCCGGCGAGGCGCGCGACGAAGACCCGGGGCCCGGTGCCGCTCACGCGGGTCAGCCTAGACGCGGAGGGAGCCCGGTCGCGCAACGAGCGCACGACGGGTCCGTGTCGGACGGGTGACGTGCGGTGCGACGGGCCGTCCGAGCGGTCGTCCGTCGGCCTGACGTGGCATCGCCTGGGCGTTTGCTGAGTGCTGCCGCAGAGTTCGCTGCAGGCACGGTGTCAGCCCTGGCGGGACCCTCCGGGCTGGGACAGGATGGACTCATGTCCTTCACCGGTGGCTCCCGCGTCCCCTCCACCCCCACCCTGCCGCAGGGCGAGACGATCGCGTCCTACGGCACGTACCTGGAGGCGCAGCGGGCCGTCGACCACCTGTCCGACAAGCAGTTCCCGGTGCAGCTGGTCACGATCGTCGGCACCGAGCTGAAGATGGTCGAGCGGGTCACCGGACGGCTGTCCTACCCGCGGGTGGCGCTGACCGGCTTCGGCTCGGGCGCCTGGTTCGGCATGTTCGTCGGCCTGCTGTTCGTGCTGAACTCGGCGAACGGCGGCATCCTGCTCACCTCGATCCTGGTCGGCGGCGGGTTCGGCCTGCTGCTCTCGGTGATCCTGTACGCCACCACCGGCGGCAAGCGGGACTTCACCTCGCAGAGCCAGATCGTCGCGTCGCAGTACGCGGTGCTCTGCCAGCGCGAGCGGGCGCACGAGGCGCGCGGCCTGCTCGCGGAGCTCGGCGCCCCGCAGGCCGCAGCGCAGGCCGCCGCCCCGTCGGCGGTCCGCCCGCAGCCGGTGCCCGGCGCCCCGGCGCCCGCGCCCGCGCAGCCGCAGTACGGACAGCTCGCCCCCCAGCCGGGCGCGGCGCAGCCCGCCCCGGCACCGGCGGTGCCGCAGTACGGGCAGTACGCGCCGCAGCCGGCTGCCCCGCAGCCGGTCGCGCCCCAGCAGCCCGTCGCCGCCGAGCAGCCGGTCGCCGCGCAGCAGCCGGTGGCGCAGGAGCAGCCCGTGACGCAGCCCCAGCCGGAGGCCGCCGCCGAGGCCGTCCCGCCGGTCGAGCCCCGCTACGGCCAGCTCCGGCCGCCGACCGACCCGCAGGCGTGACCGACCCGCGGCCGTGACCGACCCGCAGGTCTGACCGCGGCGCCGCCGCGGCCCGACCCCGACCGGGTCAGCGCTCCCGCAGGTCCGCCATCCAGGTCTCGACGTCCTGCGGCCGACGGGGCAGCCCGGCGGACAGGTTCTCGTTGCCGTCCGCCGTCACCAGAACGTCGTCCTCGATCCGCACGCCGATCCCGCGCAGCTCGGCGGGCACCCGCAGGTCGTCGCTCTGGAAGTACAGGCCGGGCTCGATGGTGAACACCATCCCGGGCTCGATCACCGCGTCCAGGTACATCTCGCGGCGGGCCTGCGCGCAGTCGTGCACGTCCAGGCCGAGGTGGTGGCTGGTGCCGTGCACCATCCACCGGCGGTGCTGCTGACCCTCGGGGTCCAGCGACTCGGCGGCGCTGACCGGCAGCATGCCCCACTCGTCCAGCCGGGCCGCGATCACCGCCATCGCCGCGGCGTGCACGTCCCGGAACCGGTTGCCCGGCACCGCCACCTCGAACGCCGCGTCGGCCGCGTCCAGCACGGCCTGGTACACGCGGCGCTGCGCGTCGGTGAAGGTGCCGTCCACCGGCAGGGTACGGGTGACGTCGGCGGTGTAGAGGGAGTCCACCTCGACGCCGGCGTCGATCAGCACCAGCTCGCCCGGACGGACCTGGCCGTCGTTGTCGGTCCAGTGCAGCGTGGTGGCGTGCGGACCGGCCGCGGCGATCGTCTCGTAGCCGACCGCGTTGCCCTCTCGACGCGCGACGTCCAGGAACGTCCCCTCGATCACCCGCTCGCCGCGCCGGTGCGCGACGGCCTCCGGCAGCCGGCGGACGGTCTCCTCGAAGCCGGTGACGGTCGCGGCCACCGCGGACCGCAGCTCGCCGACCTCGTACGCGTCCTTGACCAGGCGCAGCTCGGACAGCGCCTCCGCCAGGGTCGCGTCCTGCTCGCCGGCGTCCTCGGTCGCGCGGATCTCCTCGACCACGGCCTCCACCGCCGGGTCGGCGTCCGGCAGCACCAGCAGCCGGATGCCGTCGTAGCCGACGTCCTTGGCCAGCGCGTCGCGCAGGTCGTCGCTGTGCGCCGTGCGGATGCCGGTGGCGGTGGCCATGTCCTCCAGCGTCGGGCGGGCGCCCACCCAGAACTCGCCGTACCGGGAGTCCGCGAAGAACTCCTCGGTGTCCCGCCCGGCCAGCGGCCGCATGTACAGCACCGCACGGTGCGTGGACCGGCCGCCGTCCGGCAGCTCGTCGCCCTCGCCCTCGGCGGCGGGGTGCAGCACCAGCACCGCGTCGGGCTCCTGCTCCGAGCCCAGCCCGGTCAGGTGCGCGAACGCCGAGTGCGGCCGGAACCGGTAGTCGCAGTCGTTCGAGCGCACCTTGAAGCCGCCGGCCGGGATCACCAGGCGCTCGCCCGGGAACTGCGCGGCGAGCCGGGCGCGGCGCACCGCGGTGTAGGGCGCGGCGGGTCCCTGGACGACGCTGCTCGCCGGGCGCTCCGCCCACCCCGACGTCACCCACGCGAGGAACGCGCTGGACGACGGACGCTGGCTGCGGTTCTGCCCCCGGGCGGCGAGCGACTGGTCGGCGGCGGGCGCGGTGGGTTCGGTGGACATGGTTCCCAGTCTGGCACCGCGGCGCCGACCGTGACCGCGACGGTACGCTTCCGCGGTGCGCATCGACCTCCACACCCACTCCACGGCCTCGGACGGCACCGAGCCGCCGGCCGGGGTGCTGGCGTCGGCGGCCGCCGACGGGCTGGACGTGGTCGCGCTGACCGACCACGACACGACCAGCGGCTGGGCCGAGGCCGCCGAGGCCGCCCTCCGGGTCGGCGTCGTCCTGGTGCCCGGCACCGAGGTCTCCGCCGTCTCGCACGGCGTGAGCGTGCACCTGCTGTCCTACCTGCAGGATCCCGCGCACCCCGCGCTGGCCGAGCTGATCGGCCGCACCCGGGACGCCCGCCTGCACCGCGGCCGGGCCATCGTCGAGCGGCTGGCCGTCGACTACCCGATCACCTGGGACGACGTGCTCGCCCAGCAGGCGTCCGGCACCGTCGTCGGCCGCCCGCACATCGCGGACGCCCTGGTGGCCCTCGGCATCGCGGCGGACCGCACCGCGGCCTTCGCGGGTGTGCTGTCCACCGGTGCCGGCTACTACGTGCCCTACCGGGCCCCCGAGGCGACCGACGCGGTCACGGCGATCCGGGCCGCCGGCGGCGTGCCGGTGTTCGCGCACCCCGGCGCGGACGGTCGGGGCCGGATCGTGCCGGACGAGGCCGTCGTCGAGCTGGTCGAGGCCGGGCTGGCCGGGCTGGAGGTGCGGCACCGCGACCACGACGCCGCGCAGCGCAGCCGGCTCGCGGCGCTGGCCGACCGGCTGGGGCTGCTGGTGACCGGCTCCAGCGACTACCACGGCGCGGGCAAGCCGAACCGGCTGGGGGAGAACCTGACCGCCCCGGAGGTGCTGGCCGAGATCGAGGCGCAGGGCCGGACGCAGGTGGTGCGGCCATGAGCGGCCTGATCGACTGGCGCCTGCTGTCCGAGGTGTTCATCACCCTGTTCGTCATCATGGACCCGCCCGGGACCGTGCCGATCTTCATCGGCCTGACCGGTGCGATGACGCGGGACCAGCGCAACCGGGCCGCCCGGCAGGCGATCGCGGTGGCGTTCGGCGTGATCGTGGTGTTCGCCGTGTTCGGGCAGAGCCTGCTCAGCTACATGCACATCTCGTTGCCCGCGCTGCAGGCGTCCGGCGGCCTGCTGCTCCTGCTGGTCGCGATGGAGCTCCTGACCGGCAGGTCCGAGGAGCCGCAGCCGTCCGGCAACTCCAAGGTCAACGTGGCCCTGGTGCCGCTCGGCACCCCGCTGCTCGCCGGCCCCGGCGCCATCGTCGCCACCATGGTGTTCGTCCAGCAGAGCGACGGCACCCTCGCCGACTGGGTGGCGATCGCCCTCGGCATCCTGGCGGTGCACCTCTGCCTCTGGCTGGCCATGCGGTTCGCCGGGTCGATCCACCGCCTGCTCGGGGACTCCGGCACGACGCTGGTCACCCGGATCGCCGGCCTGCTGCTCGCCGCGATCGCGGTGCAGCTGGTCGCGGACGCCGTGAAGGCGTTCATCGCGCTGGGCTGACCGCGCTCGCCCGGCCGACGGGTCCCGGCCGGTCGACGAGGTGCGTCGTCGGCACCGTCGACCCGCGGCGGGCTCCTGCTCCGCTGCGTGCGGTTCGGCGGGGTGCCCGCCATCCGGGGCCGATCACCCGGTGCCCCGGCGAGCCGCCCGCACCCGGACGCGCGACGAGACCGCACCGCCGGTCGTGCCCTGGCTCAGCAGGCGACCGGCGGTGCAGCCTCGGCGGGGTGCGTGCGCGGGCTCAGGCCTCGGGAGCCCCGGTGGCCTCGGGCGCACCGGTCGGCTGGCCGCCCCGGGTGCGGCGGCGGTTGCGCCGACGACGCGCGGCGCCGGCATCGGCCGGTGCGTCGGAGCCGAGGGCCCCGGCCGACAGCCCGCCGGCGGCCGGTGCGCTCTCGGCTCCGACGGACGCGCTGGTGCCGGCCGGAACCGTCGCGCTCGCCGACCCCGCCGTGACCGCCGAGCCGCCGCTGCGGGTGCGCTGCCGTGCCGGACGGTCGCCACGACCCTCGCCCCGGCCCGAGCCGTCACGGGAGCCGCCGTCACGCGAGCGTCCGCGATCGCCGTCGCGCCCACGCGCGCCGTCCCGGTCCCGGTCCCGGTCCCGCGAGCCGCGGACGGCCGAGGCGTGCCGCTTGCCGGTCTCGCCCAGGTCCTCCAGCGTCTCTGCGTCCAGGCCCTCGCGGGTCCGCTTGGAGCGGGGCAGGCGCCCGGTGGTCCCGGCCGGGATGTGCAGGTCCTCGAACAGGTGCGGCGAGGTGGAGTAGGTCTCGACCGGGGACGGGATGCCCAGGCCGAGCGCCTTGTCGATCAGCGACCAGCGCGGCACGTCGTCCCAGTCGACGAACGTGACGGCGGTGCCCTTGTGCCCGGCGCGGCCGGTGCGGCCGGTGCGGTGCAGGTAGGTCTTCTCGTCCTCGGGGCACTGGTAGTTGACCACGTGCGTGACGTCGTCCACGTCGATGCCGCGGGCCGCGACGTCGGTGGCGACCAGCACGTCGACCTTGCCGTGCCGGAACGCGCGCAGCGCCTGCTCGCGAGCGCCCTGGCCGAGGTCGCCGTGCAGAGCGCCGGCGGCGAACCCGCGGTCGACGAGCTCGTCGGCGACCTTGGCGGCGGTGCGCTTGGTGCGGGCGAACACGATCGTCAGCCCGCGGCCCTCGGCCTGCAGCAGCCGGGCCAGCACCTCGATCTTGTCCAGCGCGTGCGCACGGTACACGACCTGCTTGATGTTCTTCACGGTCTGGCCGACGTCGTCCGGCTCGCTGGCGCGGATGTGCGTGGGCTGCGTCATGTAGCGCCGGGCCATCGCGACCACGGCGCCCGGCATGGTGGCCGAGAACAGCATGGTGTGCCGTGAGGCGGGGGTGCGCGCCAGCAGCTTCTCGACGTCGGGCAGGAAGCCGAGGTCCAGCATCTCGTCGGCCTCGTCCAGCACCACGCAGCGCACCCGGCTGAGGTCGAGGTGCCCCTGGTTCATCAGGTCGATCATCCGGCCGGGGGTGCCGACGACCACCTCGACACCGGTGCGCAGCATCTCGATCTGCGGCTCGTACGCGCGGCCGCCGTACAGCAGGGCCACCCGCACCGAGCGGCGCTTCGAGGCCGTCTCCAGGTCGCCGGCCACCTGCACCGCGAGCTCGCGGGTCGGCACCACCACGAGGGCCTGCGGCTTGCCCGGCGCGGGCAGGGCGTCGAAGCCCTCCTCGCCCGGTGCGACCACCCGGTGCAGCAGCGGGACGCCGAAGCCGAGGGTCTTGCCGGTGCCGGTCTTGGCCTGGCCGATGATGTCGTGCCCGGCGAGCGCGACCGGCAGGGTCATCGCCTGGATCGGGAACGGGGCGGTGATCCCGGCGTCGGCCAGTGCGGCGACGATCTCGGGGCGGACGTCGAAGTCCGCGAAGGTGACGTCCTGCGCCTGCACCGAGGAGGCGGTGGTCACGGTCGGGATGGTGCCGACGGCCACGTCCTCGGGCAGGCTCGCGTCGGTCAGGTCGGGTTCGATCGATGTCACGGACAGCTCTTCACTCGTCAGGTGACGTGCCGCGCGTCGCGTCCGGTCGGTCTCGTCCGGGGTCTGCGACGGGCATCGCCACTGCTGTGGTCCGGAAGCCGATCGTGCATCTCAGTCGGGAGCGGCCCGGGCGCCGGTTCGACCGCCGCGGCCCGCTCGGCGCATCGTGGTCGAAACGACCGGGCAACCGATGTACGGGCACAGCATACGCAGGCGTACCGGTTCATGCCCGGACATCCGCGCCGACGGCGCCCCGCGCGGTGCTCAGGCGAGCGACGCGACCTCGTCCGGGGTGGTCTCGGCGGACTCCTCCTGGGCCGCCTCGTGCGCCGCGGCGCGGTCGAGGGCGGTACGCAGCCGGCGCTGCTGGGTGACGGCGAGCAGCAGTGCGACCACGGTCGCGGAGCAGGTCACCATGAAGGCCGCCCGGAAGCCGTCGGCGTCGGCCAGCCGGCCGGCGACGCTGGACCCGAGGGCGTAGCCGACACCGGTGGCGCTGGCCAGCGCGGTCATCGCGGCGGCGGCGCGGGCCGGCGACACGACCCGCTCGCCGAGCGAGAACACGCCGATCATGTACGGCGCGACCGCGAAACCGAGCGCGGCGACCGCGATCGCGAGCGTGCCCAGGCTGTTCACCAGCAGCAGCGGCAGGGACAGCAGCACCAGCGCGCCGGCGGCGACCAGCACCCGGCGCTCCTGGCCGAACCGGGCCGGGATCAGCGCGGTGCTGAGGCCGGCGAGCGCGCTGCCGATGCCGAGCAGGGCGTGGATCAGGCCGGCGATCCCGGGCTGGCCCGCCTGGGTGGCGAGCACCGTGGTGCCGGTCTGCGTGGCACCGAACAGCACGCCGACCACGGTCTGCGCGACGAACAGCACGCAGAACGTGACCGTGAGCAGCCGACCGGTCGACTGCGCCCGGCTGCCGGCGGCGTGGCCGGTCAGCCGGGCGGTGGGGTGCAGGGCGAACGCGGTGCCGAACACGATCAGCAGCACGGCGGCGGCGCGCAGGGCGCCGGCGGGGGACAGCACGACGGCCGCGACACCGACCAGCGCCGGGCCGATCGCGAACGACGCCTCGTCCATCGCGCCCTCGTAGGAGAACGCCGCGTCCACCAGCCGGCGCTGCTCGGGGCCGGCGGCGGCGGTGATCGGACGCCAGCGCACCCGGGCCAGCGGGCCGACCTGCGGCAGCGCGAGGCCGGTGACGGCGGCCGCGGCCACCAGCACGGTGCCGCTCGCCCCGCCGTCGGCCAGCGTGGTCAGCGTCAGCAGCGCGGCCGAGGCGGCGACGGACTGCACCAGGACCACCGGGCGCTGCCCGTAGCGGTCGGCCAGGTTGCCGGCGACCGGGGCGCCGATCGCGTTCGCGACCGCGAGCGCTCCCGCGGCGAGGCCGCCCGTGCCGTAGGTGCCGGTGGCGCCCGAGACCAGCAGCAGGGTGCCGAGCTGGCTCATCGCGAGGGGGAGCCGCCCGAGGAAGGCGACGACGACGTACAGGGGACCGGCCAGCCGGAACAGCCGGCCGTAGGCGGAGAACGCGGACACAGGAAGACCTTTCGGGGTACGGCGACGTTGCCGCGTCTCCCCACCACCAGTACGCGAGATGCCCTGTGCTGGCGACCATCGTACCCGGCGGGGCGTCCGGCCAGAAGGTGGGTCGCGGGCAGACGCGCCCGGCGGGCTACGATCAGCGGATGACCGAGGCGGCCCGAGCAGATCAGCCCCGCACGTCCGGCGACGCCGCCGACGTGGACACGATCGAGCTGCTGGCGCTGGTCGCCCACCTGCAGCACGTGGCCTTCGGGCGGCTGGCGGAGGACGCCGCTGCCGCCCCGCACGTGGCCCAGCAGCTCGAGCTCAGCCGGCTCGCTGCCGCTGCCGTCGTCCGCCGGGACCGGGTGCTCGCCCGGGTGACCGAGCTCGGGGGCGACCCGGAGGCCCGGATCGGCGCCTACGCCGAGCTGCTGGACGACTTCGACAGCCGCACCCAGCCGAGCACCTGGTGGGAGCGGCTGCTGCGGTCCTACGTCGCCGAGGGGGTCTCGGACGACTTCTGCCGGATCGCGGCCGGCGCGGTGGACGAGCGCTCGCGCGTGCTGCTGACCGAGGTGCTGGACGACGCCGCGCACGCCGAGCTCGCGGTCGCCGAGCTGGAGTCGGCCGGATCTCAGGACGCGGTACTGGTGTCCCGGCTCGCGCTCTGGGGCCGCCGGCTGGCCGGCGAGGCGCTGGGCGTGGTGCAGCAGGCGCTGGCCGGCCACCCCGCGCTGGTCCGGCTGGTGAACCGGCCTGCCGCCGGCGGATCTGCGGATGCCGCCGTCACCGGGGCCGGCGCGCCGGCCGGCACCGCGGACGAGGCGGCGCCGCGGCTGTTCGGCGAGCTCACCGCCGAGCACACCCGGCGGATGTCCCGGCTCGGCCTGACGGCCTGACGGCCCGCTGTCTGAAACCCCGCTGCCCGACGGCCCCGCACCCGCGGCCGGGCGGGCCGAGCAGCACGAAGGCCCGCACCCGCTCGGGGCACGGGCCGTCGACCTGGGTCGGGCGTGGCGCGATCAGACGGCGCCGAAGCCCACGCGCCCCTTGCTCTCGGTGCCGATCTCGACATAGCCGATCGAGCTCGAGGGCACGATCACCCGGCGGCCCCGGGCGTCCACCAGCTCCAGGGCGGGCTTGCCGCCCAGCGCCGCGGTGACGGCGGCGGTGACCTCCTCGGCGCTCTGGTCCGACTCGATCACCAGCTCGCGCGGCAGGTTCTGCACACCGATCGTGATGTCCACGCTTCGTCGTCTCCTCGTTCGTCCGGTGGCTGCGACGCCCGGCGGCCGGGGCCGTGGGCGTCCGGTCATCCTAGGCCGAGCCGTCCGCCGTGGAACGGTCGGCGGGGCCGCGTTCGCCGTGGGCCGAGAGCGGGCCGTCGCCGGGGTCCCGGCGGTCGGCCCGGTCCGGCTCGTCCTCCGGGTCGTCGTCGAGGACGAAGTCCGCGATCCCGCCCCAGACGAGCCGGGCGACCAGCGCCGCCGACTCGCGCGCGTCCGGTGCCTCGCCGGTTCCGGCAGCGTCGGACGCACCCGGGGCGCGCAGCCGACGGGTCGCCGCGGCCTGGGCCATCGCCGCGACCGTCGGCGCGAGCTCGGCCGCCACCGCGGGCGCCACCCCCGCGATGTCGCAGAGCACCCGCTCCAGCCGCAGCGTGATCGCCGCGGTGGCCCGCTCCACGCGGGTGCGCACCTCCAGGTCGTGCCGCACGTCCGACTCGAACAGCAGCGCCGACGACTCGCCCGCGCCGTCCACGAACTCCAGGTACGCCCGGACCACGCCCCGGACCACCGCGCGGGCGTCGTGCGGCCTGATCTCGCCCGGCGGATGGGTGGCGACGGCGGCGTCCACCGCCGACAGCAGCTCCGCGCCTCGCGCGTCCACCACCGTCAGGTAGAGGTCGAGCTTGGACGGGAAGTGCCGGTAGAGCACCGGCTTGCTGACCTGGGCCCGGTCCGCGATGTCGTCCATCGACACGTGGTGGAACCCCTCGGTGGTGAACAGGTCCTGCGCGATCCGGAGCACCTGCGCACGTCGCAGGTCACGGGGCATGCGCAGCGACCGGGTGCGTCCTGCTGCGCCGGTCTCCATCGGCCGATGATGCCACGGCTGGTCCGGGCCTCGGCTGTCGGTCCCGTGTGATGGGATCGGGCCGTGACCCCGCCACCCCCCGCCGGTACCGCGCTGCGCCTGGTGCGCCCCGTGCTCGCGGACGTGCCGGAGCGGCTGGTGCTCGGTCCCGACCAGCACGCCGTGGTCCGCCGCCTGCTCGACGGGCGGGACCGCGCGCTGCTCGTGGTGGGGGCGGCCGGCGCAGGGAAGTCCACGCTCGCGGTGGAGGCCGTCGCCGCGCTGCTGGACGAGGAGGCGGGTCTCGACCGGGAGGACGACCGCCGCGAGGTGCCCGGCGACCGCGGGCCGCGGGGGTGGCCGGGAGCAGGCCCGGTGCGCCCGGACGACGTGCTGGTGCTGGCCGCCGGGCGACGGGCGGCGGCGGACCTGCGCGACCGGCTGGGCTCCCGGCTGCGCCGCACCACCGGGCAGACGATGGTGCGCACCCCGGCGGCGCTGGCGTTCGCCGTGCTGCGGGCGCGGGCGACGCTGCTCGGCGAGCCCGTACCGACGCTGATCTCCGGCCCCGAGCAGGACCTCGCGCTCGCCGAGCTGGTCGGCGGGCACGTCGCGGGCGAGGGGGTGCCGATCGTCTGGCCGGCGCGGGTCCCGGCCGACGCCCTGCCCCTGCGCTCGTTCCGCGGCGAGCTGCGCGACCTGCTGATGCGGGCCGCCGAGCGCGGCGTGCCGCCCGAGGGGCTGGCCGCGCTCGGCCACCGGCACGACCGGCCGGAGTGGGTCGCCGCCGCCGCGCTGTACGGGGAGTACCTGGACGTGATGACGCTGCGCGCCGGGACGCCGGACGCGGGCGCCCGCTACGACCCCGCGGTGGTGGTCGAGGAGGCCGCCGAGGCGCTGCTGCACTGGGAGACCGAGCTGCCGGGCCGGCCCCGGCCCCGGTGGCGCCTGGTGGTGGTGGACGACTACCAGGAGGCGACCGAGGCCACCGCCCGGCTGCTGCAGGTGCTCGCGGCGGACGGCTCCCGGCTGCTGCTGCTCGCCGACCCGGACGCCGCGGTGCAGACCTTCCGCGGGGCGACGCCCGCGCTGGTCGGCCGGGCCGACGTGGCGGGCACCGGACCCGGGGAGCTCGGCGCCGAGCGGATGACGCTCACCGCGGTGCGGCGGCACGGCCCGGCGGTGCGTGCGGTCGTCGCGCGGGTCGCGGAGCGGATCGTCGTGGTCGGCGGCGCGACGCACCGGCGGGCCGTGGCGCAGGGTCCGACCGGCCCGGACGGCTCGGCCGGCGTGGGCGGCTCGTCCGGCACGGACCTGCGGGACCTGGTGCGCACCGCCGTGCTGCCCAGCGGCGCGCAGGAGGCTGCCTACGCGGCGCACACCCTGCGCACGGCCCGGCTGGAGCACGGGGTGCCGTGGTCCAGGATGGCGGTGATCGCGCGGACCGGCGCGCAGGTCACCGCGCTGCGCCGGGCGCTGGGCTCCGCGCAGGTGCCGGTGTCGGTGGTCGGCAGCGACGTGCCGCTGCGGGACGAGCCTGCGGTGCGGCCGCTGCTGGACGCGCTGCGCTGCGTGCTGGACGAGGTGCTGACCGGCTCCGCGGACGACGGGGCGACCGGGCTGCCGGACGACGTGCTGACCGGCCCGGTGGACGTCGACGGCGCCACGGACGACGCCCGCACCGCAGGCGACGTCCTGCCGGGCGGCGCGCTCGACCCCGAGACCGCCGCGCGGCTGTTCTGCTCCCCGCTCGGCGGGCTCGACGCGGTCGGCCTGCGGCGGGTGCGACGCACCCTGCGCGCCGAGGAGATCGCCGGCGGCGGAGGCCGGGGCAGCGACGACCTGCTGGTCGAGGTGCTGGCCGACCCGGCACGGGCGGCCTCGCTGCCGGCTGCGGTCCGGCGACCCGTGGAGCGGCTGGCCACGGTGCTGGCGCGCGGGCGGGAGACCGCCCGGCTGCCGGGCGCGGACGCGCAGACCGTGCTGTGGGCGCTCTGGGACGCGGCCGGTCTCGCCGAGCCCTGGCGGCGTTCGGCGCTCGCGGGCGGTGCGGGTGGTGCGCGCGCGGACCGGGACCTGGACGCCGTGCTGGCGCTGTTCCGTGCGGCGGAGACGTTCGTCGACCGGTCGCCGCAGGCCGGTCCGGGAGTGTTCCTGGAGTGGATCGAGGCGCAGGATCTCCCGTCGGACACCATCGCCGCACGGGCCAGCCGGGACGCCGTCGCGGTGCTCACGCCGGCGGGTGCGGCCGGCCGGGAGTGGGACGTCGTGGTGGTCGCCGGGGTGCAGGACGGCGTCTGGCCGGACCTGCGGCTGCGCGACTCGCTGCTCGGCGCCCAGGCGCTGGTGGACCTGCTGGCCGGTCGGGAGGCCGAGTCGGACGGCTCCGGTGCGGTGGCGCGTGCCGCGGTGCTGGCGGACGAGCTGCGGTCGTTCCAGGTGGCGGTCTCCCGGGCGCGGCACCTGCTGCTGGTCACTGCCGTCGCCGACTCC
Source organism: Cellulomonas sp. (assembly GCA_036404115.1). Lineage (GTDB taxonomy): Bacteria > Actinomycetota > Actinomycetes > Actinomycetales > Cellulomonadaceae > Cellulomonas. The sequence continues at coordinate 43,719 of DASWPG010000042.1, forward strand.
GAGCAGCAGCCCTCGCCGTTCCTGGACCTGGTCGAGCCGAGCGACGAAGACGACGACCCGCGTCGCACCACCGTGCCCGCCCCGCTGGACCTGCGCGGGCTCGTGGCCGAGCTGCGCGCCCGCCTGGAGGGGACCGCCCGGGACGGTCGGCCGGACCCGGGGGCGGCGACGCTGCTGGCGCGGCTGGCCGACGCGGGGGTGGACGGCGCGGACCCGGCGCAGTGGCACGGGCTGGCCGAGCCGTCCTCGGACGCTCCGCTGTGGCCGGTGGGGCAGCGGGTGCCCGTCTCGCCGTCCCGGGTCGAGACCGCCGGCACCTGCACGCTGCGCTGGGCGCTCGAGGCCGCCGGCGGCACCGCGCCGCAGAGCGACCGGCAGGCGCTGGGCACCCTGGTGCACGCCCTCGCGCAGGAGCACCCCACCGGCGGGCGCACCGAGCTCGCCGCCGAGCTGGACCGTCGCTGGCCGGAGCTCGGCCTGGGCACCGGCTGGCCGGCCACCCTCGAACGTCGCAAGGCGGACGCGATGGTCGACCGGCTGGCGGACTACCTGGCCCACGCGGGGGAGCCGCTGGCGATCGAGGCCCGGTTCGAGCTCGCCCTGGACCGCGCGCTGGTCACCGGCACCATCGACCGGGTGGAGCGTGCCGTCCCCGACGAGGCCGATCCCGGCAGAGCAGATCTCGACCGGGCCGCCCCCCACGGGGCCGATCCGGGCCCGGCCGTGCGCGTGGTCGACCTCAAGACCGGCCGGTCCGCGCCGACCGCCGAGGAGGCGACCACGAATCCGCAGCTCGGCGCCTACCAGCTGGCGGTGGACGCCGGCGCGGTGGACGGTCTGCCGGCGGGCGCGAGCAGCGTCGGCGCCCAGCTGGTGTTCGTCTCGGACGTGAACCGGCGCACCGCAGCGCTGCGCACCCAGCCCGCGCTCGGTCCGGACTCGCGCGCGGAGCCGTCCTGGGCCCGGACGCACATCGAGGAGGTCGCGGAGCGGATGGCGGCGGCCTCCTTCGCGGCGACGGCGAACAGCCTGTGCGACCGGTGCCCGGTGCGCCGGTCCTGCCCGCTGCGCGACGAGGGCGGGCAGGTGGTCCGATGACGGGGCAGCAGGTGCTGTCGGCTCGGGACGTCGCGACGCTGCTGCGCCGCGACCTGCCGACCGACGAGCAGGTCGCGGTGATCGAGTCGCCGCTGCGGCCCGCGCTCGTGGTGGCCGGCGCCGGCTCCGGCAAGACCGAGACCATGGCGGCGCGGGTGGTCTGGCTGATCGCCAACGGGCTGGTCGCCCCCGAGGAGGTGCTGGGGCTGACGTTCACCCGCAAGGCCGCCGGCGAGCTGGCCGAGCGGGTGCGGCGCCGGCTGCGGCACCTGGCGCGGGCCGCTGCCGCGGAGGGCGTGCGCCTGCCCGGGCTGACGGGCGCCCGGGGCGGGGCCGGCAGCGCCGCGGCCGGCGACGGCGTGGCCGGGCTCCTCGCGACGGCCCGGCCGACCGTGTCCACGTACAACGCCTATGCCGCGTCGCTGGTGGCGGACCACGGCCTGCGCCTCGGGATCGAGCCGGCGGCCCGGCTGCTCGGCGAGGCCGCGCAGTGGCAGCTCGCCAGCCAGGTGGTCGAGCAGTGGACCGCCGACCTCGACTCCACCGCGGCCGTGTCCACCGTGGTCGAGGCGGTGCTGGCGCTGTCCGGCGCGCTCGACGAGCACCTGCTGACGCCGGACGACGCCCGCCGCGGCATCGAGTCCCTGGTGGAGACGATCGAGGCCACGCCGGCCGGCACCCCGCCACGCGCGCCCTACGCCAAGGTGCGCGACCTGATCGCCGGCCTGCGCGAGCGCGGCCGGGTGCTGGACCTGGTCGCGTCGTACCGGGAGCGCAAACGGGCCGCCGACGCGCTGGACTTCGGGGACCAGGTGGCGATCGCCGCGCGGCTGGCACGGGACGTGCCGGAGGTCGGTGCGGGGGAGCGGGCGCGGTTCCGGGTGGTGCTGCTGGACGAGTACCAGGACACCTCGTACGCCCAGCTCGTGCTGCTGTCCTCGCTGTTCGGCGGCGGCCACCCGGTGACCGCGGTCGGCGACCCGCACCAGTCGATCTACGGCTGGCGGGGTGCCAGCGCCGGAGGGCTCGCACGCTTCCCCGAGACGTTCTGGGTGGCGACCGCCGACGGCGGGCGACGCCGGGCCGACGTGCACCAGCTGTCCACCTCGTGGCGCAACGACCACGCCGTGCTGGCCGCCGCGAACCTGGTCGCGACCCCGCTGCGCACCGCCGGCGCACCGGTCGACCTGCCCGAGCTCGCCGCCCGCCCCGGCGCCGGTCCGGGCGACGTGCGGGTCCACCTCGCGCCGACCCTGGAGGAGGAGGCGCAGGCGGTCGCCGAGTTCGTCGCGGCCCGCTGGCGGCCCGAGGAGGGCGCGTCCGGACGGGCCGCCACCGCGGCACCGGCCAGCCCGGCCGGCAGCGGGCCGGGCGGTGCCGCCGGTGCCGCTCCCGCCGTCGGCCGGCCGGGTGCCGGGCGGGTCACCGCGGCCGTGCTCTGCCGCAAGCGCGCCCAGTTCGCGGTGCTGCACCGCGCGCTGCGGGCCGCCGGGCTGCCGGTCGAGGTGGTCGGGCTCGGCGGGCTGCTCGCCACCCCCGAGGTGGTCGACCTGGTGGCGCTGCTGCAGGCCGCGCACGACCCGTCCCGGGGCGACGCGCTGATGCGGCTGCTCACCGGCGCGCGCACCCGGCTCGGTGCGGCCGACCTGCACGCTCTCGCCGCCTGGTCCGGCGAGCTGGCCGGCGGCCTGGACCGGCGGTCCGCCCCGCACGCCGCGGTCGCCGACGTGGTGGACGAGCGCAGCATCGTCGACGCGGTCGACCAGCCGCCACCGACCGGCTGGACCAGCGCGCGCGGTCGCAGCCTGACCGAGGTCGGCCGCGAGCGGCTGGTGGACGTCGGCCGGGTGCTCCGTGCGCTGCGGTCGCACACCTACCTCTCGCTGCCCGAGCTCGTGGTGCACGCCGAGCGGCTGTGGGGGCTGGACATCGAGGTGGCGGCCCGCCCCGGTGTCGGCCCCGGCCGGGCGCGTGCGCACCTGGACGCGTTCCGCCAGGTCGCGGTGCAGTACGCGGACGCGACCGACGCGCCGACCCTCGGCGGGTTCCTGGCCTGGCTGGAGTCGGCCGACGCGCACGAGAACGGGCTGGACATGCCGGTGGCCGAGCCGGACCCGGATGCCGTGCAGCTGATCACCGTGCACGCCGCCAAGGGTCTGGAGTGGGACGTCGTGGCGGTGGCCGGACTGGTGGACGGCGGGCTGCCGGCCACCCGCACCCAGGGCAAGGACGGCCCGGTCGACTCCGCCTGGCTCACCGGGCTGGGCACGCTGCCCTACCCGCTGCGCGGCGACCGCGCCGACCTGCCCGAGCTGGTGCTGGCCGGGGCCGCGGACCCGAAGGACCTGGACCAGCGCCGGCAGGCGTTCCTGCACGACGCGGGCGAGCACCAGGTGGCCGAGGAGCGTCGGCTCGCCTACGTCGCGTTCACCCGGGCACGTTCGGCCCTGCTGCTGACCGGTGCGTGGTGGGGGGACGGCACCCGGGTGCGCCCGCCGTCCCTGTTCCTCACCGAGGTGGTCGAGGCCGGGCTCGCGCAGGTGGCGGACTGGGCGACCGAGCCCGACGCGGCCGAGCAGAACCCGCGCACCCAGGTGCAGGCGGCCGCGACCTGGCCCGCCGACCCGTTCGCGGGGCCGGACGCACCGGCGGCCGGGCCGGCCACCGGTGCGGGGACCGACGCGGGGCCGTCGGGCGGCGCGAGCGGGTTCGCCGAGGTGTCCCGGCGCCCGGCGGTGCAGGCCGCGGCCGCGGCGGTCCGGGCCGCCCGGGAGCGCGCCGGCGCCGGCCCGCTCGACCCGCCCGGGCCCGCGACCCGGTGGGACCGCACCGCCGACCTGCTGCTCGCCGAGCGCGCTGCGCTGTCCGCCCCGCCGCCCGAGGTCGAGCTGCCCGCGCACCTGTCCGCCTCCGCGGTGGTGCGTCTGGCCGCCGACCGGGGCGAGTTCGCCCGCGCCCTGCGTCGCCCGGTGCCGCAGCGTCCCTCGCCGCAGGCGCGCCGCGGCACCCAGTTCCACGCCTGGGTCGAGGCGTTCTACGGCCGGTCGGTGCTGGTGGACCTGGACGACCTGCCCGGCGCCGACGACGACTCGGTGCCCGTGGACGGCGACGAGGCCGCGCTGCGCGCCGCGTTCCTGGCCACCGGGTGGGCCGACGCGGTCCCGGTGGCCGTCGAGGTGGACGTCGAGACCGTGGTCGGCGGGTACGTGCTGCGCTCGCGGATCGACGCGGTGTTCCCCGACCCGGACCGCCCCGAGCCGGACGCCGTGGTGGTGGTCGACTGGAAGACCGGTGCCCCACCGACGGACCCGGCCGCCGTCGCGGTGCGCGAGCTGCAGCTCGCCGTGTATCGGCTGGCATGGTCCCGGTGGACCGGCACCCCGCTGGACCGGGTCGGCGCGGCGTTCTGCTACGTCGGCGCCGGGCGCACGGTGCGTCCGGCGCGGCTGCTCGCGGTGGACGAGATCGAACGGCTGCTGCTCGCCGCGACGACCGACCCGGACTGACGACCGGCCCACGACCGGGGCGCGGCGGGGTGCGCCGGATGACGGCCGGGCACGGGCGGTGGCGCGACCGCCGGTCGGACCGCCGCGGGGTCAGGCGGGCGTCGGACCGGGGTCCGGGACCTCGCGGGTCTGCTCGTCCAGCTCGTCCAGCATCTGCACCGCGTCGGCCACCACCTCGTCGTCGCCGGAGCGCACGCCGTACAGCAGCCACCGGGCCAGGGCGAGCTCGCCGGCCAGCAGCGCGCGCTCGGCCAGGTGCGGGTCGGTGAGCTCGGTGCGGCGCAGCTGGTAGGCCTCCATGATCGAGTCCACCGCGTCCTGCGGGGCGGCGACCAGCAGCCAGGACAGGTCGTCCGCCGGATCGGCCACCTTCGCCTCGCCCCAGGCCAGCACCCCGGTCACCTGGCCGTCGGCCACCAGCACGTGCTCGGCCGACAGGTCGCCGTGCACCACCACAGGGGAGAACCGCCAGATCGAGACGTCCTCCAGGCGCTCCTCCCACCGGCGCAGCAGCGTCGCGGGCACCCGGCCGGTCTTGGCGGCCTCGTCGACCTCGGCCAGCCGGCGCTGCCGGTAGGAGGCGGCGTCGTAGACCGGCAGACCGGCGTCCTCGATCACGGACGGCGGCAGCTCGTGCAGCGCGGCGATCGCACGCCCCAGCGAGGCGGCGTCGCCCGGCCCGGGCCGCAGGTGCTCCAGCTGCACCGGCCGACCGGGCAGCTCGCGGTGCACCACCACCCGGCCGCCCTCCTCCAGCGGTGCGACCCCGACGGTGCGCGGCACGTCGAACGGCAGCTTCTCGGCGTCCACCTGCTCGGCGAGCGCGGACAGCAGCACCAGCTCGGCCTCCATCGCGGCACCCGCCGCGGCGTGCCGCGGGGCACGCACCACCCAGCGGCGCCGCTGGCCGTCGGTCACCACGGCCACGTCGTCATCACCCGTGGACGGTCCGGGGCGCACGTCTCGCGCATCGAAGCCGGGGACCGCGACGGTCGCCAGCGCAGCCAGGGCCAGGGGAGAACGCACGGACCCAGGGTAGGTCCACCACGCGCGACCGCCCGGGCTGGGACCGACCCGGGCGTGTCCCCGGGGCGAGCACCGGCGGCGTCGGACGCTCCTCGGCGCAGCGCGTACGGTGGCCGGGTGTTCGACACCGACCTGCCCCTCTCGCGCACGGTGACCGATCGGTCCGCGGAACGGCGCTCGGAGCCCGACCTGCTCGCCCGCCTGCTGGACGACCCGTCGACCCGGGTGCTGCTGGTCAGCGGCGGCCGCGTGGCGACCCGGACGCGCCGGCAGGTCGGGCTCGCGCTGTTCTCGCCGCGGGAGGCCGCGCTGCGGGCGCCGAGCGGCTCGATGGAGGAGCGCTGGGCGTTCCTCGGCCACGACGACGCCGACGGCCTGCCCGGTGCCGCCGTGACGGAGGCCCCGCCGACCGGCCCCGCCTACGTCGCGCACCACGTGCCCGACCCCGACAGCGCCGCGCTGCCGCCCGGGATCGTGTGGTCCGCGCTGCGCGAGGTGGGGGCCGTGCTGTCGGCCCGGGACGCCGGGCTGGCGACCGCGGCGGTCGCTCTCTTCGAGTGGCACGTGCGCAACCCCCGCTGCCCACGGTGCGGGGCGGTCACGATCGCCGTGCAGGCCGGCTGGGTGCGCCGGTGCGTGGCCGACGGCACCGAGCACTACCCGCGCACCGATCCCGCGGTGATCATGGCGGTGGTCGACCCCCGCGACCGGCTGCTGCTGGCGAACTCCGCCGCGTGGCCCGGGGCCCGGTACTCGACGCTGGCCGGGTTCGTCGAGCCGGGTGAGTCGGTCGAGCACGCCGTCCGGCGCGAGGTCCGCGAGGAGACCGCCGTCGTGGTCGGGGACGTCGCCTACCGGGGCAGCCAGCCGTGGCCGTTCCCCGCCTCGCTGATGCTCGGCTTCCGCGCGACCGCGCTCAGCACCGAGATCACGGTGGACGGCACCGAGATCGCGTCGGCGCGCTGGTTCGACCGGGAGTCGCTGGCCGGCGAGATCACGGCCGGGACGGTGGTGCCGCCGCCGGCGACCTCGATCGCGCGAGCGCTGATCGAGGAGTGGTTCGGTGGCGTGCTGCCCGAGGGGCCCGCGGGCAGCACCTGGGCGCCGAGCGTCGCTGCCGGCCTGCCCGGCGCTGCTGCCGGGTCTGCGGAGACCGCTGCCGGCGCACCCGCCGCGACGGCCTGACCGGGGTCGTCCGCGGGCCGGCGGGCCGTGCGCGGTCGCCGCTACACGCCGAGGCGGGTGCGCACCTCGACCAGGGACGGGTTGGTGGCAGCCGAGCCGTCCGGGAACAGCACCGTCGGCACGGTCTGGTTGCCACCGTTGACCTGCTCGACGAACGCCGCCGCGTCGGCGAGCCCCTCGATGTCGACCTCGGTGTAGCCGATCCCGGCGGAGTCGAGCTGCTTCTTGAGCCTGCGGCAGTACCCGCACCAGGTGGTGGAGTACATCGTCACGGTGCCCTCGGCGGGCAGCTGCTGCGTGGTCATCGTCGGCGTCGTCCTTCTCGTGCGGGAGCGCGGTGGTGGCCCGGTGGGCCGTCCCGGTCTGGAACACCGGGCGGGTCGCCGATCATCCCGCGCCGTCCCGCTGCTCGCCGCCCAGGTCTCACAGCCCGGCGGCGCCGCGATCCGGCTGAGGACGCCCACCCTCGGGCCCGCGGTGTCGGCGCGGGGTGCGAGGATCGGTGCCGATGTCCCCCGACGACCTGCTCGACGCCCTCGACCCCGACCAGCGGGAGGTCGCGCGCGCGCTCACCGGGCCGGTGTGCGTGCTGGCCGGTGCCGGCACCGGCAAGACCCGCGCGATCACGCACCGGATCGCCTACGGCGTGCGGTCCGGCGTGTACGCGCCGACCAGCGTGCTCGCCGTGACCTTCACCGCGCGTGCCGCGGGGGAGATGCGCACCCGGCTGCGCGACCTCGGTGTCGCCGGGGTGCAGGCGCGCACGTTCCACGCCGCGGCGCTGCGCCAGCTGCGGTACTTCTGGCCGCGGGTGGTCGGCGGCCCGCTGCCCGAGCTGATGGCGCAGAAGGCTCCGGTGGTCGCGGACGCCTGCCACCGGCTCGGCCTGGCGGTGGACCGGGTCTCGGTGCGGGACCTCGCCTCGGAGATCGAGTGGGCCAAGGTCTCTCGGATCACCGCCGAGGACTACGTCCGGGCCGCGGCGGACGCGGGCCGTCCCGCACCGGCCGGCCACGACGCGCAGACCGTCGCGCGGCTGATCACCGCCTACGAGGACGCCAAGGACGCCCGGCAGGTGATGGACATGGAGGACATCCTCTGGCTGCTCGCCGGGATGCTGGTGGAGAACGGCGCCGTGGCGGACGAGGTGCGCGGCCAGTACCGGCGGTTCGTGGTCGACGAGTACCAGGACATCTCCCCGCTGCAGAAGTTCCTGCTGGACCAGTGGCTCGGCGGCCGCGACGAGCTGTGCGTGGTCGGCGACCCGAGCCAGACCATCTACTCCTTCGCGGGCGCGACCCCGCACTACCTGACCCGGTTCTCCGTCGAGCACCCGAAGGCGGCGGTGGTGCGCCTGGTCCGGGACTACCGCTCCACCCCGCAGGTGGTCGGGCTGGCGAACGAGGTGCTGCGCCGTGCGCCGCGGGGGGCGGTCCGCTGGGAGCCGCTCGAGCTGGTCGCCCAGCGGCCGTCCGGCGGCCCGGTGCGGTTCGCGGTGTACGACGACGACGAGGCCGAGGCCGCCGGGGTCGCGACCCGTGCGTCCCGGCTGATCGCCGCCGGCACCCGGCCGAGCGAGATCGCCGTGCTGTACCGGACCAACGCGCAGTCCGAGGCGTTCGAGCAGGCGCTCGCCGGGATCGGGATCGGCTACGTGCTGCGCGGCGGCGAGCGGTTCTTCGCCCGGCGCGAGGTGCGGGACGCGATCGTCCGGCTGCGCGGCGCGGCGGTCGCGGCGGACGCTGACACCCCGATGCCCGAGACCGTGCGGGACGCGCTGCGCTCCGCCGGGTGGTCCGACGACCCGCCGGCCGCCCGGGGCGCCTCCCGCGAGCGGTGGGACACGATGCAGGCGCTGGTCGCGCTCGCGGACGACCTGGACGCCGCCGCGCAGCGGGACGGGCGCCGGGCGACCGTGGCCGAGCTGGTCGCCGACCTGGACGAGCGCGCCGCGGCCCAGCACGCGCCGACCGTGGAGGGCGTCACGCTCGCCTCGCTGCACGCCGCCAAGGGGCTGGAGTGGGACGCCGTGTTCCTGGCCGGGCTGAGCGACGGCCTGCTGCCGTGGGCCTCCGCCGACACCGCCGCCGACCTCGCGGAGGAGCGCCGGCTGCTCTACGTCGGGGTCACCCGGGCCCGTCAGCACCTCGAGCTGTCCTACGGACGGTCCCGCACGCCGGGCGGGCGGGGCACCCGGCGCCGGTCCCGGTTCCTGGACGGTCTGTGGCCGCAGGAGGGCCGGGCCCGGTTCGGGGACGGACGGGCCCGCGCCGTGCCACGCCTGACCGGCGAGGTGGACGCCGCCCTGCTCACCGCGCTGGAGTCCTGGCGCGCGGACCTGGCCAGGCGCACCGCGAAGCCCACCTACACGGTGCTGGGCGATGCGACCCTCGCCGCGATCGCCGAGCTGAAGCCGACCACGGTGCCCGAGCTCGCCCGGGTGCAGGGCATCGGCCCGGCCAAGATCGATCGCTACGGGCCGGAGCTGCTCGCCCTGGTCGCGGGGAGGCCCGCGGGCGAGGTCGGCTGAACCGGCGGCCGGTCCCGGCCGGACCGGTCCCCGAGCCCCGATGACGAACCGGTCCGAGGTTTCTCGTTTATTCGGTTGTGCGCCCGCTGGGCGGGCGTCTACGGTGGTCGAGTCCTGATGGGAGCCGTGCTGTGCCGGGAGGCAGGCAGGGCCTGGAGCGTGAGGAGGTGTGTTGCCTTGATGACGACGACGTATCGGTTCGGCAAGCGCGCGATCGCGCTCCCGTTCCACGCATCCACCGGCGGCACGTCCCAGGGGTCCGCTCTGCCCACCGGCAGCGATCTTCTGGGGGGCTCTCGTCCCGCCACCGGCACGCGACTGCGCGGCCTCGGCGACACCGAGCCCACGTTCGCACCCGACTCCGTCGTGAGGGGATCGGTCATCTGAGGCGATGACCTGAACCACCAGGCCGCGGAGTCCACCGGATTCCGCGGCCTTCGTCGTTCTCCAGCAGATGTCTGGGGGAGCGAGCGGCCCGAGTCCCTGCCACTCGCTCAACCGCAAGACATCAGGAGGACACCGTGCGGCTCACCACGCTGCTCGACACGGTCGACCAGGGCGGCTCCGGTCCCTGGCCCCCCACCCAGACCGGCACCGCCGCCGACGTCCAGTTCGACGCCCTCGTGGCCGGCATGGTGCCGTGCCGCACCGGTGACCCCGAGCTCTGGTTCGCCGAGCGCACCGCCGAGGTGGAGCGCGCCAAGGCGCTGTGCCGGCAGTGCCCGCTGGTCGCGGACTGCCTCGCCGGCGCGCTCGACCGGCACGAGCCGTGGGGCGTCTGGGGCGCCGAGGTGTTCGTCGGCGGCGAGGTCGTCGCGGTCAAGCGCGGCCGGGGTCGACCCCGCAAGGACGCCGGTCCCGCCGCGTGACGTGCGGCGCGGTCGGGTCGCACCGCGGGCCGGTGCGACCTGACCGATCGACGGCGCGCGCCCGTGCTCCCCGGCCGGGCCTCGCCGCAGGGGGGGGGGGTGGGGGCGCCCCGGCCGGCCCCGCCGCGCCCCGGGCAGCCGGACGGACCCCGACGGCGCCCGCTCCGGTCGACGCCGGACCCGTCAGGCCGGCAGGGCCGCGCACCCGCAGTCGGGGTGCGCGGCCCATGCGCGCCGGCGGGGCTCGGCGCCCGGCAGCGCGATCTCATAGGTCGCACCACGGGTGCCCGGCACGTCGCCGTCCAGGTGGGCGAGCACCTCGGCGGTGGCCATCCCCGCCGTGACCGCGGCCAGCGCGGCCGGCACCCCCGGGGACCGCACCTCGGCGCGCACGGCGGTGAGCTGGGCGAGCAGGACCGGCCAGACCGGGTCCAGGTCGGTGCGGTGCAGCTCGACGCAGCGCAGGCAGGGTGATCGGCCGGGCTCGACGAACGGGCCGATCTCGCTGTCGGCGGCTCGGAGCACCACGGGCAGGTGCGCGATGTCGGCGCCCATCAGCTCCAGGCCGGTGCCGGGGTCGGTCGCCTCGTCGGACACGGTCACCACGACGTCGGGCGGGCGGGCGCCACGGCGGGACACCCGGGTGCGGGGCGCAGCCTCCCGCACGGCCCGCGCGACCGCGGTGGCGCGCGGGGTGCCGACGTCGCTGGCCCGGACGCCCGAGCCGAGGTCGCCCCGGCCCACGGTCCGGCCGTCCTCCAGCAGGACCGCGCCGACCCCGGCGAGCGCGAGACCGAGCGCGACCTGCGCGCCGACGCGGTCCAGGCCGACCACGCGGACGGTGGCGACCAGCCGTCGGCGCAGCGCCTCGCCCGGGTCGCCGTCGAGGCGGATCAGGCCGGCCGCGTGCGCCTCGGCGACGGTGCCGGGCCGGGGCGCGACCGGTCGCAGGTCGCGCGGGCGCAGCAGGCCGGCGGTCGCGAGCCCGTCCAGCGCGGGCGGTCGCAGCCGGCCGTCGAGCGGGGTGTCCCCGGCATCGAGCAGCTGGTCGACCTCGTGCTCCGTCAGGCCGCCGAGCCGGACCGCCCAGCGCGGGTCGGTGCCGATCTGCACCTCGTCCGGCGCGCAGCGCAGCACGCGCAGACCTCGTCGTAGCTGCATGGACGCTCCCTGCCGGATCGGACCTCCTTCACGGTGGCACGTCCGGACCGGGCGTCGCGCGCCATCCACAGGCCGACCTGCTCCGGTGCGGCGGTGGACGGCGGGCTGTTCAGGCCTTGCCGAGGATCCGGTTCAGGCGGGTGCCGCACTCGGGGCAGAGGGCCTTGGCCATCCGACGGCCCGACTCGGAGATGACGACCTCGCCCTCGGCCTGGCGCTTCTCCTTGCACTTCACGCAGTAGAACTCGCCGGCGTAGGTCTCGGCCATGATGTCTCCGATCGGGGATGTGGTGGGTCGACATGCGCCCGAGGCGGACGCCGGGCCAGTATGACCGCAGGCCGGGGCGCCCGGGGAGGGGCCGATGAGGTTTCCTTGCCCACATCCCCCGGTAACCGGCGCCGAGCGGCTAGCGTGCTGGACGTGCAGCCGTCGAGCGAGCACCACCCGAGCGCGGACGGACCGGCGGTGACCGGCCCGGCCGGCGACGGCGGCGCCCGCGCACCGGACGATCCGCGGCTCGGACCGGTCGAGGTGCGGCGGTCCCGCCGACGGTCGCGCACCGTGACCGCCTACCGCGAGGCCGACCGCACGGTGGTGGCGATCCCCGCCGGGTTCACCAGGGCCCAGGAGCGTGAGTGGGTCAGCCGGATGCTGGACCGGCTGGCCTCCCAGGAGCGGCGCCGGCGTCCGTCCGACGACCAGCTCGTCCGGCGCGCCCGCGAGCTCTCGACGCGCTACCTCGGCGGACGCGCGGTACCGAGCAGCGTGCGGTGGTCCGGCAACCAGGGCCGGCGGTGGGGGTCCTGCACGGTGGGCGAGGGCAGCATCCGGCTGTCCGACCGGCTGCGCGGGATGCCGCCGTGGGTGATCGACTACGTGCTGCTGCACGAGCTGACCCACCTGCTGCACGCCGGGCACGGCCCGGAGTTCTGGGCCGAGCTGGCGACCTACCCGCGCACCGAGCGCGCCCGCGGGTTCCTGGAGGGCAGCTCGTTCGCCGAGCGCAGCCCGTCCGCCGATCCCACGGTCGAGGGCGCCGCGGACGAGCACGACATCGAGCACGGGACGGGCTGCGCCGCCGACGACGACGGCTGAGCGCCGGCTCCGGCCCGTGCCCGATCAGCACCTGGCCCGATCAGCACCTGGCCCGATCAGCGCCGCGACGCTCGGTCAGTCCTGCGGCGTGCCCGGCCCGGTCTCCGTCTCGTCCTCCGGCCCCTCGCCCAGGATCTCGGCCAGCGCCCGGTCCAGGTCCTCGTGCTCGCCCTCGGCGGCGGTGCGCCGAGCCGCGTAGCCCTGCGGGTCGTCCAGGTCCTCGGCGTCCGGCAGCAGGTCGGGGTGGTCCCAGACCGCGTCGCGGGCCTGCGGGCCCTGCTCGCGCGCGATCAGCGACCACAGCGCGGCGGCGTCCCGGGAGCGCCGGGGCCGCAGCTCCAGGCCGACCAGCGTGGCGAAGGTCTGCTCCGCGGGCCCGCCCGCCGCCCGACGGCGCCGGATCATCTCGCGCAGCGCGACGGTGTGCGGCAGGTGCGGCATGGCCGCCGCGGCGGTCACCTCGTCCACCCAGCCCTCCACCAGGGCGAGCGCGGTCTCCAGGCGGGCGAGCACGGCGCGCTGCTCGGGCGTGGTGTGCGGGGCGAACACGCCGGAAGACAGCGCACCCTGCAGCGCCCGCGGGTCGGTCGGGTCGATCGCGCGGACCGACTCCTCCAGGCTCTCCAGGTCGATCGCGATGCCCCGGGCGTAGGCGTCCACGGCGCTCAGCAGGTGCCCGCGCAGCCAGCCGACGTGCGTGAACAGCCGGGCGTGCGCCGCCTCGCGCAGCGCGAGGAACAGCCGCACCTCGTCCAGCGGGACGTCCAGGCCCTCGGCGAAGTCGGCGACGTTCCGCGGCACGAGCGCGGTCGCCGGCTCGTGCACCAGCGGCAGACCGGCGTCGGTCAGCCCGAACGTCTCCCGGGACAGCGAGCCGGCCGCCTGGCCGACCTGCATGCCGAACACGAGCGCGCCGAGCCGGTGCATCATCTGCGCCGGGTCGGCCGAGCCGCCGCCGGACGCCCCCGCCAGCAGCGGCGGCAGGTCCACCCCCTCCGGCAGCTGCCCGGCGAGCGTGGTCGCGAGGGCGGTGGACATCGACGTGGCGACCGGTTCGGTCAGGGTGCGCCAGGTCGGCAGCGTCTGCTCGACCCACTCCGAGCGGGACAGCGCCCGCACGGGTCCGCCGGCCGGCGGCAGCTCGGTCGCGGCGTCCAGCCACAGCTCCGCGACGCCGAGGGCCTCGACGGCCTGCCGGCTCTCCTGGGCGGTCAGCGCAGGATCGCCACCGGCCACCGCCACCTGCCGGGCGACGTCGTGCGCCAGGTCCCAGTTCACCGGGCCGCCGCCGCTGGCGGCGAGCATCCGCTGCACCTGCCCGATCATCTGGCCGATCGCGGCCGGGTCGGACGGCAGCCCGGAGGCGGCCGCCAGCGCGGTCGGGTCCAGACCCTGCTCGCGCATCTGGCGCAGCGCCTCGTCGGCGTCCGCGCCGAACATCTGGCGCAGCATCTGCTCCCAGGCGGAGCCGCCGGCAGCGCCGTCGGGCTCGTGGCCGCTGCGGCCGGTGGGGTCGTCGGTGCTCATCGGTGCTCCCGGGGCTCGTCCGTGGTGGGCTCACGGTAACCACAGCGGACCATGCTTCGGCCGGGCGGCGGCTACCGGTTCGCTGAGGGCGCAGGCGTGAACACGGGTGGCGATCCCCAGGTGTCGCTCATGTGCATGCGGCATGATCGTCCGGTGCACGATCAGCCTGATCCCGCGGCCGCGCCCGACAACGAACCGATCCCCGGCCTGACGTCGGAGAACGATCCGTTCGCCATCGAGCCCGAGCCCGAGCCCGTCCGGCCCACGACCCGTCGCGCCGTGCTGCTGTCCGGCGGCATGCTGGTGACCGCGGTGCTCGCCGTGGTCGCGCTGCTGCTGCCGGTCCCGTACGCGGTGAACTCGCCCGGGCCGACGCTGAACACCCTGGGCGAGAGCGACGGCACCGCGCTGATCACGATCAGCGGCGCGCAGACCTACGACTCCACCGGTGAGCTCCGGCTGACCACCGTGTCCAGCACCGGCGGCCCCGGCTACCCGTCCAACCTGCTCGGCGTGCTGTCCGGCTGGATCAGCAGCTCGTCGATCGTGCTGCCGGTCGAGACGGTCTACCCGCAGGACACCACGCAGGAGGAGCTGGACGAGGAGACCGAGGCGCAGATGGTCTCGTCCCAGGAGACCGCCACGGTGGCCGCCCTCGAGGAGCTCGGCTACACGGTGCCCACCACCCTGACGATCTACGACATCGTGGCGGACTCGGGCGCCGACGGGGTGCTGGAGGACGGTGACGTCCTGGTGAGCGTGGACGGCACCGCGGTGGCCTCCTACAGCCAGCTGGTCGACCTGCTCGCCGACACCCCGGCGGGCACCACGCTGACCGTCGGCGTGACCCGGGACGGCGCCACCGTCGAGCTGCCGGTCGTGACCGGTGCGAAGGACAGCGGCGAGGGCAGCGAGCTCGGCGTGTACATCGACCCGACCTTCGACCCGCCGGTGGACGTCACGATCCAGATCGACCAGATCGGCGGCTCCAGCGCGGGCACCATGTTCGCGCTCGGGATCATCGACAAGCTCACCCCCGAGGACGAGGCGGCCGGCCAGGTGATCGCCGGCACCGGCACCATGGACCTGACCGGCGCGGTCGGCGCGATCGGCGGCATCCGGCAGAAGATGGCCGGTGCGCTGCGGGACGGCGCCACCTGGTTCCTGGCTCCCGCCGACAACTGCGACGAGGTGGTCGGGAACGTGCCCGACGGGCTGACCGTGGTGAAGATCTCCACGCTGCACGAGGCGCGCGAGGCCGTCGAGGCGATCGGCTCGGGCGACACGGACGACCTGCCGACCTGCACCGCGTCCGACGCGGACTGACGGCGCGTCAGGCGAAGGTCGCGCGCAGCGCCTCCACCAGGCCGGGCACCACGTCCGGCCCCTGACCGACCGCCTCGTCCGAGTCGTCCGCCCGGGTCCGCACCGCGCACCACGCCGCGCCGTCGCGCAGCACGCCCACCGCGATCCGCACGTCCTGGCGCTGCGGGTGCGCCAGCAGCGCGGCCACCGCCGCCTCCGGATCGGCGGGCAGGTCCTGCTCCGCCTCGGGCGGCAGGACGATCCGCTCGACCGTCAGCGCCGCGCCGTCCACGCCGTCCGGCCAGGCGATCGCGGCCAGCAGGCCCTCCAGGTCGTCGCTCGACGGCAGCCCCTCCTGCTCCACCGAGGTCAGGTGCTCCGCCGACTCCGCCGCGGCAGCCAGCACCTCCGGCGGGAGCTGCCGGGCCAGGCTCGGCTCGGCGTCCAGCGCGGCGGCCGTGCGCACCAGCGCGAACACCCGGACCGGTCCGTCCCAGCCGCCGGTCGCCACGTGCCGCTCGATCTCGACCACCGCCTCCGACAGCGCTCCGAGCGCCGTCAGCGGGGCCGCGGGCGGGTCGGCGGGCGTCCCGGTCGACGAGGGGACGGGCGAGGAGGCGTCGGATGGCTGCGTCACATCCCGCATCCTCCCATCGCCACCGCGCGACCTCCCGTTCCTGGGAGGAGCATGTGGGAACCTGAGAACTTCCTGGCACGTTGTGACCTGCAAGCGTGACCCGCACCCGACGACGAGGACCCAGACGCCGTGACCTTCGCCAGCCCGTCCGAACGTCAGCCACGGGGCCCGCGGCCGCCGCGGCCCGCCCGCCCGGTCCGCGCACGCCGGCGCCGCAACCCGCTGGTCATCACCCTGATCGTGCTCGCCGCGATCGTGCTGGCGGTCCTGGTGCTCGCGCACCTGTGGACCGAGGTGCTCTGGTTCGACCAGCTCGGGTACTCCCAGGTGCTGTGGACCCAGTGGCTGACCAGCGGTGCGCTGTTCGTCGCCGGGTTCCTGGTGATGGGCGGGGCGGTGCTCGCCAGCCTGAGCGTGGGCTACCGCACCCGGCCGGTGTACGCGCCGACCGACAGGGAGCAGATCAGCCTCGACTCCTACCGGGAGGCCGTCGAGCCGTTGCGCCGGCTGGTGCTGATCGCCGGCCCCGCCGTGCTCGGCCTGTTCGCCGGGCTGGCCGCCGCGCAGCGGTGGAGCGACGTCCAGCTCTGGATGAACGCCACCACCGTCGGCGAGACCGACCCGCAGTTCGGCCTGGACCTCTCGTTCTACCTCTTCCAGCTGCCCGGTCTGCGGTTCGTCGTCGCCTTCCTGGTCACGACGACCGTGCTCGCCGGGATCGCCGGCGCCGTGACCCAGTACCTCTACGGCGGGTTCCGGATCGGGGGCTCCAGCGCCACCCCGCGGATGACCCGCGCCGCGCGTGCGCATCTGTCCACCGTCGGTGCCGTGCTGATGGTGCTGATCGCGGCGAACTACTACCTCGACCGGTACTCGCTGCTCACCAGCGACGGCGACCGGTTCGCGGGCGCCTCCTACACCGACGTCAACGCCGTCATCCCCGCCAAGAGCATCCTGGCCGTGATCGCCCTGCTGGTCGCGGCGATGTTCGTCGTCAGCGCGGTCCGCGGCACCTGGCGCGTCCCGGCGCTCGGCGTCGGCCTGATGGTGGTCGGCGCGATCGTGGTCGGCGGCGTCTACCCGGCGATCGTGCAGCGGTTCCAGGTCGACCCGAACCAGCAGGACAGCGAGGCCGACTACATCCAGCGGAACATCGACGCCACCCTCACCGCGTACGGCCTGGACGACATCCAGATCGAGTCCTACGACGCCGAGACCACCGCCGAGGCCGGCGCGCTGCGCGAGGACGCCGAGACCACCGCCTCGATCCGGCTGCTCGACCCGCAGGAGATCTCGCCTTCGTTCAAGCAGCTGGAGCAGATCAAGGGCTTCTACTCCTTCCCCGACACCCTCTCGGTCGACCGGTACGAGGTCGACGGCGAGAACCAGGACACCGTGATCGCCGTGCGCGAGCTCGACCTGGAGGGCCTGGACGACGACCAGCGGAACTGGACCAACGACACCACCGTCTACACCCACGGCTACGGGGTGGTCGCCGCCAAGGGCAACGCCACCACCAGCACCGGGGCGCCCAGCTTCTGGGAGGGCGGCATCCCGTCCACCGGCGAGATGGGCGACTACGAGCCGCGGATCTACTTCGGCCAGACCTCGCCCACCTACTCGATCGTGGGCTCCGCGGACGACGAGGAGTGGGAGCTCGACTACCCGGACGACGACTCCGACGGCGCCGTGAACACCTCGTTCCCGACCGACCAGGTGTCCGCCGGGCCGGAGATCGGCTCGTTCTGGAACAAGCTGCTCTACTCGATCAAGTTCGGCTCCGAGCAGATCCTGTTCTCCGACCGGGTGACCTCCGAGTCGCAGATCCTCTACGACCGCGACCCGGTCGAGCGCGTGCAGAAGGTCGCTCCGTACCTGACCCTCGACGGCCGGGTGTACCCCGCCGTGGTCGACGGCCGCGTGGTCTGGATGGTCGACGGGTACACCACCTCCGACCAGTACCCGTACTCCGCGTCGCAGTCGCTGGAGGACGCCACGGTCGACTCGCTGACCGCGACCTCCACCTCCGTCGAGGCGCTGGAGCCGGAGACCGTGAACTACATCCGCAACTCGGTGAAGGCCACCGTGGACGCCTACGACGGCTCGGTCACCCTCTACGCCTGGGACACCGAGGACCCGGTGCTGCAGACCTGGGCCAAGGTGTTCGACAACACCCTGGAGCCGGTCTCCTCGATCAGCTCGGACCTGATGAGCCACGTCCGCTACCCCGAGGACCTGTTCAAGGTGCAGCGCACCTTGCTCGGCGAGTACCACGTGTCCGACCCGAGCCAGTTCTTCTCCGGCAACGACTTCTGGCGCACCCCGGACGACCCGACCTCCGACGTGGAGGGCGTCGCCCAGCCGCCGTACTACCTCACTCTGCAGATGCCCGACCAGGACTCGGCCACCTTCTCGCTGATGTCCACCTACGTGCCGTCCGGCTCCAACGCCCGCGACGTGCTCACCGGGTACCTCGCGGTCGACGCGGACGCCGGCAGCACCGCTGGCGAACCCTCCGACGGGTACGGCCAGATCCGGCTGCTCGAGCTGCCACGCGACTCGACCGTGCCCGGGCCCAATCAGATGAACAACAACTTCAGCTCGAACCCCTCGGTGTCCAACGAGCTGAACATCCTCGCCCGCGGCGACTCCCAGGTGATCCGCGGCAACCTGCTCACGCTGCCCGTCGGCGGCGGGCTGCTGTACGTGCAGCCCGTCTACGTGCAGGCCGCCTCCGGCACCCAGTTCCCGCTGCTGCAACGGGTGCTGGTCGCGTTCGGCGACGAGATCGGCTTCGCCAGCACCCTCGACGAGGCCCTGGACCAGGTGTTCGGCGGCGACGACGGCACCACCGGCGGGGACGCCGACTCCGACCCGGCGACCGACGACTCCGGCGGAGGGACCGACGACTCCGGCGGGAGCACCGGGACCGACGACAGCGCCACTGCCGACGCCCAGTCCCGGCTGTCCGCCGCGCTCGCGGACGCCAACCAGGCGGTCCTGGACGGCCAGGAGGCGCTGGCCGCCGGTGACTTCGCCGCCTACGGCGAGGCGCAGGAGCGGCTGCAGACTGCGCTGGAGGAGGCGCTGGCCGCCGACGAGGACCTCGACCCCACCGCGGCGGCGACCGACGGGGCGAGCGCCTCGGCCACCCAGTCGACGGACGGGTCGGGCGGCTGACGGCGGTGGTCGTCGACCGGCATCGACGGCGCGGCACCCGGGGGCGCGGGTGGTGCGCCGTCGTCGTCCACGGGCGAGCCCCGGGGACCTGACCGGGCCTGGGAAGCCTGTCGATCCGGAGCGGATGGCAGGGTCCGGGGACCGGCCCTGCCCCGGGGAGAGCCCGCCGATTTGGCCTGGGCGGGGGGCGTGGCGTAACGTGGTGTTCACCGACGCGGGGTGGAGCAGCTCGGTAGCTCGCTGGGCTCATAACCCAGAGGTCGCAGGTTCAAATCCTGCCCCCGCTACACAGTCCGACAGGTGTCGGAGTCGAAGGCCCGGACCGGACGGTTCGGGCCTTCGTCGTTGGTGCGGTCTAGTTTTTTCTTCCCCAGTGTTATTCACTGATCTAGTGAATAATGGTAGATCGGTGAAAAACCCTGCGGCCGACCGGGTCCGCCAGCTCCTCGAGAGCGTTCACGCCGACCTCGTCCTCACGGACCTAGTCGGTGAGGTGATCGCCGTCCGTCACGGGGGGGCCGAGTCGCTGCTTCGCCCGGTGTGGGCGGGGCAGGGATTCGCCGGTGACGTCGATCGAGCGCTCGCTGGGCCAGCAGCGCGTCCGTTCGATGACGGCCGTGCACAGGTCGTCGTCGTCGCGCGGCGCCTTGCGGACGGTTCGCGTCGGCGCCTCGCCGAGATGGGCCATGCCTGGGTCGACGAGGGCGGTGCCAGGATCGTCACGGTCCAGGGCCTCGCGGTCGTCGTCGACCGACCGACGGAGACGTCGCGCCCGCGCGAGGAGTTCGCGTGGACCGAGGCGCGAGCTGCGGTCGCGGAGATTCTGCTCGACCGCGCGTCGCGCGGCGCGATCATGCCGGACGGCGGCGAGCTGCCGACGGTCACGAGCCTGGCTGATGACCTCCGGCTCTCTCCTGCCTCGGTCTCGCGGGCTCTTCGGGGATTCGACGGGGAGGGGTGGACCGTCAAGAGCGGTCCGGAGCGTGGTTCCTCGTCGGTCCGCTCGTTCACCGACCCCTCCTCGATGCTCGGTGCGTGGGCCCGCTGGCATGCCTCCGGGCGGCGGTCGATGGTGCTCGCTCATCGCTTCATCCCGGACGGCGACGAGTTCCTCCGGACCCTGACCACCGCCTGGGGCGATCGATGGTGGGCACTGACCGGGCTGCGCGCGCTCGATCGTCGGGCGCCTCTCATGACCAACCCCACGACGATCGACCTCTACGTCGGACGTACCGAGTTCAATCGCCCGTCCCTGATGCACGAGATGCTCGCGGCCGCGGACCTCCGGGAGGTCGACTCAGGCGCGCGTGTCCGGATCCTGGAGGCGGATGCGTTCCTCGAACGGCTGACGCCGAAGGCCGATGCCGTGCGCGAGGTCAGCGACGTCCGGCTGTTCGGCGACCTCCTCAGCGACGGTGTTCGAGGCGAAGACGCGGCCGAGCACCTCAGGCGAGAACGGATCGGGTTCTGATGCGCAGCCGTGGGGGACGTGAGCTTGCCGAGATGGCACTGACCGCTGTGGTCGCCGAGCTGCCTGAGCGCACGACGGAGGTGACGGTGATCGGTGGGCTCAATGTCGACTTCCTCGCGGTCGCGGGCGATGTCCCGCACCAAGGGACGATCGACGTCGACCTGCACGTCGAGCTCGGCCTGGTCTTCGACCGAGACGAGACCGACCTGAGCTGGCTGGAGCGGGCGCTGGAACGAGCCGGATTCGTCCCGATCGGGCCGACGGGGTGGCGGTGGCGGACGGGGATCGGCGGTGCCCCGGTGGTGCTGGACCTCCTCTGCGATGTGCCGGATCACCTCGACCAGGAGATCCTCCTGCCCGGCTGCGCCCGCGCCGGAGCGATGAACCTGCCTGGTCCCCGGGCCGCTGCGCTGGACGTCGTCCTGAGGGAGATCGGCGCCGGACCGGGGCGCGAACCCGTCACTGTGCGGTTCGCCGGGCTGGGCGGTTACCTGCTCGCGAAGTCCTCCGCAGCACATCATCGCGGGAAGAACAAGGACTTCTACGATCTCGCGTACATGCTGCTGCACAACGAGCGTAGTGGCCCTGCTGAAGCGGGAGAGGCAGCGTTCCACGCACTGCCCTCACCCGACTTCGCGAACCTCCGGGCGGTGTTCCCCGCGACGGTTCGACGGCTGACGGAGGTGGAGACCGCGCGTGTCTACGCGGAGCAGCGCGGCCGCGATGGCGACGAGGGCGATCCCGACATGCTGGTGCAGGACGTGATCGGTGCGGCGATGGTGTGCGCGAGCACGTTCCACGCCCTCACCGGCTGAACGGTTGGGGATCCGGTTCCGCTACGAAGAGGCATGTGCGCGTGGGATCTTGGGGGTTCGGGCTGCACCAGGAACCGAGCACGGGCGGCCGCGAGAGGGGGTTGATGGAGCTCACGCAGAAGGAACGTCAGGTCCGAGGGCTGGACACCTTGGGGCTGGCTCTCAGACCACTCGTCGATGCGCAGATGCAGCAGTCGGTCGGCGGCCGTCCGTGGCTCCCGTTGTACGAGGCCAAGGAGTCTGCGCGCCGGGGGCACCCGTTCCGGGCCGACCTGGACGACCCTCGGCTGCTACTCAGGATGGTGCGGTTCGAGCGCGGTGTCTTCACCGAGGTCGATGCCACGCAGCGGGCGTGGATCGACGAGCTGATCCAGGCTTCCAACCGCGCGGCTCACTCGCTCGATCTGGACGCGGGTCAGGTCGACCGTGCGCTGGACACGATGGCGCTGCTCGCCCGGTCGCTGGGGCTGGTGGATGCCGCCACCGAGATGGTCGCGCTCCGGGTGCTGGGCGCCTCGCTGACGATGTCGGGCGGCGATCGCACGGACACACCGGACGACGATGCTCCCGGCCAGGGCGAGCTGTCCGCCGCGGAGGCGGCCGATCCCGCACCAGTCCATCGTGTCTCTGACGTGCATGCGCCTGCTGGCGCGCGTGCGCTCTCGGTGCGGGCCGGAGAGCTCGACGTCGAGATGCTGGTGCACGAGGCGCTGAACTACTCCCTGGTGCACAACGGTGCCAGCCCGGTGATCCGGCTCGCCGTGCACAACCGAGGTGCGGGCGCTGCGCGTGACGTGCAGGTCGATATCGGGCTCGTGGTGTCGCCCGGAGCCACCACGTCGCCGGTGGCCGCGCCGTTGTCGGTCCACCTTGGTGAGATCGGCCCGGAGCAGCGGGTGGAGGCGCCGACCGCTGCGCTCGCGTGGCAGGCGAGCCCCGCCCCGTTCCTCGAGATCGACGAGAGCGTGCTCGCGACCGCGACGCTCTCGGTCCGGCACGGCGACGGCGCCACCCTCTCCGACGAGACCCCGGTGCGACTGCTCCCCGCCGACGAGTGGTGGGCGCGGGGAGCCTCGGAGTCGTTGGTCTCGTTCGTCCGACCGAACCGGCTGCCGGCAGGTGGTGGTGCGCAGCCTCGGGGCAGCCGACGGGTCGCCCCGTCCACCAGGGCACGGGTGGATCCGCCGGCTCACGACCGGCCGGACGGGTCGACGGAGGTGGTGTTCTGCCGCCAGGTACCGCCAGCCCCTGCCTCGTCCGGAGTCGGCGGCCTAGCGTGGTCGCGGCGGGGCATTACGTGGCCCCAGGAACGAGGAGGACGGAACGATGGCTGTCAGCGACGTCGCACGGGCGAACAACGACGCCCTCGTCCCGCAGGCGGTGTCGACGCTCGCGCAGACCGATCCGGAGCTGATCGGGTACGTCGACCGCTTCGCGTCCGGCGAGGTGCTCACGCACGGTGACCTCGACGCGTGCACCCGGCTGATGACCCAGCTCGCTGCGATCATCGCGCTCGGTGCCGTCCGGGAGTATCGGGTCGTGCTGGGGGCGGCGCTGACGGTGGGCGTGACGCCGGTCGAGGTGAAAGAGGTCGTCTACCAGGCGGTGCCGTACGTCGGGCTCGCGCGGGTGATCGACTTCGTGCACGCGACCAACGAGGAGCTGACCGACCGGGGTGTGCCGCTGCCGCTGCCGGGCCAGTCGACGACGACTCCCGAGGACCGGATGGCCAAGGGGCTGGCCGTCCAGGCCGCCATCATCGGGCAGGACCGGGTGGACGCCCTGTACGCGAGCGCGCCGGCGGACCAGGGCCACGTCCAGCGCTTCCTGTCCGGCAACTGCTTCGGGGACACCTACACCCGCACCGGGCTGGACCTGGGCACCCGGGAGCTGCTCACGTTCGCGATGCTCATCGCGCTCGGCGGCGCGGATCCGCAGGTCCGGGGGCATGTCGCGGCGAACCTGCACGTCGGCAACAGCCGCGGGGCGCTGATCGACGTGGTGACCCAGCTGCTGCCGTTCATCGGCTATCCCCGTTCGCTCAACGCGCTGCGGGCGGTCGACGAGGTCGTGCCGCTCGAGCAGGCGTGAGGGCCGCGTCCAGGTGCTGCGCCGGTGACGTGCGCATCGGGACCGTGCCTTGCCCGATCAGCCGGCAGCCGGCCGACGCGGTCCCGCGCCTGCGGCTCCGACCAGCACCTCGACCACTCCCTGCCGGCCTCCGAGCAGGTCCTGCCGGTGGGCCCACGAGCCGATCGCGGTGGTCGAGGGAGCCGGTGCCGCGGTCACGTCCGTGCGGAAGGGCGACGTCGTGATCGCGCCGTCGCGAGCCGCTCCGTCCGACCGGACCCCGCACCGTTCGTGCGGTGCAGGACCGCTGCGGGCCGTGCCGCCCACCGCGAGAACGTGAGGGCCGCCTCCGCCGGGGCAGCACGACGGAGCCCGGGCGCGTCGCCCGGACCCCGTCCTGGTGTCGTCGTCAGGCGATGGCCGCCCGGATCTGGGCGGCGGCGGCCGCGACGTCCGGCGCGCTGTAGATGGCGCTGCCCGCGACCGCGACGCGTGCACCGGCGGCCTGGACGGCCGCGACCGAGCTGGCGTCGACGCCGCCGGCGACGGAGAACGGCACACCGGCCGCCTCGCCGTCGCGCAGCAGGGTGCCGAGGCTGAAGCCGGGCTCGGCCTGCTCGTCCAGGCCCGCGTGCATCTCGACGAACTCGGCGCCGAGCGCGAAGACCTCGCGGGCGCGGCCGGGCTTGTCGGCGACGCCGATGAGGTCGACGACCACGCCCTTGCCGTGCCGCTGCGCGGCCAGGACGGCGCCGATGATCGTGCTGTCTCCGGCGGTGCCGAGCACGGTGACGAGGTCGGCACCGGCGTCGAACGCCAGGTCGGCCTCGAGCTCGCCGGCGTCCATCGTCTTGAGGTCCGCGAACACGGTCTTCTCGGGGTGGGCCGACTTGATCGCGGTGATCGCGGACACGCCCTCGCTCTTGATGAGGGGGGTGCCGAGCTCGAGGATGTCCACGTGCGGCGCCGCCTGTGCGGCGAGCGCCAGAGCGGCCTCGGTGGTCAGGGTGTCCATGGCGAACTGCAGCTGCATCGTTCTTCCGTCTCTGTGGGTGGTGCAGGGTCTGTGCGGGAGGTGGTCAGGTCATTCGAGGTTCGCGTGGCGGGGCCACAGGTCGTCGGCGGTGCGTCCGCTGCGCTGCCAGAGCAGGTGGAACAGGGCGTCGCCGAGCAGCAGGACACCCTGCTCGAAAAGCGTCCCGGCGTACTGGGCGGACGCGGCAGCGCTGCGGTCGGTCTTGTGCGCGGCCGGCAGCTCGACGACTGCGGTGGACAGCGCAGCCAGCGGCGAGTCCGCCGTGGTGGACAGACTCAGCACCTGCGCCCCGACCCGGGTGGCGGTCTGCGCCGCGCGCACGACGCCGGGCGTGGTCCCGGAACCGCTCGCGGTGAGCAGCAGGTCTCCTGCCTCGATGGCGGGCGTGGTCGTCTCGCCGACGACGTGCACGCACCTGCCCAGGTGCATCAGGCGCATGGCGACCATCCGCAGCGCCAGGCCGGAGCGTCCCGCGCCGTGCACGAAGATCCGCGGCGCGGAGTCGAGCAGGTCGAGGGCGCGGCCGAGCGTGCCGTCCGGGTCGATCACGACGGCGGACGCCAGCCCGAGGTTCTCCTCGGTCACCAGACCCAGGGCTGACTCGACGTTCCAGGGTGCTGCGGTCATGCCCACGATCGTCCGTCCGGCCGCGGGATCGCGCCGCTACCCGGATCGGTCGGCAGCCCATCCTTCGGAGTAGGGGTGGCTCGACTGGGTAGGTTCGGGTCTGTGACCGTGGACAACCCCGTGACGTCGCCCGCCGTGCGCGCCATCGCGCAGCACTACTCCCGGGCGGTCGCCGAGCAGGCCGACCGTTACATGCTGACCTTGGAAGGGATGCTGGCCGCGCTGCGATCCTCTCGGCTGGACGACCGCACGGCGCGCTCCGAGGCGGTGGACATCGCCTCGGCCGCGCTGGTCGGACTGCGCACCGCCACCGACGAGCAGCGCAACGGCATGATCGAGCCGGTCAGCACGGCGTTCCAGCGGCTGCGCACGGATCTGCGCCCGCTGGAGCGGTTCGGCGCGCTCGACGTGCAGTTCGTGGAGCCTCCTGCGACGGGCCGGGCGCTGCCCGGTGACGTCGCGCACGCCGCGCGGGCGATCGTGCGAGCAGCCGTGCTCGCGCTGGTCGACGCGGGCACCGCGCGACGGGCCCGCGTGCAGTGGGACTGCGACGGGCTGAACCTGCTGGTGGAGGTCCGGGACGACGGTGCCGGCGATCGGCAGATCCATGACGACGCGATGCGTCCGATCGCCGAGCGGGTCGCCTCCGTCGAGGGTTCGCTCCGGCTCACGGCGACACCGGGCTGGGGGTCGCAGCTGCACATCACGCTCCCGCTCGATCCGCCGGCGACCGCGCAGCGGATCGATGACGCGGACGAGCTGACGGCGCGGGAGCGGGACGTGCTGCGCCTGGTGACGGCGGGCTTCGCCAACCGGGAGATTGCCGCGGAGCTCGGCATCTCGGTGAACACCGCGAAGTACCACGTGGCGAACCTGCTGCGGAAGTACGGCGCACGGTCGCGGACCGAGCTCGGGGCGCTCGCCCGGTAGGTGGTGCCCGGCGGCGCACCCGGTACAGGTCGACGCGCTCCGCGCCGAGCCGGCGCGGCGGCACCTCGACCCCGGGAGGAGGGGGCCATCGGTGCGAACCATCGGTGCTGGCCGCCCTCGTGGTCCGGGTCGCCGGGCGTCGGCGTGCCGGGCGTCGAGGTGAGCAGGGCGTCGAGGTGAGCAGGGCGTCGTCCGGTCGGCCGGCGTGCGGGCTCCGATCCCGGTGGGTCAGCGGGACCGGCGGGCGAAGTACAGCTCGGACCGGTACGCCATCTCGACGTCGCCGTCGTGCGCGGCGGCGGCGGCCAGTGCCCGGACCTCGTCGAGCATCCGCGCCCCGTGCGCGGTGACGCCGCGCTGCACCTGGGTGGAGGAGGAGGCCAGCCGCACGAACTCGTCGACGGTGCAGGTCTGGTGCCAGGTGGCGACGTGCGTCGACACGTCGGCGTCCGCCGCGCCGAACGGTCCGGCGAGCTCGGCGGCGACGTCGAACGCACGGTACGAGCGCGAGTAGCCGGGGCTGAGGCGTTCCAGCAGGTCCTCGTACGCAGCCACGAACGGCGAGGAGGCGTGGTCGCGGTTGTTCTGCAGCACCGCGAGGATCCCGCCCGACCGGAGGGCGGTGTGCGCGGCGGCCACGAAGCGGGGACGGTCGAACCACTGGTAGGCCTGCGCCGCGAGCACGAGGTCCAGCTCGCCGTGGTAGCGGGTCAGTGCGGGCTCGACCGGCTCGACCCGCCAGTCCACGTGGCCGAGCTTGGCGCGGCCGATCGCGGCCATGCCCGACGACAGGTCCACCGCGACGTAGTCGTGCTGCTCGCCGAGGTGTGCGACCAGGCCTTCGAGCGCGATCCCGGTCCCGGCGCCGGCGTCGAGCACCCGCAGGCGCCGGCCGGCCGGCAGCGCCGTGCTGAGCGCGGTGAACAGCTCGTCCGGGTACCGGGGTCGGCTCGCGTCGTAGTCGGTGGCCAGGTCGTCGAACTTCTGCTTGCTCATCGGGCCTCCAGCGGCGGATCGGAACGAGCGGGCGGGCACGCGCGGTCGTCGGTCGCCCACCGGTCGTGCCGGGTGCCGGCGCCGGGGGCACCGCCCACGACCGTAGCCCCGGCCGTCGCGCCGAGCCCGGTCGGCGTGCGCCGTGCGCCGGCCGGCGGCGGTCCGGGCAGCGACCAACGTCCCTGTCGTGTCAAGAAAAGCCTGCCTAGCGTGAAGAGCGAGCAACCGGACGCTCTGCCATCCCGGCACGGCGCGGTTGCCGGCTGCGGAGGGGATCGTCGATGCGTCTGGAAGGCAAGAACGCGCTCGTCACCGGTGGAGCGAGCGGGATCGGTTACGCGACGGTGGAGAAGCTGCTCCGCGAAGGTGCGCACGTGATGGTCGCGGACGTCTCGGTCGAGGGCGGGCAGCACGCGGTCGCGGAGCTCGCCGGAGCGACCGGCGGTGCGGTGGACTTCGTGCCGGTGGACGTCTCGGTGTTCGAGGAGGTCGAGACGGCGGTGGCGCGGACCGTGCAGCGGTTCGGCAGCCTGGACGTGCTGTTCAACAACGCGGGGATCGCCAGCGCGACGCGGCTGCTGGACCACGACCCGGAGGTGGACTACCACCGGGTGATCCGGATCGACCAGGACGGCGTCTACCACGGGCTGCTCGCGGGCGGGCGGCAGATGCGCGCACAGGGCACCGGCGGGGTCATCATCAACACCTCCTCGATCTACGGTGAGCAGGCCGCCGAGGGTGCGTTCAGCTACAGCGCGGCGAAGGCGGCGGTGATCTCGTTCACCCGGTCCGCGGCGTACGACCTGGCGGAGTACGGGATCCGGGTGGTGGCGGTGACGCCGGGCAGGGTCGCGACGCCGATCATCAACGGGTTCGGCGAGGACGTCCGGCAGGTGCTGGCCTCCGAGCAGCTCCGCGGGGTGATGACGGCCCCCGAGGAGATCGCGGACGTGGTGGCGTTCCTCGCGAGCGACGAGGCGCGGGTGATCAACGGGACCGTGGTGCACCTGGACGACGGGTACTCGGTGTTCAAGCAGCGCCTGCGGCTCGGCTGACCGGTACCGACGTCAGCGCGCGGCGGTCCGCCAGGTCGCGGGCCGCCGCGCCGCCGTGAAGATCGCCTCGGCGCCCGCCGCGTCCAGCCGCTCCGGCCGGGAGGCCAACCAGCCGTCCAGCCGGCGCCGGTTGACGATCGCGACGTCGGCCGGGGCGGCCTTGATCGTGAGGTCGGCGGCGTTGACCGGCACGATCACCCCGGTCACCTCGACCGGCCAGCCGAGCACCGCGGTGAGCATCCGGCTGGCGCGCGCGGCCTCGAAGCGGGCGTTGCGCACGTACGGCACGCGGCTGCCGTTCACCCGCACTGCGTCGTGGTGCACCCAGATCCGGGCGCCCGGGTGGTGCTTGGTGTTGAGGGTGCAGACCCCGCCGGGTCCGACCAGCACGTGGTCGATGTCCGAGTCGCCCGCGCCGACCGGGACCGAGTGCAGCACCCGCCAGCGCGGGTCGCGCCGGATCAGCCGGTCGATCTGCGCGGCCACCTTCTCCTCGCCGTCGGCACCGATCCGCCAGGCGCGCTCGTCGGTGCGCACCCCGAGCGCCCGGGCGAGGAACGTGCGGACCGGTGCGGCACGACGGCGGGCGAGCGCCTGCTCCCGGGGGCTCGCACCGGGCCGGTTGGCCGCGAGATCGTGCTCCGGCTCGGGATCTCGCTCGAGCTCGGGTCGGGCGCCGGGCCGGGACCCGCGGAGCTCGGGCCCGGTGCGCCCGGCCGGGGCCGTCTCGGGGCCGGGCAGCCCGGCCGGTGCGGGCACCGACGAGGTGGTCTCCGCCTGCGTGCCGGCGTGCGCAAGCAGCCACCGTCGGACCGCGGCGTCGACTGCGTCCGCCTGGTCGGCGGGCACCTCGTGGTGCTCGCCGGTGGTCAGGTCGTACCAGCCCAGCGATCGTCCGTCCGGGGCCGCGAGGTACAGGCGGTCCTTCCCGTAGCGGGTCCATCGGCGCAGGGCGACCTCGGTCATGCCGAGGGCATCGGCATCGCGCGGCCTCGACTTCACCCGGTGGGTGCGAGCAGCGGCGGCGCAGGGCGCCGCCCGTGCGCGCCCGGGGTCTTCCGACGCGCTTCCCCTGGGGGGCGAGACCGGTGGTCGGGGCGTCGTCGACGGTCGTCCGGTGGCGGTTTAGTCTACAGTAGTAGGCGAAAAGGCGATCGCGCTCGACGGGCGGGCGAGGCGTCGAGGGCCGGGCAGAGGTGGGTGCGATGACCAGGAACGTGCGGGCGGCGCACGACCCGGCGCGCGTGCTGCCGAGCGGCGACGTGCGCCCGCTCGACGCGGCACCCGGTCTCATCGGCGGGGGTCGGCGGCAGGCCGCCGCCGTGATCGCGACGATCGCCCTGCTCGGTGCGATCGGCCAGATGGGGGTCGACATCTTTCTGCCCGGCCTCGCCGAGCTGACCGACGAGCTGTCGGCCGGCTCGGCCCAGGCCCAGGCGAGCCTGAGCGGGTTCATGGTCGGCCTCGCCTGCGGGCAGCTGGTGTTCGGGCCGCTGTCGGACCGGCTCGGTCGCCGCGGACCGCTGCTGGTCGGCACCGCCGTGAGCCTCGTCGCCGGGGCGGCGGCCGCGGCCGCACCGAGCATCGAGGCGCTGGTCGCCGCACGTGCGGTGCAGGGGGCGACCGCGGCGGCGGGCGTGGTGCTCGGTCGGGTGATCGTGACTGACCTGCTGCGGGGCGTCGCCGCCGCGCGGGCGTTCTCGGTCCTGATGGTCGTCGGGACGGTCGCGCCGATCGCCGCACCGGTGCTCGGTGGTGCGCTGGTGCACCTCGGCGGGTGGCGGCTCGCGCTCGGTGCGCTGGCGGCGCTGACCGCGGTCGCGCTGGTGCTGGCGGTCCGATGGGTCCCGGAGACTCTGCCGGCGGAGCAGCGCCGCCCGGGCGCGGTGGCGTCCGTGCTGGTGGACTGCCGACGGGCGGTCGCGGCGCCGGACTTCCGCGGCTACGCCGGCGTGACGATCCTCTCGTTCGGTGCGCTGATGTCGTTCGTGTCCGCCTCGGCGCGGGTGTTCGAGGTCGAGTCGGGGCTGACGGCGACGCAGTACTCGCTGCTGATGGCGACCTGCGCGACCGGGATGCTGGTCGCCTCGAGCATCGTGATGAGGATCGTCGGCCGGGTGCAGCTGCGCGCTCTGGTGCGCGTGCTGGTCGGTGCGCAGCTCGTCGGCACCACCGTGCTGGCGGTGGTCGCGCTCGCCGTTCCCGGGAGCGTCGTGGCCCAGGCGGGCGTCCTGGTCGTCGTGAACGGCTGCACCATGGTGGTGATGACGCAGGCGTCGCTGCTCGCCCTCGAGGCGGTCCCGCAGGTGAGAGGTACCGCCGCGGCGATCATCGGGTCGACTCAGTACGTGGTGGCGGGGTTCGCGGCGCTCGTGGTCGGCATCGGCCCGGCCCGGCCGGCCTGGGTGCTCTGGCAGCTCGCGTTCGCGCTGCTCGCCGCCGTGGTGCTCGTGGTGGCCGGGGTCGCGCGGTCGGCACGCGCCCGTGCCGTCGCGGGTGGACAGGGGAGTCGCGCATGAGCACCGATCGCCCGGTCCTGGTGACCGCTGGAGCGGTCCGCACCATGGTGCCGTCGCGCCCGGTGGCGGCCGGGCTGCTGGTGGCGGCGGGCCGGATCGCCGAGGTGTGCACCCCGTCGCGGGTCGCGGTGCTCCGCGGATCGGGCGTCGAGGAGCTGGCGTTCCCGGGTGCCTGCGTCGTGCCGGGCATCAACGACGGGCACGCGCACCCGGCCTGGCTCGGGCACCGCTGGCCGCACACGCTGATCGGCCCGGACGGCTTCGCACCGCCGCACGACGTGCCGCGGGCCGGCGACGCGCGCGCGGTCGAGGCCGCGGTGCTCTCGGCGCAGCGGCACTTCGGGTCGCTCGGCGTGACCTCGTACACCGAGGGCGCTCTCGGCCCCGGGGAGGACGACGGCCTGACGGGCGTGATGGGGAGCGCGACGATCGCGGCCTACCGTGCGCTGGCCGGTGCCGGCCGGCTACGGGTGCGGGTCACGGTGATGGTGAACTTCGGTCTGGTGGACGGGGTCAGCGACCTGGCGGCGATCCGGCGGGGGGTCGCGGGCACCGGCTTCGACGAGGTGTCGGTCCCCGGGTCGATGGTGGTCCTGCGCGGGCTGAAGGTCTTCGCCGACGGCATCCCGCCGGCCCGGACCGCGTGGCGTGACCGCCCGTACCGTGCGGCGGAGGGCGACACCGGCTCGCCGGTGACCGGCGCGCCGCTGGTGGGACCGTCCGAGGAGGGGGGCCCGGAGGCCGCGCTGCGGCTCGCGCTGCGCGCGGGGGTCGACCGTGGCGTCCAGGTGGCGGTGCACGCGACCGGTGAGCGGGCGGTGCAGGTGTGCCTGGAGGAGCTCGGCGGCACCGCGGCGCGGTTGCGGCACTACGTCGTCCACGCGGACCTGGCGACGCCGGCGCAGGTCGCGGCGATGGGGCTCGTCGGGCTCGGGGCGACGATCCAGCCCCGGATCGCCACGTTCACGCACGGTGCGCTGGCGGCGACGCTGGGGCCGTCGGACCTGGACCGCTACCTGGCGGTCGGGGCGATGCTGCGGGCGGGGGTGCCGCTCACGGTGTCCTCGGACGCGCCGGTGCTGGCCCCGGACTGGCGGGCCGACCTGGCCGACGTCGCGGGCCGGCTGGGCTGGGCGGACCGGGTCGATCCGGAGCGCACCGAGGTGCTGCTGGCGACCTGCACCCGCGACGCGGCCCGGCAGGACGGGGCCGAGTCGTGGAAGGGCGTGCTGGCGCCGGGGTTCGTCGCCGACCTGGCCGTGCTGGCGCGCGACCCGTTCGAGATCGCGCCGGCCGCGCTGCCTGAGGTCGAGGTCGTGGCGACGCTGGTCGGGGGCGTTCTCGTCCACGACGGGCGTCCCGGTCGGCCGGGGGCCGCCTCCGCCTGAGGCCCGGCCGGGGTCCTCGGCCGACCGCGGGAACCGGTCCCGGACGGCGCCCGGACCGGCCGGCGCGCGCCGACCAGAGGGCGCCCCGGCGGCCGAGGTTTCAGCAGTGTGAAATGTCGGTTTCGTCTGGTCGAGGCCTCTGGTCGATTATTTTCTACAAGCGTAGGCTCAAGATCGTCGGGTCGAGGACGGGCGGTCGTCGCCGCGGTCCCGGCACCGGCCGCGTGCCGCTCTGTGCGGCGCGATCAGCGGGTTCGTGCACCCCGGTGCACGGCGGTCGAGAGGAGCAGCCCATGGAACAGCCACCGGCGAGGATCGAGGCGGTGTCACCCGACCCGATCGTGACGATCGCGACCGGCTACATGGCGGCGGCTCAGCTGTTCGCCGCGAGCCGGATCGGCCTGTTCCCCGCGCTCGTGGCCGGGCCGGCCACCGCCGCGGAGCTCGCCGACGCGTGCGGCACCCCGCCGCGGACCACGCGCATCCTGGCGGACACCATGGCGTCCGTCGGGCTGCTGAGCAGGGACGGCGGGGACTATGACCTGACTCCGCCGGCCCGTGCGTACCTCACGCAGGACTCCGCGGAGCTGGACCTCGCGCCCTTCCTGGCCTTCCTCGAGGCGATCAGCTTCCCGCACTGGGACGCGTTCGGCCGGACCGTGGACACCGACGCGGCCGCGCCGCTGGACCTGGCCGGCCCGCGGTGGGACACCTTCCTGGCCGGTGTGATGCGCTACAACGACCTGCACGCCCGGATGCTGGTCGACCGGATCGACCTGTCGCGGTACCGGACGGTGCTCGACCTGGGCGGCCTGGCGGCGACCTTCACGATCGCCGAGCACGCGGCCGCCCCGCACCTGCGCACCACGATGGTGTTCGACCCGGCGTCCGCGGACGCGGTCCGCGCGCAGATCGGGTCTGCGGGGCTGGCCGACGCGGTGGTGGTCGAGGCCGCCGAGACGACCTCGGCGCGGCCGGCAGGACCGTTCGACCTGGTCCAGCTGGTGCACGTGATCCACCGGTACGACGCGGTCCGGAACACCGAGATCTTCCGGCACGCGCGCGAGGCCTGCCACCCCGGGGCGACGTTGCTCGTGCTGGACTTCTTCCTCGACGACCTGCCGCAGCAGCGGGCGCTGGACGCCTGGCACGCCGGCGAGTACCTCGTGATCGACGGCACGGTCGTCCACCCGCTCGCGGACGTGCGGAGCTGGCTGGCGGAGTCGGGCTGGCGCGCGGTGGACCTGGTCGACCTGCCCGGCTCGCCGCGCGTGCTGGTCGCCGAGGCGGTCTGAGGTGCTCGCCCCCGAGGTCGCGCAGATGCTGGCCGCGCAGGCGCGCGCCGCCGCCGACGATCCCCGACCCGCACCGCGTGACGCGGCCGAGATGCGTGAACGGTTCGTCGCACCGCCCACCCCGGTGCACCTGCTCGACCCGGTCGCCGAGGTGCGCGACTGCCGGCTCCCCGGGCCCGGCGGGCCGTTGCGGTGCCGGCTGTACCGCCCGCTCGGGGTCGAGCGGGCCCCGGTGTTCGTCTGGATCCACGGCGGCGGCTGGACGCTCGGCGCGATCGAGGAGAACGAGATGGCCAGCCGGGCGGTGTGCGCGCACGCCGGCGTCGCCGTCCTGGCCCTGGAGTACCGGCTCGCCCCGGAGCACCCGTACCCCGCCGCGATCGAGGACTGCCTCGCTGCGGTGGCCTGGATCGCCGAGCACGGGGACACGCTCGGGGTCGATCCCGCACGGCTTGCGGTGGGCGGCGAGAGCGCCGGCGGGTACCTCACCACCGTGGTTGCGCTGCACGCGCGCGAGCACGCCGGGCCGGCGATCGCCGCGCAGGTCCTGGTCTGCCCGGTCACCGACCTGCCGGACCGGTCGCGGGAGTCCTACCGGGCGTATGGCGACGGGTTCGGGATGAGCGCAGCCTCGATGGACTTCTTCTTCGCCCAGTTCGACCCGACCGGGCGGCTCGCGACCGTGGAGCACGGTCTGCCGCTGCGCGAGCCCGACCTCTCCTCGCTGCCGCCCGCGCTGGTGCTCACCGCGGAGTGCGACGTCCTGCGGGACGAGGGGGAGCAGCTCGCCGGCCGGCTGCACGACGCCGGCGTCGACGTGACCCGCACGCGCTACGCCGGGCAGGTGCACGGCTTCTACGGGCTCTACGTCGACCTGCCGGCCGCGCCGCGCGCGTACCGCGAGGTGGCCGCCTTCCTCCGAGCGCGGCTCGACGCCCTTTGACGGCCGTCCCGCACCACCGGACCGCCTCCGTCGCGGGCCCGCTCGGCCCCGGCTCCACGGTGACACCCCCGGTCACCGAGCGCACGCCGCTGTCGTGGCTGCGTGCCTGTCCGTGCAGACCACGCCTCCGAAAGGCTGATTTCAGATGAAGAACTCCCAGACCGTGACCGCCGCGATCGCGCTCGTCGCCGTCGGTGCTCTCGGTGCGTGCTCCTCGTCGGGCTCCTCCGACGCGGCGTCCTCGGACGGCGCCGCGACCTCGTTGAGCATCGGCAACATGCTGGACGTGTCGAGCTGGGACCCGGGCGACTACGCGGCCGGGTTCGACGCGCCGTACTACTCGGCCGTCTACGACCCGCTCGTGACGCTGTCGACGGACGGCGACATCGAACCGTGGCTCGCCGTCGACTGGACCTGGAGCGACGGGGACACCACGCTGACGATGGACCTCGCCAGCGGTGCGACCTTCGAGGACGGCAGCCCGGTCGACGCGGACGCCGTCGTCGCCGGACTCGACCACCTGCGCGAGGGCGCGTCGACCGCGACCTTCTATTCCGAGGTCACCGACGTCCAGGCGGCGGACGACGACACGGTCGTGCTGACCCTCTCGGCCCCGGACTCCTCGCTGCTCTACCACATGGGTCTCGGGTACAGCTACATCGCGCAGTCCTCCGCCATCGAGGCGGGCACGCTCGCGACCACGCCGGCCGGCTCCGGGCCGTACGAGCTCGACTCCTCGTCCCAGGCGGGGTCGACCTACGACTTCACGAAGAAGGACGGCTACTGGAACGACGACGAGCTCCCGTACTCCACCGTCGAGATCCAGGTCCTCACCGACTCCACGGCCCGGTTCAACGCGCTCGCGTCCGGGCAGGTCGACACGATCCTCGGGGTGAGCTCGTCAGCGGCGGAGGCCGAGTCGGACGGGTTCACCATCGACTCCGTCGAGACGTCCTGGACCGGCCTGATGTTCACGGACCGGGCCGGCGAGATCGTCACCGCCCTGGGTGACGAGCGGGTTCGGCAGGCGATCAGCTACGCCTTCGACAAGGAGACGATCCTCGAGGAGATCGGCCTGGGCTTCGGGACCGTGACCAGCCAGGTGTTCCTGGAGCAGACCGGGGCGGCGGACTCCTCGCTCGACGACACGTACAGCTACGACGTCGACAAGGCCAAGGAGCTGATGGCGGAGGCCGGCTATGCCGACGGGTTCTCGATGACGCTGCCGCTGTCCACGTCCTTCGAGCCGTACCAGGCCATCACGGAGCAGTCGCTCGCCGCCATCGGCATCACCGTGACCTGGGACCAGATGTCGCAGGCCGACTACCAGGCCAACCTCGGCAGCTACGGGATGTTCCTGTGCACCTACGCGGTGGACTCCAACGCCTACGCCAACGTGCAGAGCCAGGCGGGCGCGGGCTGGATCAACCCGCTCGACTCGGCGACGAACGACGCCACCTTCGGCCCGGAGATCGAGGCGATCGCGGCCAGCACCGGTGACGAGCAGCTCGCGGCGATCACGGAGCTCAACCAGCAGCTCGTCGAGAGCGCGTGGTTCGCGCCGTGGTACTTCGCCGAGAACCTGTACTTCTCGGACGGTGTCGACGTGACGCCCGTCGTCGGGCTGATGTTCCCGCCGCTGACGTCCTTCGCGCCGCAGGCCTGACCCCGCGCAGGACCGAGGCGACCGGCGGGTGGCGCACCGCACCCGGTGCACCACCCGCCGCGAGGAGACTCCATGACACGATTCATCGCCCGCAAGCTGGTCTCGAGCGTCCTGATGCTCGTCGCTGTCGGGATCCTGACGTTCTTCCTCACGCACCTCGCGGTCGGTGACCCGACCGCGGCGCTCCTCGGGTCGACCGCGACGCCGGAGCAGCAGCAGGCCCTGCGGACCGAGCTCGGGCTGGACCGGTCGCTGTGGGCGCAGTTCACCACCTGGATCGTGCAGATGCTGCACGGCGACCTCGGCACCTCCTGGTCGACCAGCATCCCCGTCGCCGAGACCCTGGCCCAGCGGCTGCCGGCGACGCTGTCGATCGTCGTCGCCGCGACCGTCCTGGCCGGGGCGCTCGGCGTGCTGGTCGGGACGACCACCGGGCTGCGGCCGGGCGGCGTGCTGGACAAGGTGCTGTCCTTCCTGTCCGTCGTCCTGTTCGCGCTGCCCGGGTTCTGGGTCTCGCTGGTCCTGATCACCTGGTTCGCCATCGACCTGAAGGTGCTCCCGGCGGTCGGCTACGTCGCGCTCGCGGAGGACCCGGCGGGCTGGTTGCGGTCGATCGTGCTCCCGGCGGTCTCGCTCGCGCTGTCCGGGATCGTCGCGGTCGGCGAGCAGCTGCGCACCGCGGTGGTGGACACCAGCGGGCTGGACTACGTGCGCACGCTCCGGGCGCGCGGCCTGTCCACCCGGACCCGGAACACACACATCGTGCGCAACGCGGTCCCGGCCGCGCTGACGGTGCTGTCGTTGCAGTTCATCGGTTTCTTCGGCGGAGCGATCGTCGTGGAGTCGATCTTCGCCCTGCCGGGGATCGGTGCGCTGACGTCCTCCGCGTCTCTCGTCGGGGACGTCCCTGTTCTGATCGGCGTCACGCTGCTGTCGGTGGTGGTGGTCCTGGTGATCAACACGGCGCTCGATCTCGTGCTCGGCTGGGTGAACCCGAAGGTGCGTGTGCGATGACCAGCTCTCCGATCTCCGACGGTCCGGCCGCGACGACCCCCGCCACGCGGCCGGCCGGACCGCGCTCGGTGTGGCGGACCGCGCTGCGCCGGCCGCAGGGCGCGGTCAGCGCGGCGGTCCTGGTCGTGGTGGTGACGGTCGCGGTGCTCGCACCGGTGCTCGCGCCGCACGACCCCGACCTGGTCGACCTCGGGTGGACCAACCTCGCGCCGGGCGGTGAGCTGGTCCTCGGCGGCGACGGCTCCGGGCGCGACACGCTGTCCCGGCTGATCTACGGCGCACGCTCCACGCTGCTCGGCGGGTTCGTGGCGGTCGCGGTCGCGATCCTGCTCGGGGTGCCGTGCGGGCTGCTGGCCGGGTTCTACGGTGGCCGTGGCGACAAGGCGATCAGCTGGGTGAGCGACCTGGTGCAGGCGATCCCCGGGATGATCGTGCTGCTGGTCGTCGCGGCCGGGACGAGCTCGTCGTTCCTGCTGATCATGGTCACCCTCGGCGTGCTGCTCGCCCCGGGGTTCGTCCGGCTGACGCGGTCGGCGGTCGCCGCCGTCCGGCACGAGCTGTACGTCGAGGCGGCCCGGGTGGCCGGGCTGTCGGACGTGCGGATCATCCTGGTCCACGTCCTGCGGTCGGTCCGCAGCCCGATCCTGATCCAGGCGATGCTGTCGGCGGGCATCGCGATGGGGATGCAGGCCGGGCTGCAGTTCCTCGGCATCGGGGACACCGAGAGCCCGACGTGGGGGGCCATGATGGCGGACGCGTTCCGCAACCTGCACGCGAACCAGTTCCTGCTCGTCCCACCGGCGGTGGCGCTCGGCGTGACGGTCGCCGCGCTCGCCAGCCTGGGGTCCGTGCTCGCGGACGCCTCGCGACCGCGACAGGCAACGCGGCCGCGTCGGGCCCGGGACGGCCGGCGCGGTCCGGCCGGCGGCCGCCGGACGCCCACGGCCGTCGGCGCGTCGCGGCCCGCGACCGCGGTTCGGCCGGCCGATCCGGGACGCGACCCGGCGGACGAGCTGGCGGTCGACCTGGTCGGGCTGCGGGTGTCCTACCCGGCCGTCACGGAGCGCGGGGCGTGGCGCGAGGTGGTGCACGGCATCGACCTGAGCGTGCGGCGGGGCGAGACGGTCGGCCTGGTCGGGGAGTCCGGCTCGGGCAAGACGCAGACGCTGTTCGCGCTGCTCGACCTGCTGCCGGCATCCGCGCGGCTCGAGGTGGAGCGGCTGCGGGTGCTGGGGGTGGACGCCACAGGGTCGCGGCGGGCGATGCGCGGGCTGCTGGGCTCGCAGATCGGCTACGTCCCGCAGGAGCCGATGACGAACCTCGACCCGTCCTACACCATCGGTCGCCAGCTGGTGCAACCGCTGCGCGAGGTGCTCGGCATGAACGCGCCGAGCGCACGCCGGCTCGCCCGAGAGCTGCTGGACCGGGTCGGGATCGTCGACCCCGACCGGGTGCTGCGGCAGTACCCGCACGAGATCTCCGGTGGCATGGCGCAGCGGGTCCTGATCGCGGGGGCCGTGGCGTGCCAGCCGACGCTCCTGGTCGCCGACGAGCCCACCACAGCCCTCGACGTCACGGTCCAGGCCGAGGTGCTGGAGCTGCTCCGCTCGTTGCAGGAGGAGTTCCACACCGCGCTGCTGATCGTCACGCACAACTTCGGCGTCGTCGCCGACCTGTGCGAACGGGTCGTGGTGCTGAAGGACGGTGCCGTGGTCGAGTCGGCGTCGGTCGACGCGATCTTCTCGATGCCGACCGCGCAGTACACCCGAGACCTGATCGGCGCGACGCTCGACGGCACGCCCAGCCGCCGTGCGCTCGACGACGCCGCGAGAAGCTGAGGAGCCGCACGATGGTCCAGGAGACGAGGGACGCCGCCGGTGCCGACAGCACGGGCGCCGTCCTGGAGGTGCGCGACCTGGCGGTCGACTACCGGCGGCGCGACGGCGGGGCGGTACGGGCGGTGAGCGGGATCGACCTGACGATCGGCCCCGGCCGGTGCCTGGGCCTGGTCGGGGAGTCCGGGTCGGGCAAGTCGACCATCGGGAAGGCCGTCCTCGGGATGGTGCCGGTGGCGCAGGGGTCCGTCGTGTTCGACGGCGTCGACGTCACCCGGGCCAGGCCGCGCGAGCGGCGCACGATCGCGGGCGACCTCCAGGTGGTCTTCCAGGACCCGTACTCCTCGCTGGACCCGTCGCTCCCGGTGGCAGCGATCCTCGCCGAGCCGTTGACGGTCGCCGGGACCAGCCGCCGCGAGGCGTCCGTCCGCGTGGGAGAGGCGCTGGACGCGGTCGGGCTGCCCCGAGACGCGACGCACCGGTACGCCCACGAGTTCTCGGGCGGGCAGCGCCAGCGGATCGCGATCGCCCGGGCGCTGGTCCGCCGGCCACGCCTGATCGTGTGCGACGAGGCGGTGAGCGCGCTGGACCCGACGACCCAGGTGCAGATCGTGGACCTGCTCACGGAGCTGCAGCGCGAGACCGATGTCTCGTACCTGTTCATCTCGCACGATCTGAACGTGATCCGGCGCATGTGCCACGACGTGGCCGTGCTCTACCGCGGCGCCCTGGTGGAGGTCGGCGACGTCGAGCAGGTCACCGAACGGCCGGCGCACCCCTATACCCAGACATTGTTGCTCGCCTCTCCGGTGGCCGATCCTGCGGCGCAGAGAGAACGCAGGGATGCCTGGCGCGCGGCCCGCGCGGGCCTTGTCTCCCAGAAAGACCAGAAGTGAGAACGGGCGCGGGTCCGCCGCGCCCGACGGCCATCATCGGTGTGGTGTACTGAGAACTCGCGAAGGAGGACGATGCCGAAGATCATCGATCACGAGGCGCGTCGGGCGAGCGTCATCGCCGCCGCGCGGCGGCTGATCATCGCCGGCGGGCTCGAGGCGGCCACGATGCGTGCCATCGCCGCCGAGGTCGGCAACGCGAACGGTGCGCTGAAGCACTACTTCGCCTCGAAGGAGGCGATCGTGTCCGGCGTGTTCGAGGCGGTGCTGGCTGAGGTCACCTCCCAGACCGAGGCGGTGACGACCGGCGAGGACCCGGTGGACCGGCTGCGCGCCTACGTCGCGACCTCTCTGCCGCTCACCCCGCAGTCGATCCGTGAGGCCCGCGTGCTGCTGGCGATGTGGGAGCTCTCGCTGTCGGACGAGGGGCTCGCGCGCCGGTACGAGCAGCACCTGTCCAGCTGGCGGGCCACGCTGGCCCGGTACTTCGCGGATGTCGAGGGGTGCGGCCGGCTCGCCCCGGGGGTCGACGTGCCGGTGGTCCTGGACGAGGTCATCGCCACCGTCGTCGGGGCGAGCACCGTCAGCCTGATGACGCCGCCGGGGTCGATGATCGCCCGGTACCGGGGGGTGCTCGACCACTGGCTGGCCACCTGGACCGTGCCGGCGCCCGACGCCACGGGCACCCGCGGAGGGCGCTGATGTTCACCGACGTGCCGCTCGACCGGCTGGACGCGGTGTCGGGCTCGGTGCGCCCGCCCGAGGACTACGAGGAGTTCTGGCGGGCCCGGCTGGCCGGTGCGCACGCCGCCTGGCAGGAGCCAGTCGCGACCCGGGTGGACACCGGTGTGCGCACCCTCGAGACCTGGGACGTGCGGTTCTCGGGATTCGGCGGCGATCCGATCAATGCGTGGCTCAAACTTCCGTCCGGCGCGTCCGGGTCGATTCCTGTGATCGTCGAGTATGCCGGGTACGGTGGCGGGCGTGCATTGCCGACAGAGAATCTCCTGTGGGCGTCGTGCGGTTTCGCGCACCTGGTGATGGACACGCGCGGGCAAGGATCGGAATGGTCGCACGGATCGACCCCCGACCCGCACGGCAGCGGGCCGCGGTTCCCCGGCATGCTGACCGCGGGCGTGACGGACCCGGCGGGCTACTACTACACCCGGCTCGCCGTCGACGGGGTGATGGCGCTGCGGGCGGTGCGGCGGCTCGCACCGCTCGAGGCGGGCCCGGTGGTCACGTTCGGTCACTCGCAGGGCGGGTGGCTCGCCCTCGTCGCCGGTGCGCTCGCGGCCTGGGCGCCGGAGCCACTCGAGGTCGCCGCCTGCATCGCCGAGGCGCCGTTCCTGTGCGACGTCCTGCGGGCCGTCGGCCTCACCGACGCGCACCCGTACCGCGAGATCGTGCAGTACCTCGCGGTGCACCGGGACGCGGTCGACGTCGTCGGCCGGACGCTGTCCTACGTGGACGCCGTCTGCGCCGCCCCGCACGTGACGGCGCCGTGCTACCTGTCGGCCGGCGGGATGGACACGGTCTGCCCGCCGTCGACCGTGGCGGCCGCGGCCAACGCCCTGGGAGGCGACCACCTGCTCGAGGTCTGGCGCTACAACGGGCACGAGGCGGGCGGGCCGTTCGACACCGCGCGCGAGCTCGAGTTCCTCGCCGACGTCGGGGTCCGGCCGTGACGGCGGACGGCCCCGCCGGATCACCGGACGCACCGCCGCCGGCCCGGCCTGCGCGATGATGGCTCGATGAGCTCGGACGTCTCGATCCGCCACCGCACCCGGCTGCCCGCCGAGGACCGGCGGCGCCAGATCATCGACGCGGCCACCTCGGTGATCGCGCAGCGCGGGTTCTGGGGGCTGTCGGTGCTGGACGTCGCGGACGCCTGCGGGCTGACCGTGAACGGCGTGCTGCACCACGTGGGCTCCAAGGACGGGCTGCTGGTCGCGGTGCTGGACCACCGGGACCGCGCCGACGTGCGGGCGCTGGCGGAGATCCTCGGGCTGCCGTTCCCGACGGACGGCTGGTCGCCCGAGGACCTGTCGACCGCGGCCGGGCGGCACGGCATCGGGCTGGCGGAGATCTGCGCGGCGGTGGTGCGGCGCAACGCGGGTCAGCCGGAGATCGTCCGGCTGTACAGCGTGCTGGAGGCGGAGTCGATGAGCCCGGACCACCCGGCGCACGCGTACTTCACCGACCGGCAGAGCCGGACGCTGGACGGCTTCGCGCGGCTGGCGCCGGCCGGGGCGGACGCGACGGCGCTGGCCCGTCACCTGCTGGCGCTGATGGACGGGCTGCAGCTGCAGTGGCTGCGCGACCCGGCGATGGACCTGGTCGCCGCGTGGGCTCAGGTCGCCGCCGAGGCGCTGCCGGGTCGGTAGCCGGATCCGTTGCCGGGTCGGTAGCCGCGGGATCGCCGCGGCCCGCGCGCCAGAGGTGCGCGCGACAGCACCGGTCCGCGCGTCCCGTGCGAGCGGTCAGCGACCGGCCGCGAGGTGCTCCCGCCACCCGCCGTGCGCGGTGATGTCTGTCGCCCCGTCGAGGGCGTCCGCGGCGCAGCCGAACCCGGTGACGGTGCGCCCGTCGGCCAGCTCGACCGGGCCGAGCGTCATCGGTGCGGGCAGCGCGGCGAGCAGCCGGCCGAGCCCGCCGACCGGCAGGTCGTACAGCTCGCCGGGCACGTGGGCGCCACCGGATGCGACCGGGACGAGGCCGGGCTTCGCCGGCCGGGTGGCGAGGGCGTGCAGCCGGTAGCGGGCGGCGGTCTCGGCCGGGCCCACGTACCGGGCGCCGAGCCGTTCGAGCTCGTCGTGCAGCGGCTGCCCGCGCAGGTGCGCGCCGACCACCAGCAGCGGGACGCCGGGCTGCCAGCGGGGCGCCGGGACGGCGAGCAGGCGGGCGGCCAGGTCGACGGCGACGTCGTCGTGGAACGCGGGTGCCAGGACGGTGACGCCGAACCGCTCGTCGTCGGTGGCGGCGCGGGCGCCCGGGGCGGTCGGTGCGGGCACGGGCACCGCGACGCCGCACAGGTCGAGCAGGTTCACGAAGTTGGTGAAGGTGCCCATCCAGGCGTTCACGCCGACCGGGTCGGCCTGCACCTCGGCGAGGGTGGGGTGCCCGGGCGCGGTGGGCAGCAGCAGGGCGTCGCAGCCGTCCAGCGTGCGGCGCAGCAGCACGGCGGTGCCGTCCAGGGTCTTGCGGTCCCGGACGTACTCCCAGGCGGCGGGGCGGGCGGCGC
This sequence comes from Cellulomonas sp., assembly GCA_036404115.1. GTDB lineage: Bacteria > Actinomycetota > Actinomycetes > Actinomycetales > Cellulomonadaceae > Cellulomonas. The sequence continues at coordinate 86,636 of DASWPG010000042.1, forward strand.
CCTCGACGATGCCGCGCACGGTGGGGTCGAGCAGCGGCGCGGCCGCGGGGGTCGCGGCGGTGACGGTCGCCCCCGCGGCGGCGTAGCGGCCGGCGACGATCGCGCCCTCGTAGAGCAGGCGGGCGGCGGCGAGGAACGGGCGCACGTCCACGGTGCGCAGGTCGGCGACCTCGGCGGCCCGGGCTCGGGCGACGGCCCAGGCGGTGCGGGCGGCAGGGGTCAGCACGTCCAGCACGGCGTCGTCCGGCACGGCGAGCACCGGCCGGTCCGGTGCGGCGAGCGGGGCGTCGTCGGGCCGGGTGCGGGACAGCCCGTCGGCCGGGTCCGGACCCGCGACGGTCCGGGCGCCCGCGACCGCCAGGTCGAGGTCCCGGGCGAGCACCGTGACGGTGTCGTACGGGCGGCAGGCGTCGGACATGCCGAGCACCGGCACCAGGCCGAGCGTGGGCTTGATGCCGACGATGCCGTGCAGCGCGGCGGGCACACGGCCGGACCCCGCGGTGTCGGTGCCCAGCGCCAGGTCGACCACGCCGAGCGCGACGGCGACGGCGGACCCGGCGCTGGACCCGCCGGCGATCCGCCCGAGGACGGTGGCGTGCCGGACCGGGCCGCCCGGCACCCGGGTGCCGACCAGGCCGGTGGCGAACTGGTCGAGCTGGGTCTTGCCGAGCACGACGGCGCCGGCGGCGCGCAGCCGGGCGACGGCGACCGCGTCCCGCTCCGGCAGCCGGGCGGCACCCGGGAACCCGTCGGTGGTCGGCAGGCCGGCGACGTCGATGTTGTCCTTGACGCCGAGCACGGTGCCGGCCAGCGGCAGGTCGGCCCCGTCCGCGACGGCGGCGTCGATCGCGGCGGCCTCGGCCAGCAGGTCCTCGGCGGGGCGCAGCACGGTCCACGCCTCGGGGTGGTCCACGGCGGCCAGGCGGTCCAGCGCGGCGCGCACCCGCGCGGCGGCCGACCCTGCGGTGCCCGTCGTGCCCGTGGTTCCCGCCGTGCCGGTGCCGGTGCCGGCCGCGCCGGTCACGGCGTCACCGCCCGCACGACCTCGATCCCGCGCTGCTCCAGCGCCGTCAGCGTCTCGTGCGGGCCGACCGCGTCGGTCACGACGGTGCTGACCCGGGACAGCGCGCACACCGGCGCGAACGAGGCGGAGCCGAGGTGCTGCCGCTCGGCCATCACGACCACCCGGTCCGCCGCGGCGCACATCGCGGCCTTCACCCGGGCGTCCGACTCGTTGTAGTCGGACAGCGCGTCGTTCTCCACGCTGACGCCGGCCACGCCGACGATCGCGATGTCCCAGCGCCGGCTGCGGAAGAAGTCCTCGGTCGCGGAGCCGTAGAAGCTCAGCTCGACCGGCTTGAGCTCACCGCCGGGCACCAGCACGTGGATGTCGGTGCCCTGGCCGAGCACCTCGATCACCTGGGCGCTGGTCGGGGCGACCAGGCACTGCAGGCGGCTGCGGCGCATCTCCTGGGCCACGTGGTAGGCCTTGGTCCCGAAGTCGAGCGCGACGTTCTCGCCCCGCGCGATCCGCTGCACGACGGCGCGCGCGATCGCCTGCTTGCCGGCGACGTTCGCCTCCAGCCGGAAGCCGAACGGCGGCTCGAAGCTGCGGCCGGCGTTCAGCACCACGCCGCCGTACACCCGACGGGCGACGCCCATGGCATCGAGGTGCTCGATGTCGCGGCGGACGGTGAGCTCGGTGACGCCGAGCTGCTGGCTCAGGGTCGCGGTCTCCATCTTGCCGTGCTGCTCGAGCAGCTCGATGATGCGGTGGACCCGACGCTGCTTCTTCTCGCTCACCTGGCGGTCTCCTTCCCCCGCGCCGAGGCTAGCGGGCGCCCGGCCCGCGTCAACGCAGGTCCGGGTGGACGTCGCGCACGCCGAGCACCGGTTCCAGCCGGTCGCCGAGGGCGAGCAGGTCGAGGTCCTGCCCATACCGGCCGACCACCTGGATGCCGACCGGCAGCCCCTGGTCGGTGAAGCCGGCGCCGAGCGCCAGCACCGGGTGCGCCGTGACCGTGAGTCGGCAGGCGAGCCGCTGCCACTGGAGATACCGGTCGAACCGGGTGCCGTCGACCTCCGCGACCCACAGGTCCTCGGCGGGCGGGGCGGGCACCGGGGTGGCCGGGCAGACGAAGCCGTCGAAGTCGCGCAGCAGCGCGGCGAACTCCTGGTGCAGCGCGTACCGCCGGGTGAGGGCGTCGGACAGCTGGGTGGTGCTGTAGGCCCCCGCCTCGGTCACGTTGCGCACGAAGTCGTCCCGGTACCGCTCGGGGTGGTGCACCGGGTCGTCGCCGAGCAGGGTGAACCAGCCGAACATCTCGATCACCTGCCAGGCGTCGTCCACGCCGGTGAAGTCGACGTCGACGTCCACCACCTCCACGCCGGCCGCCTCCAGGCGGTCGCGCGCCGAGGCCACGACCAGCCGGACCTCCGACGAGACCGGCAGCCCGCCGAGGTCCGCGCTCCACGCCAGCCGCAGCGGACCGGTACCGGGTGCGCCGAGCGGTCCGACCTGGCCGCGGTCGACGGACAGAGGTCCGGCGGGGTGCGCGCCGGACATGCCCTGCAGCATCAGGGCGGCGTCCCGGCAGGTGCGGGCCACCGGGCCGTGCACCGAGTGCGGCTCCCAGGAGGTCGCGCCGAAGTCGCCGGGCACGGTGCCGGGGCTGGTGCGCAGGCCGACGGCGTTGCAGAACGAGGCGGGGTAGCGCAGCGAGCCGCCGGAGTCCGAGCCGTCGACCAGGGGCAGCATCCCGGCGGCGACCGCCGCGGTGCCGCCGGAGGACCCGCCGGCGTGCCGGGTGAGGTCGAACGGGTTGCGGGTGATGCCGAAGACGTCGTTGAAGGTCACGGTGCCGACGCCGAACTCGGGGGAGTTGGTCTTGCCGATGATCAGCGCGCCGTTCTCCCGCAGCCGGGCGACGTGCGGCGCGTCGGCGGGGCGCGGGCCGCCCCCGGCGAACGCGCGCGATCCCCGGGAGGTCGGCATCCCCGCCACGTCCACCAGGTCCTTGATCGCGATCGGCAGGCCGTGCAGCGGGCCGAGCGGCTCACCGGCGGCCCGGCGGGCGTCCGCGGCAGCGGCCAGCGCCAGGCAGTCCGGCCGGGGCAGCCGGAACACCAGGACGTTCACGGCGTCGTTCACCGCGTCGATCCGGTCCAGGAACGCGGTCATCACCTCGACCGCCGTGAGCTCCCCGGCGGCCATGGCGTCCCGCAGCCGGACGGCGGACCACCAGTGCAGCGCGTCGGCGTCGGCGGGGGGTGCGGGGACGGTGCTCATCGGGTCTCCTCGGGGTGGTGCGGGTGGTGCGGGACACCGCCCGGGTCGGGTGCGGGGTGCGGGATCTCGGCAGTGGCGTGCGGACCGGCAGCACCGCCCGGGGCTGGCACGGCGTGCAGGTCGGGCCGGTCGAACGGCAGCACGGCGAGGTCGGCGTCCAGCACCGCCCCGTCGGCGTCCAGCGCGACCAGCAGCGCGGTGGCCCGGACGTCGCGGTGCCGGCGGCGGCGCTCGGCGTCCAGGGTGAGCGTCAGCCGGTCGGCGCCGAGGGCGACCGGGCCGGATCGGCCGCCGACCTCGAGCAGGGCGGTCGCCGCGGCGCTCGGCACCCGGGTCTCGGCGCGCACGGTGATCGAGCCGTCGCCGGCGATCAGGGCGTGCGCGTCCAGCCGGGTACCGTCCGCGGGTCCGTCGGCGCCGGCGGGGAGCCGAGCACCGTGCGGGTCCTCGCGGTGCGGTTCGGTGCCGTGCGGCCGCGTGCCGTTCGGGTCTGCGCCGGTCCCGGGCGCCGCCACCGGCGGGACGACGGGCAGCGGCGGCGGCACCCGCGCCGGCAGCACGTGCTCGACCGCGCCGGCCACCCGGATCAGCAGGGCGTCGTCCCAGGCCCGGCCGGCGAGGGTCAGCCCCACCGGCATCGCCAGGTCGTCCAGCAGCCCGATCGGGACGGTGACGGACGGCAGGCCGACCCGGCGCAGCACGTGGTTCGTGGTGGAGAACACCACGCCGTCCGCCCAGGCCAGACGGGCGGAGGCGGGGTTGCGGTCGGCGTCGGCGGGACCGATGTCGGAGTTCGCCGGGAAGGCGACCACGTCGATGCCGCGCTCGGTCATCCAGTCGTCCCAGAACCGGCGGCGCGCCTCGACCAGCCCGCGCAGCGCGGGTTCGGCGTGCGCGAGCACCTCGGGCTCTGTGGGCGGGGCGGAGCGCAGCACCGACGCCCAGTCGAAGGCGTCTCGGCCGGGGTGCAGCAGCCCGCTCTCGACGGCGTCGACCGCGTCCGGCGGGTCCGGTCGCACGGCACCGGGCGACACCCGGTCCAGGGTGAGGGCGCCGTCGGTGTAGGCCGCCAGGAACCCGGACCAGGCGTGCGTGACCAGCGGACCGAGCTCGTAGGTGGTCCACGCGGGGTCGAGCAGTCCGAGGTCGGTCAGCGTCGGTCGGCGGGCGGACCGCTCCTCGTAGGCCTCGACCAGGGGCAGGTCCACCGGCAGCACGGTCGCGCCGGCCTCGGTGAGCAGCCGCTCGGTGCGGTCCCACAGCGCGGCGATCGACGGCCGCAGCGGCACCGGGGCGACGTCCGGGTCGGGCCGCCCGGTGTAGAGCCGCGGCACGCCGATCCGCAGGCCGCGCAGCGGTGCGGCGGGGTCGGCGGTGTCGAGCAGATCGGGGTGCAGCGCGGCGGAGACGCGGGCGGCGGGGGCGACGTCGACCGCGTGCTGGCGCTGCCAGAGGTCGCGGTCGTCCGGGCCGGCGATCGCGGCCAGCACGGCGAGCAGGTCGCGGACCGAACGGGTGTGCGGGACCACCACGTCGCGGTACGGGTGCAGCGGCCAGTTGCCGGTGCTCGGCACGACGCCCCAGGACGGGGTGTAGGCGACCAGCGCGTTGTTCGAGGCGGGCGACCGGCCCGAGGACACGGTCTCCTCGCCGAGGCCGAAGGCGCCGAACCCCGCGGCCACGGCCACGCCGGAGCCGGCGGACGAGCCGGAGTGCCAGGCGCAGGGCAGCTGCTCGGGGTTGTACGGGCTGACCACCCGGCCGTGCAGGCCGGCCTGGCCGCCACCGATCGCCATCGGGGGCATGGTGGTGCGGCCGAGCAGCAGGGCGCCCGCGGCGCGCAGGCGCTCCAGCACGATCGCGTCGCGGGTGGCGATCAGGCGGGCGAACGCGGGGGAGCCCGCCGCGCACGGCAGGCCGGCGACGGCGAACGAGTCCTTCACGGTGTACGGCACGCCGTGCAGCGGCCCGCGGGACCGGCCCGCGGCGAGCTCGGCGTCCAGCTGCGCGGCGTGCCGCAGCACGTCCGGGTCCAGCACCGGTACGGCGTTCAGCCGGGGACCGTCCTGGTCCAGGGCCACCAGGCGGTGCAGGTGCTCGACTGCGAGAGCGAGCACCGACCCGCGCGCGACCAGCGCGCGCTGGGTCGCCACGTCGGCGGTCAGGAGATCGGGCTGCATGGGGGTCCGTCCGGGTGCGGGTTCGGGGTGCGGTGCGGGTGGCCGCCGGCGCTGGGGCCGGCGGCCACCCGGTACGGGGCAGGCTGTGCGGGGACTGCCGGTGCGGGACCGGCCGGTCCGGGTCAGCCGATGCTGGAGCAGTCCGTCGTGTACAGGTACGCGGCGGTGTCGGCGTCGTCCACGTTGTCCGCGGTCACCAGCATCCACGGCGAGTACACGGTCTGCTCGGTCACCTCGTCCTCGGTGGTCTCGCCGGTGAGCAGCTCGGCCATCAGGGTCGTGGCGTCGTAGCCCATCTGGTAGGGGCTCTGCGCGACCAGCGCGTCGTAGCCGCCGGAGCGCAGCTCCTCGACCTGCGCCGAGGAGGTGTCGTAGCCGACGTGCACGATGTCGTCGGAGCCGGAGGTCGAGATGCCGTTGGTGGCACCGGTGCCCGCACCGATGTTCGTGGAGAACACCAGGGCGAGGTCCGGGTTGGCGGCCGCGGCGGAGGACACCGCCTGGGACGCGGCGGCGGAGTCGCTGCCGATGTACTGGAACTCCAGCACCGTCAGGTCCGAGTTCTCCTCGATGCCGTCCCGGAAGCCCTCGGCGCGCGCCTCCTGGATCGCGTTGCCCGGTGCGTCGGTGACGACCAGGACGGTGCCCTCGGTGATGTCGAAGTCGGTCAGCGACTGCTCGGCCGCCTCGTAGGAGGACTCGTAGGAGTCCGTGCGGATCGACTGCACGTAGCCGGTGTCGTCCGACAGGTAGGAGTCCGGCATCACGAGCGGGTGCCCGGCGTCGGTGTACTCGCTGAGCACCTCGTTGAAGGCGTTGTTGTCCCAGACGGTCAGCAGCAGGCCGTCGGGGTCAGTGGCGAGCACCGACTGCAGCACCTGCATCTCGGCGTCGACGGTGGTCTCCGGGGTGCCCTGGATGGTCAGGTCGATGCCCTGCTCGTCCGCGGCGGCCTGCGCGCCGCAGTACATCGCGCCGTAGAACTCGCCGGTGCTCTCCGGGGTGACCATCGTGACGGTCAGGTCGGAGGCATCGGCGCTGGCGGAGGCGGAGGACTCGTCGTCCCCGGCTGCGGTGCTGCTGGACGAGCAGGCGGCCAGAAGGGTCGTGGCCGCGGCGAGGGCGCCGAGAGCCAGGAACCGGCGGTGCTGGGTGTTCATCGGGACTCCTTGTCGGGGTGGTCGGCCGTGCTCAGGCACGGCGCGGCCGGGAGGGGGTGCGGGCAGGGGTGGTCGGGTGGAGCGGGAGCGGTGCAGCAGGAGCGGTCGTGCGGGTGCGCGCGCCGAGAGCGGCGCGCGGGTTCAGGGGGCGGCGCGGGAGCCGGTGGCGGCCCGGTCCAGGCCCACGGCGACCAGGAGCATCAGGCCGATCGCGATGGTCTGGTAGAAGGGCGAGATGTCGATGATGACCAGCCCGGACTGCAGGATGATCGCGAGCAGGGCGCCCACCACCGCCCCCAGGAAGCTGATCCGGCCGCCGGTGAGCGCGGTGCCACCGATCAGGGCGGCAGCGATCGCGGCCATCGAGTCGTTCAGGTGCCCGGAGATGTTGGTGGTGGAGTAGCGCGTCAGGTCGATGTACCCGGCCAGGCCGGCGAGCGCCGAGCTGAGCACGAAGATGCCCACGGTGTGCGGCAGGGTCCGGATGCCGACCCGGCGTGCGGCTTGCAGGTTGGAGCCCATCGCCAGGGTGTGCGTGCCCCAGCGGGTGCTGCCGTACAGCGCCCACACCACGCCGACCACCAGCAGGCTGACCACGGTGACCAGCGGGATCGCGCCGAACCGGACGCTGCCGAGCTCGGCGACCTCGCTCGGGAAGCCGAACAGGTTCACGCCGCCGGTGATCACCTCGGCGGCGCCGGACGCGACCGAGAGCATGCCGAGCGTCGCGACCAGGGCGTTGATCCGGACGACCGCGACGAGCATGCCGTTCGCCGCTCCGACCAGCACCCCGGTGACCACGGCGACGGCGAGCCCGAGCAGCAGGGTGGCGGTCACCGGCAGCGTGTCCTGGGCCGCGATCATCACCTTGCCGGCGACCACCGAGGACAGGATGAGCGCGGCGCCCTGGGAGATGTCGATCTGCCCGGCGGACATCAGCACCGCCTGCGCTGCGGCCAGCAGGACGACCTGGGACGCGGTGAGCAGCATGCCGCGGATGTTCGCGGTGGACAGGAACGCCCCGTCCGGGGAGAGCGCCTGGAACAGCAGGATCAGCGCGACCTCGACCGCGATGATCTGTGCGGGCCGGTGGCTCGCGAGGCGGCCCAGCCGGTGGCTGAGCGCCACGGGGGGCGTGTCGGTGCCGAGCTCGGCGACGGCGGTGGACATGGTCACTCCTCACCCACCATGACGGTGACGACGTCGGACACGGTCATCCCGGCGGGCGGGCCGTCGTGCACGACGGTGCCGTGCCGCAGGATGACGAGGCGATCGGCCAGCCGCAGCACGTTCGGGATGTCGTGCGAGACCAGCACGACGCCCAGCCCGCTGGCCGCCGCCTGCGCGATCGCGTCCAGGACGGTGCCGACCTGCTTGGGCCCGAGGGCCGCGGTGGGCTCGTCCAGCAGGATCAGGTTGCTGGCCCAGGTCATCGCCCGGGCGACGGCGAGCACCTGGCGCTGGCCGCCGGACAGCCGGCCCACCGGCAGCCGGACGTCCCGCAGCGTGGTGATGCCCAGGCGCTCGATGGCGGCCACCGCGTCGGCGCGCATCCTGCGCCGGGCCAGCACCGGCAGCCGGCCGTGGGTCAGCTCGTTGCCGAGGAACATGTTCTCGGCCAGGGTCAGGTGCGGTGCGAGCGCGAGGTCCTGGTAGACCACTCCGACGCCGAGGCGCTTGGCGTCCGCCAGGGAGCTCATCGGCTCGCCGTCCACCCGGACCTCGCCGTGGTCGGCGCCGGCCGAGCCGCAGATGATGTTCATCAGGGTGGACTTGCCCGCGCCGTTGTCGCCGAGCAGGGCGACGATCTCGCCGGCCCGGACCGTCAGGTCGATGTCGCGCAGGGCGGTGACCGCGCCGTACGACTTGCCGACCCCGGTGATGGACAGCACCTCGCGGGCCGTGGTGGTGGCGGTCATGCTGCGGCTCCTTCCGTGACCTCGTGCAGCACGTCGGCGTAGGCGCCGGCGACGATCTCGACGTCCTCGGCGGTGAAGACCAGCGGCGGGCGCACCTTGAGCACCTGCCCGGCCTGGCCGACCGCGGAGATCAGCACCCGGCGGTCCCGCAGGCCGTTGACCAGGCGCCGGGCGAGCTCGCGTGCCGGGACCTGTGCGGTGCCCTCGACCTCGACGCCGACGAACAGCCCGGCGCCACGCACGTCCACCACCAGCGGGCTGCCTGCCGAGGCCGTCGCGAGCCGGTCCAGCAGCAGGGCGCCGACGGTTCCGGCCTGCTCCACCAGGTGGTGCTCCTCGATCTCGTCCAGCACGGCGGTGGCCGCCGCGACGGAAGCGGGGTTGCCGCCGAAGGTGTTGAAGTAGCGGTGCTCGGCCGCGTAGCCGTCCGACAGCTCGGCGGGCAGCACCAGCGACCCGATCGGCAGCCCGCCGGCCATCGGCTTGCCGCAGGTCACCAGGTCGACCTCGTCGGTGTGCCGCCGGAAGCCCCACATCGAGGTGCCGAGCCGGCCCATGCCGGGCTGCACCTCGTCCGCGATCACCACGCCGCCGGCCGCGCGGACCGCCGTGAAGCCCGCCGCGAGCATCCCGGGCGGGCCGGGGTAGATGCCGTCGGTGGACAGGATCGTGTCGATCAGCAGGGCGGCGACCCCGAACCCGTGCCGGCGCAGGTCGGTGACCGCCTCGGCGACGGCGTCCGCGAACACCTCGCCGGCGCGCTCGCCGTACCGGTACGTGTCCGGCGGCTCGACCGTCCGCACCTCCGGGTGCAGCGCCATCTCCGGTCCGTTCTCCGGGGACGCGCCGGCCAGCAGCGCGGTGGTGCCGTGGTACGCGTTGCGGGTCACGATCAGTCCGCGGGCCCCGCTGCGCCAGCGGGCCACCTGGATCGCGAGGTCGTTCGCCTCCGAGCCGGAGTTCGTCAGGATCAGGTGGTCCAGGTGCGCCGGGTAGGTGGCGAGCAGCCGCTCCGCGTAGGTGACCACGCCGTCCTGCAGGTAGCGGGTGTGGGTGTTCATCCGGCCGAGCTGGTCGAACACCGCCTGGGCCACCCGAGGGTTGCCGTGCCCGACCGCCGGCACGTTGTTGTAGACGTCGAGGTACTCCAGCCCGTCGGCGTCGTAGAGCCGGGCGCCGTGGCCGCGCACCACGTGCAGCGGCCGGTCGTAGAACAGCGGGTAGATGTCGCCCAGCGTCGCGCGCCGCCGTTCGAGCAGCCGGCGCTCCGCGGGGCCGAGGACGTCGGCCGCTGCCGGGTCGAACTTGTTGATCATGCGCCCGCCGGCCGGGGGCGTCCCGGTCGTGGCGGGGATCACGGAGGTCACAGCGAGGCCTTCTTTCGTGCGTGGGCAGAGGTGGCGCGCGGGCGGACCGGCGCCGAGGGCAGGCGTGCGGGCAGGCCGCGCTCGGCGACCCCGGCCAGCAGGGCGGCGGCCGGTGCGTCGTACCGCAGGGCGTACGCGGCACGCGCCGGTGCCCGGCGGGCCTGCTCGCGGCCGAGCACCAGCGCGATCACCAGCCGGGCCAGGGCGAGCAGCGGCAGCAGCGCCCGCTCCTGCGCGGTCAGCCGCACCAGGGCGGCGGCGCGCTCGCGGTACCGCAGCACCACCGGGTCGTCCAGGTCGCCGAGCGCGATCGCCAGGTAGCAGGCGGTCAGGGCGACGTCGTGCACCCGGGGCGCGTGCACCGCGTCGCCGAAGTCGATGATCCCGGTGACGTGCCCGCTCGTGACCAGCACGTTCGACAGGTTGAGGTCGGCGTGCAGCACCTGGCGCGGCAGGGAGGGGCGCCGAGGGCCGACGTCCTCGCGGTACGCGGCGACCACGGCGTGCGCGGTCGGGGCGAGCGCGGGTCCGAGGTGCCGGTCGATCAGGTGCTCGTGCGCCACGACCGCGTCGATGTCCCACTCGTGCACCCGCGGCACGCCTGCCGTCCGCGGGTCGGTGCCCGCCAGCGCGGTGAGCAGCCGGGCCTGGAGCGCGGCGATCTCGCCGACCAGGGCCGCGGTGGGCACGGTGGTGTCCAGCGCGTCCCCGGGCAGCAGCGTCGACAGCCAGGCGGTGCCGGCCGGGGAGGAGACCAGTGCCGCGCCGTCCGGCGTCCGCAGCACCCGTGGCACCGGCAGGCGCGGGTCGGCGGCGGCGACGCGGTCCAGCAGGCCGGACTGCATCCGCGGCGCGTCGGACCCGGGCGGGGACAGCTTGAGCACGACGCCGCCCTCGGCGGTCCGCACCAGCCAGGTGCGGTCCAGCTCGGAGTCGGTGGCGCGCACGTCCTCGACGCGGTGCAGCCCGAAGGCGGTCAGCAGCGCGGGCACGTCGGGCTGCGGGCTCACGGGGCGCCGCACAGGTCGAGGATCGTCAGCGCCATCACCTGGGCGGCCGCGTGCAGCTCGGCCACCGGCACGTACTCGTCGCTCTGGTGCGCGATGCTCAGGGAGCCCGGCCCGAAGGTGACGGCGGGCACGCCGGCCTTGATCGGCTGGCCCATGTCGGTGTGGCTGGTCACGCCCTGCAGCACCGGTTCGCGGCCGATCTCCCGGAGGGCCGCGACCGGGGTCGTGACGACCGGTTCGGTGTCGGCGGTCTCGCCGCAGTCGGCGTCGACCAGCCAGGTCACGACGGGCGGGTGCTCGCGCAGCCAGTCGTGCGCCGCGGCGAACTCGGCCACCAGCTGCTCCACCTGCGCGCGCACCAGGCCGCCACCGCCGCGCTCGTCCAGCTCCGCCGGCAGGTACTGCACGTCGAACCGCACCGTGAACGCGCCGGCCCAGGACGAGGGGTAGCTGCCCGCGTCGAGCTGCGCGACCGAGATCTCGCACGGCAGCGGCATGTACCGGTGGTTCTTGGTCGGCAGCGTCGCCCAGTGCGCGTTCGTCGCGTCGATCCGGCGCAGCAGGTCGCGGCCCAGGGCGATCGCGTCCACCGCGCCGCCGTCCGACCAGTGCGGCTGCTCGATCTCGATGTGCCCGCCGCGGCCCGGCACGGTGATCTCGCCCCAGAGGATGCCGCGGCACAGCGGGGCGACCTGCAGGCTGGTCGGCTCGGGGATGATCACACCGAGCTCGGGGCGGTACCCGCGGTCGACCAGGGCGAGCGCGCCCATCCCGCCGGTCTCCTCCTCGGTGACCGAGGCGAGGCACACGTCCCCGACCAGCTCGACCCCGACGCTGCGCACCGCCCGGATCGCCGCCAGCGCGGCGGCGAGGCCGCCCTTCATGTCGCAGGTGCCGCGGCCGTGCACCCGCCCGTCGCGCACGGTGCTGGTGAACGGTCCGCAGACCGTCCAGCCCTCGCCGGCCGGCACGACGTCGCAGTGCCCGAGGAACATCAGCGCGGGGGAGTCCTGGCCCGGCACGGCGCGCAGCCGCCCGACCAGGTTCGGCCGCCCGGTGAAGTCCCGGTCCGCGAAGTACCCGGGTGCCCCGGCGTGCTGGGCGAGCGCGGCGGCGGACGGCTCCCAGACATCGACCTCGGCGCCGAGCGCCTCCAGGTGCCGGCGGATCACGGCCTGCACGGGGCCCTCGCCCGAGACGTCGGCCGGCTCGCCGAACCACGGGCCGACGCTCGGGGTGTCGACCAGCTCGCGCAGCAGCGCGACGGTCTCGTCCAGCTGGGCGTCCACCGCGGCGAGCACGGCGGCGCGCGCGGAGGGGTGCCGGGCGGACCGGCTGGGCTCGGCGGATGCGGCGGCCATGGGGGCTCCTCGCGGATCGATGAGGTTCGTTCAGAAGAACTGATCGCGACGTTACTGAGCGCTGATCGCTAGGTATACAAAGGACGGGAATTTTTTACCGAGAGGTAACAGCCAGGAAACCGACCGAGCGGTTGGCGACCATCGGCGTGCTGCGTCGGGCTCGGCCGGACGAACGTCCTGTTCCCACCGCGGCGTTCGTTCGCTACCCTTACCGCATACCGCGTAGGTATGAAGTAAGACCACTCGGGCAGACAACGGCGTCGACACCGCTCCCGCACGGCGGGCGGGCGGCACCGGGGTCCGCGCTGCCGCCGCCCCTCGTGAGATCGGAACCACCATCGACCGCCAGCCCTCGGCCCGCGCGAACCTCGCCGCCGTCCTGACCCTGTTCTTCCTCACCCCGACGGTCGGGCTCGTGCTGCCCGCCGTCGCGGGGGTGGCCACCGCCTTCGACGTCTCGGCCACCACCGCGACCTGGATCGCCACGGCGCCGAGCGTGGCGATGGTCCCGGTGACCGTGCTGACCGGGATGATCGCCGGCCGGCGGCTGCGGTACCGGCCGCTGGTGCTGACGGCCACCGCGCTGTACGTGCTGGCCGGCGTGCTGCCGGTGCTGATCGACAGCTTCTGGCTGCTGGTGGCGACCCGGGTGCTCTGGGGCGCTGCGACCGGCGTGCTGCTGACCGCCGCGAACAACCTGCTGGTGCTCGCGGGCGGTGACGCGGCACGTCGGGCCCAGCTGTTCAGCCGGGCCAACATCGTGTTCTGCCTGGGGTCGATCGTGAGCCTGGTGGTCGGTGGCCGGCTCGCGACGATCTCCTGGTCCGCACCGATGTGGGGCCACCTCGTCGGGCTGCCGGTGCTGGTGGTCCTCGCGCTCTGGCTGCGCGAGCCCGCCGCGCAGGCCGCCGCCGGCCCCCGGGGCGAGCGGGCCCGGATCCCCGGGGCGGCGTACGTGCCGATGGTGACGTTCGCCCTGGTGGTGATGTGCGTCTACCCGGTCAGCACGCTGATGTCGGTGGTGTTCGAGCAGGCAGGCCTCGGCGACGCGGGCTCGGTCGGGCTGGTCGGCTCGCTGCTGACCGTGACGGGCCTGCTGGTCGCGCCCGCGTTCGGCCTGCTGTTCGCGCGGCTCGGGTCCACGGTGCTCGCCTGGTCCGCGCTGGTGTGCGGGCTCGGGCTGGCGACCGTCTTCCTGGCGACGCCGACCGGCGCCGGCAGCATGGCGCTGTACATCGTCGGGATCGTGCTCACCGGTGCGGGGCTGATCACCGCCACCGTCGGGCTGCCCGTGATCACCAGCACGCTGGTCCCGCCGAGCGCGAGCGGCGTCGCGCAGGGCATGGTCGCGGCGTCCCTGAACGTCGGCGGCCTGCTGTCCACCGGCTACGTCGCGCTCGTGGTGCCCTGGTTCGGCGCCGGGGTGAGCGTGCGGCCGGTGTACCTGCTGTCCGCGGTGCTGGCGGCGGCGCTCGCGGTCGGGCTGCTCGTCGTGCAGGCCACCGGCGCGGCACGTCGGCGCTCCCGGGCCGGTCGGGAGGAGCCGCGCGCCGAGCCGGTGGTCCGGACGGTCACGCCAGGGACGGAATGAGCGCGACGGCGTCGAGGTCGGCGACGTTGCGGGTGCACCAGGCAGCGCCGTCTCGTAGGAGAACGAGCGGACGTCGTCGATCAGCTCGTCCTCGGTCAGCGAGGTGACCAGGTCGGCCGCTGCCTCGTCGGGCACTTCGGTGACGGGCAGCGGCCCAGGCACGTCGCGGGCGGTGGCACCGCGCGCCGGTGACGCGCGCGGCGCCCGGCTCAGCGCCCGTCGACGCGGTCCAGCCGGGCGACGCCGATCGCGCTGTCCGCCATCCCGTAGAACACGTACGTCACGCCGTCGACCACCTCGGCGGCCGTGGGGAACACGACGTTCGACACCGTGCCGGCGGTCTCCTGCTCGGTGGCGGGCTCGAGCAGCGGCCGGCTGGTGCGGGCGAGCACCCGGGACGGGTCCGCGGCGTCCAGCACCAGTGCGCCGGCCACGTAGCGGACGTTCTGCTGCGGCGTGAACCCGCCGGCGGTGAGCTCCCCGGTCACGCCGTGGTGCAGCACGAGCCACCCCTCGGGGATGCGCACCGGCGCCGGGCCCGCGCCGATCTTCAGCGCCTCCCAGTCCATCGCCGGACCGGCGACGAACCGGTGCCCGGACGGGTGGGCGAGCGCGGTGATGTCCGCCCGGACCCGATCCGCGTCGACGTAGGAGATCCAGATGCCGGCCCGGTCGTCCGTGAGGCCGGCCGGCAGGGGCGCGGGCTCGCCCGGTCGCACGAACGAGAAGTCCCACATCGGGCGGTGCAGCATCGCGTAGCAGGCCCGGCCGTCCGGTCCGGGCACCGGCTCCGGGAACAGCACCACGTCCTTGTTCGGGAACAGGTTGAGGTCGGTGTCCAGCGCGTCGTCGTACTCGAACTGCACCGGGCCGAGCCGGCGCCACGACTCGCCGTGCTCGGAGACCGCCAGGGCCGGGCGCGGTCCGAGCGGACCGTAGGCGACGTACGTCATCACGTGCAGGCCGAGGGACGGCACCCAGGTGATGCGCGGGTCCTCCACCCCGCCGTGCCGGGCGCCGCGCTCCCAGGCGCGGTCCGGTGCCAGGACGACCCCGCGCCGCTCGACGTCGACCGGGACCCCACCCGCGAGGACCACCCGCGCCCGTCCGACCCGGGAGACGTTCCCGGCCGCGACCAGCCGGGGGAACAGGTACAGCTCCCCGTCGGCACCCCAGGCGGTGGCCGGGTTCAGCACGCCCTCGGCCTCCTCGGGCCGGTCCGGGTCGGGCACCATCAGGACACCGGTCCGGGTCAGCGCGTAGGGGACGGTGACGTCGTCGTGCGAGGCGTTCATCGGTGGGATCTCCTGGGATCGATGCAGCTGAGGGGTGCGGCGGGGTGCGCGGTGCGGTGCGCGGGCTAGCCCTTGATCGAGCCGACCACGCCGTTGACGAGGTACTTCTGGATGAAGACGTAGCCGACGACCAGCGGCGCCGCGACGATCAGGGTGGCGGCCGCCAGCAGCGTCCACTGGTTCGAGTAGGTGCCCTTGAAGGCGTTCAGCCCGGCGGCGATCGGCCACTTGGACGAGTCCGCGAACAGGACCGTGGCCAGGATGATCTCGTTCCAGATCCACACCGCCTGCAGGATGAACACGGTCGCGAGGGCCGGCTTGGCCAGCGGGATGACGAACGACCGCAGGTAGCGCCAGTACCCGATGCCGTCGATGGCGGCGGCCTCGTCGAGCTCGCGCGGCAAGGAGCGCACGAACCCGGTGAACAGCAGCGGGCCGATGCCCACACCGACCCCGACCATCAGGATGTAGCCGATCCGGGTGTCGTACAGGTTGAGCCGCAGCAGCAGCTGGAACTGCGTCATCAGGGCGTTCGGCAGGAACAGCACGAAGACGAACAGGGCGTTCCAGAGCCGGCCGCCCCGGATGTAGCCGCGGGCCACCGGGAAGCCCATCACCAGGGAGATCAGGGTGCCGATGGCGGAGCCGGCCAGCGTGTACAGCGCGGTGTTGAGGATGTAGCTGCCGAACGCGCCCTGGTTCCAGGCGTCGACGAAGTTGCTCCAGTGCAGGTGCTGCACGAGCCCGACCGGGTTCGAGACGTACTCCTGGTTGCTCTTCAGCGCCGTGTTCACCAGGTAGAGCAGCGGGAACAGGAACAGCACGAGCAGGATCGCGACCAGCAGGTAGGCGCCCCACGGGCGGTGCCGGCGGCGCAGCGCGCGCGGCGTGCGGGACGGTGCGGCGGCGGGAGAGGTCCGGGTGCTCACAGGTGCGCCTCCCGCCGGCGCAGGTACGTCAACGTCAGGAAGGTGATCACGGCCACCAGGACGAACTGGATCATCGAGATCGCCGCCGCATAGCCCTGCGACTGCACCAGCGTCGTGCCCGACTTCCCGCCGAACGCCTGCTGGTAGACCTGCAGGGACAGCACCTGGGTGGCCTTGTTGCTCGCACCGGTCAGCACGTAGGTGAGCTGGTAGCTCTGCAGCGCGTTCACCACGCCGAGCAGGACGTTCGCGGTGACCGAGGGCGCGAGCAGCGGCAGGGTGACGAACCGGAACCTCTTCCGGCCGCCGGCACCGTCGATCTCGGCCGCCTCGTACAGCTCGGTGGGGATCGCCTGCAGGCCGGCCAGGAAGATGATCACCGCCACGCCGACCGTCATCCAGATCTGTACGAAGACCACCAGGTACAGCGCGATGTGCGTGTCGCCGAAGAAGGCCGAGTCGGCGCCGAGCAGACCGAGCAGCCGCTGCACCGGGCCGCCCGAGGTGTTGAACATCAGCGACCAGACGAGCGCGGTGACCGTCACCCCCAGCGCCGTGGGCATGAACACCACGGAGCGGTAGAGGTTCCGGCCCTTGAGGTTGCGGTTGAGCAGCACCGCGATCCCGAGGGCGGACCCGATCTGGCCCACCGTCGCCAGCACCGCGAAGATCAGGGTGTTCCGCAGGGCGTTCAGGTTGTCGGCGCGGTGCCCGGCACCGAAGTAGTCGGCGTAGTTCTCCAGGCCGATCCAGTGCAGCGGCAGGCCGGGCAGGCCTTTCAGATCGGTGAACGAGGCGACGAGCACCCCGACGGCAGGGACGAACGCGAAGACCGCCAGGACGATCAGTCCGAGCGAGAACGTGACGCGCATCGCGGCGCGTCGGGGGAAGGGGTACGAGGTCGGGGCAGCCATGAACGCGCTCCCTGGGGATCGGGCCGACGGACGAGGACGAGGGCGGTCGCGTGCAGCGGG
This sequence comes from Cellulomonas sp., assembly GCA_036404115.1. Lineage (GTDB taxonomy): Bacteria > Actinomycetota > Actinomycetes > Actinomycetales > Cellulomonadaceae > Cellulomonas. Next base: position 103,711 of record DASWPG010000042.1, read on the forward strand.
GCGGCGGCCGCGAGCGGCACCGGGGCGGGGTGCCCGGCCGTCGGTCGTGATCGACCGGCCGGGCACCCCGCGGCGGCGGTGGCGGTCAGAAGCCGGCGGACCAGGCGGTCTGCGCCGCCTCGGCCGCTTGCTCGGCGGTGCTCGCGCCCAGCGGGCTCAGCGCGGGGTAGTTGAACGGGTAGACGGCGTCCTCGCCGGCGTCGTTGTTCGCGATCCAGACGGAGTCCCAGGCGGGCTGGAACGTCGAGGTGTAGTCCGAGATCGAGTTCAGGAAGTCGCTCTGCTCGATGTCGGGCTGCGCCGAGGAGTACCCGGACGTCGCCACGAACTGCGCGTAGACGTCCGACTGGGAGAAGAACGCCAGCCAGGCCTTCGCGAGGTCCTGGTGCGTGGACGTGGTCGGGATGGCGAGCTGGAGCTCGATCTTGCCGCTGAGGTAGGCGTTGTCCTCGGCGTCGTCGCTGCCCGGGAACGGGAAGTAGCCGTAGTCGAACGCGTCCGCGACGGCGGTGTCGATCGTCGGGGCGTCCCAGGTGCCGTCCGGCAGCATGGCGAACTCGCCGCGGGCGAAGGCCGCGGGCATGTCGTCGTAGCCGGCGCCCGAGAAGTTGTCCTGCGCGTTGTCGAAGACCTCCTGGGTCTTCTCCAGCACGCTCAGCGGCGTGTCGTCGGTCAGCGAGACGTCCTGCGACCACAGGTCGGCCGCCAGCTGCTCCTTGTCCTCGGCGGTCGGGTACAGGCTGTTCACCGCGCCGAGCATCACCAGGCCGGCGGGCCAGGTGTCCTTGCCGCCGATCCCGAACGGGGTGACGCCGGCGGCCTGCAGGGTCGCCATGGCGTCGGTGAGCTCGGTCCAGGTGGTCGGGACGTCGATGCCGTTCTCGGTGAAGATGGTCTTGTTGTAGAACACGCCGGTCGAGTAGCTCAGGCCGGTCGGCACGGCGTACTGCTTGCCGTCGATCGCCTGGGAGTCGAGCACCGACTCGGTGTAGTCGTCCATGAACGACTCGTCGGTGAGGTCGACGAGCCCGCCGGCCTCGGCGAGCTGGACGTCGTCCGACGTCGAGTCGGCGGCGTAGTCCGGCACCTCGCGGAAGGTCTTGACCACGAACAGGTCGACCTGGCCCGCGGTCAGCTGCGCGGCCTTGGTCGCCGGGTACGAGTCGTTCGGGACCGAGGTCAGGGTGACGGTCACGTCCGGGTTCGCCGCCTCGAACGCCTCGTTCACCTCCTTGAACGCCGCGTCCGAGGCGTCGGCGCTGGACACGAGCAGCGTGAGCTCGCCGGAGAGGGCGTCGGACGACGTGCTCGAGCCGCTGCCGCTGCTCGTGGAAGAGCAGCCCGCGACGGTGAGGAGCGCGCCCGCGGCGACCACGGCTCCGACGGCCTGGGCGACGCGTCGGGCCGGGCGCAACTTCGTTGTTGCCATCTTGACCTCCATCAGTCTTATCGAAACGCTTCGGTAGTCAGAAGTTAGCAGGGCGGGCCCGTGGCGCCAACCCTGCGTGACCGGATCGTGATGCGCGGGGCAGGTGCGTCGGTGGTCGATCGGCGGGTCCTGTCGCACGGATCCGGGGAGTCGACCGGACGCGCGGGGCCGCGGGACCGGGGCGGCACCGCCCGTCGGGGTGACCTTTGCGGCGGTCATCGGGGCCGAATCGGTGCCGAAGCGCTTCGGTGACCGAGGTGACCTCCGGACGACCGACGCGGCCGGTCACCGGTGCGGGGCGGGCCGTGCGCCGGACCTCACGCCACGGGGTCGCGGGGCGCCGGCCCCGTCGACCCGCGCACGACGACCGTCGCCGGCGGCACCTGCACGTCGTCGACCGTCTTGCCCTCGACCAGGTCGAGCAGCATCTCGGCCGCGTGGGTCGCCAGCAGCCGGGGGCTGGCCACCACGGTGGTCAGGGTCGGCCGCGTGTAGGTGCCGAGCGCGATCCCGTCGAACCCGGCCACCGAGAGGTCGCGCGGCACCTCGAGCCCCAGGTCCTGCGCGCGCCGGATGAAGCCCGCCGCGCTGAGGTCGTTCGCGCAGAACACCGCGGTCGGCCGCTCGTCCAGCGCGAGCAGCGTCGCCGCCGCCTGCTCGCCGCCGGGGTAGGTGAAGTCGCCGACCACGAGCGGCCCGGGCTCGAGCCCTTCGTCCCGCACCGCCTGCCGCCAGGCGACCAGACGCTCCCGGGAGTGCACGAACTGCGGCGGACCGGTCACGTGGGCGATTCGCCGGTGCCCGAGCCCCGCGAGGTGGTGCACCAGCTCGCGCACCGCGGCGACGCCGTCCTGACGCACCTCCGGGAACGGGAACGGTGCGGCGTCCGTGCTCGCCTGCGCGTTCACCGCGACCGTCGGCAGGTCGAGCTCCGTCAGCAGCGGGATGCGCGGGTCGTCCACCTGCAGCTCGTTCAGCAGCACGCCGTCGACCCGCCGGTACGCGGCCAGGTCGCGGTAGCGCTGGGCGACGTCCTGCTCCGTGCCCGCCATCTGGAGCACGAGGGCGTACCCGCGGAGCGACAGCACGGACTCCACCCCCGCGATGAAGGTCGCGAAGAACGGGTCCGACTCCAGCACGTCGCTGTCCCGCTGCACGACGAACGCCACGGCGTAGGCCCGGCCTGCCGACAGGCTGCGGCCGCGCAGCGAGGGGACGTATCCCAGCTCCCGTGCGGCGGTGCGGACCCGCTCGCGCGTCGCCTCCGACACCCCCGGGCGGCCGTTCAGCGCGGTGGATGCGGAGCTGAGCGCGACGCCGGCGCGCTCGGCCACGTCGAAGATGGTCACGTGCCGCGCCACCGGGCCTCCTGTTGCTCGACTCGTCCGGCACCACTGTGGCACAGCAGCGCGACGCCGTGCGCTCGGGTCAGGGCACCGCGACCAGCGCCACCCTGCCCGACCCGTCGAGAGCGATCTCCTCGCCGTCCCCGACCAGGACCGCCTCGCCGGGTGCCACCGCGCAGCGTCCGGTCGGGGCCGACACGACGACCGTCCCGGCCAGCCCCAGGACCACTCGTGGGCCCGTCGGGTCGCCCGGCAGGTAGCGGGCCCGGGGGTCGACCAGGTCCACCACCCGCAGCCCGAACTCCGCGAACGGCAGGTCGTACCGCTGCACGCCGACGCCGGGCACGGGCCAGGTGACCGAGGGCGCGCGCACGTCCGCCGCGTGCGGGGTGAAGTCGACCGCCGCCAGCAGCTCGGGCAGGTCGACCCGCTTGGTGGTCAGCCCGGCACGCAGCACGTTGTCCGAGCTGGCCATGATCTCCAGCCCGAACCCGCCGACGTAGCAGTGCACCACCCCCGCGCCGACGCTGAGCGCGTGGCCGGCCGGCAGGTCGACCGGGTTGAGCAGCACCGAGGCCAGCGCCCCGGCGTCGTCGGGGTGCGCGACCGCGAGGGCACGGGCGGTCTCCAGCGGGTCGGCGCCCCACGGCCGGTCGCCGACGGGTCGCTCGGCCAGCGCGTCCAGCGCGCGGCGCCGCTCGGCGGCGGGCAGCCGCAGGACGTGCTCGAACGCGGCCGCGACGCGTGCCGACGGGGTGCCGGGCCGGTCCAGGACCGCGGCGGCGGTCAGCAGCGGGGCCGTCGCCGAGCGGACCAGGTCGGCCGCGACCGCCGCCGGTTCGCGGAAGCCGGCCAGGGCGCGCATGCCGGTCAGCGCGACCAGGGTCTCCGGCTTGTGCTGGTCGTCGACGTAGCTCCGCAGGCCGACCGGCACCTGCGCCGCCTGCTCCCGGGCGTACCCGTCCCGGGCGCGCCGCGCGTCCGGGTGGACCTGGAGCGACAGCGGCCGATCGGCGGCGAGCAGCTTGACCAGGAAGGGCAGCCGCTCTCCGAAGGTCTCTCGCACCCGGTCGCCGAGCACGGCGCCGTCCGCGACCAGCTCGTCCAGCCGACCGGGTCCGGTGTCGCCGCCCGCCGGCCCCGGGGACACGGGCAGCAGGGTCGACGGTGCACCGGGGTGCCCGCCGAACCAGACCTCCGCGCACGGGCTGCCGTCGGGCTCGATGCCGAGGAACTCCGGGATCGTCCGCGACGATCCCCAGCCGTAGGCCTGGACCGCACCACGCAGATGCCACATCGTCTCGCCGGCCTCCTCGCCCGCACCGATCACCGAAACGCTTCGGTGGGGCGACAACCTACCGCAGCGGCGTCGAGGTCGCGTGCGCCCTGGTCGCGATCTCGTCCCGGACGGGGTGTCTGCCGAGCCCTGCCCTCAGGGCACCAGGTGCCCCGCCGCGCGGAACAGCTCGTACCACTCGGCCCGGGTGAGCGGCAGCCCCGACCCCTGCGCGGCCCCCGCCACGCGCTCCGGGGTGGTGGTGCCGAGCACGACCTGGGTACGGGCAGGGTGCCGGGTGATCCAGGCGGTGGCGATGGCGATCGGCGGCACGTCGTACTGCGCGGCGAGCCGGTCGATCACGGCGTTCAGCTCGGCGTAGGCCGGGTTGCCGAGGAAGGTGCCGGTGAAGAACCCGGCCTGGAACGGCGACCACGCCTGGACGGTGATGTCGTGCAGCCGGCAGTAGTCGATCAGGCCGCCGCCGTCCAGGGTGAGCGACTGGTCCTGGCCGACCATGTTGGCGGCGACGCCCTGGGCGACCACAGCGGCATGGGTGAGCGAGAGCTGGACCTGGTTCGCCACCAGCGGCTGACGGACGGCGGTGCGCAGCAGGTCGATCTGGCGGGGGGTGTGGTTGGACACCCCGAACGCGCGGACCTTGCCGGCCTCCGCCAGCGCGTCGAAGGCCCGGGCGACCTCGTCCGGCTCGACCAGCGCGTCCGGGCGGTGCAGCAGCAGGACGTCGATGTGGTCGGTGCGCAGCGCACGCAGCGAGCCGTCGACGGACTCGAGGATGTGCTGGTACGAGAAGTCGAAGTACGGGCCGTCCGGCACGATGCCGCACTTGGTCTGGATTGTGTACCCGTCACGCTCGGCCGGAGTGAGGCGCAGGGCGTCGGCGAACCGGGCCTCGCAGTCGTGCAGGCTGCGGCCGTAGACGTCCGCGTGGTCGAGGAAGGTGATCCCGGCGTCCCGGGCGGTCGCGACCAGGGTGCGGATCTCGTCGTCGGACTTCTCGGCGATCCGCATCAGCCCGAGGACGACCTCGGGGGCCTCGATGTCGGTGCCGGGCAGGGTGAAGGTCTTCACGGGGGTGCCTCTCGGTGGGGCCGGGTCGGTGCGGGGTCGGGTGGTGGCGGGCGGACGTCAGCCGCGCGAGAGCGTGGCGATCTCGTCGTCGGTGAGCGTGAGGTCGGCGGCCCGCACCGAGTCGGTGATGCTCGCCGGACGCGAGGCGCCGGGGATCGGCACGACGACGGGGGCGAGGGCGAGCTCCCAGGCGAGCGCGACCTGCTGCGGGCTGACCCCGTGGGCGTCGGCGACCTGCTGGAAGGCGGTGTGCCGGGTGCCGAGGTCGCCGGACCGGGCGATCCCGCCGAGCGGGGACCAGGGCAGGAACGCGATCCCGAGGTCGGCGCAGTGCCGCAGCTCGGCCAGGCTGCTCCGGAACGCGGGCGAGAACTGGTTCTGCACGCTGACCAGGCGGCCGTCGAGCACCCGTCGGGCCTCGTCGATCTGGTCGACGGAGGCGTTCGAGATGCCGGCCCGCTGGATCACTCCCTCGTCCAGCAGCCGGGCGAGCGCGCCGACCGACTCGGCGTACGGCACGCGCGGGTCGGGGCGGTGCAGCTGGTACAGGCCGATCGACTCGACGCCGAGCCGCCGCGCGGAGTCGCGGGCCGCGCGGGCCAGGTGCCCCGGGCGGCCGTCCTGGGTCCAGGTGCCGTCGCCGGGGCGCAGGTGGCCGCCCTTGGTGGCCACCAGCACGTCGTCGGTGCGGCCGCCGTAGCCGCGCAGCGCCTCGGCGATCAGCTCCTCGTTGTGGCCGACCTCGCCGGCGTGCAGGTGGTAGGCGTCGGCGGTGTCGATCAGGGTGACGCCCGCGTCGAGCGCCGCGTGCACGGTGGCGACGGCGCGCGCCCGGTCGGGGCGCCCCTCGATGGACATCGGCATCCCGCCGAGGCCGATGGCGCTGACAGGGCGAGCTCCGATGGTGCGCTGCTGCACGGGTCTACCTCACGTCGTCGGGCTGGTGCCTCCGACCCTAGGTAGGCTCGTTCTACAAGTCCAACAACTAGCGGTCATGACATTCAGAAGCGGAGTCGATCGATGGATCTGCGGCAGATGGAGTACGTGGTCGCGCTGGCCGAGGAGCGCCAGTTCACCCGGGCCGCGGCGCTGTGCGGCGTCTCCCAGTCCGGCCTCTCCGCGGCCGTCCGCGGTCTGGAGGAGGAGCTCGGCACCCGGCTGTTCACCCGGACGACCCGCCAGGTGGAACCGACCGAGGCCGGGCGGGCGCTGCTGCCGCACGCGCGCAGCCTGCTCGACGAGGCGGCTGCCGGCCGGGACGCCGTCGTGCGGGTCACCCGCGAGCTGAGCGGTCTGCTGCGGATCGGGGCCGAGCAGTGCCTCGGCGTGGTGGACGTGCCCCCGCTGCTCGAACGGTTCCGGCGGCGCTACCCGCAGGTGGACATCGCCTTCACCCAGGCGGGCTCGCACGAGCTGGTGTCGGCGGTGCGGGCCGGCGAGCTCGACCTCGCGCTGGTGGCGACCGAGGACCACCTCGCACCCGCACGACGGGTCGAGCTCGGCCGGCGTGAGGTGGTGCTGGTCTGCCCGCCCGCGCACCCGCTCGCCGCCGCGGCGCGGACCGGCTGGGCAGCGCTCGCCGAGCACGACTTCATCGACTTCCAGCCGAGCTGGGGCGTGCGCTCGCTGAACGACACGGCGTGCGCCGCGCACGGCGTGGCCCGGCGGGTCCGGTGCACGGTGAACGACATCCACACGCTGCTCGACCTGGTGGACCGAGGGCTCGGGGTGGCGATGGTCCCGCAGCACGTGGCCGCCAAGCCGCAGGCCGCCGGGCTCGCCGTGGTCCGGCTGCCGCCGGAGAGCGCGCCGTGGTGGGTGGTCTCGGCGGTCACCGGTGGTGCGCCGAGCCTGGCGCCGCGGCTGCTGGAGCTGCTCGAGGCGGACTGCGAGGCGGTGGCCGCGAGGGCGTGAGCAGGCGGTGTCGGCCGTGACGTCCTGCAAACTGTGGTCTGCGAGGCCACATATTGCAGGATTCTGCAGATCGCGGTTGTGCTGGTCTTCTCGGGAGATGGACGGTGCCGGAGGTCCGACGGCTGATCGCTCGTCGCACGATGCGCACCGTGCGCCCGGTCGACCTCGCGGGGGTGTATGCGGACCCACGGGCCGTGCTGCGCCGGCTCGAGCGGGACGGTGCGGTGCACCGGATGGCGTTCGGCTACTACTGCGAGGTGCCCGCCGACGCGGACCCGGCCACCTGGATGCCGTCGCTGGAGTCGGCGGCGATGGCGATCGCCGCCGCACGCGGCGGTCCGGGCGAACCGGTGCTGATGGGGATGTCGGCTGCTCGGGTGCACGGTGCGCTGCCGCGGGCGATCGCGACGGCGGGCGTGGCCGTCGACGCCGCCGGCCGCCGCCCGGTGCGGCTGCTCGACCGGACCGCCGTCATCCGGTTCTCGCAGCGCGCCACGGCGCGTGTCGACGCCGAGCGCGTCCTGCTCGACCTCGGACCTGCGCTCGTGACCACACCTGAGCAGACGCTGCTCGACCTGCTGCGGTTCGCTCCGGACGATCCCGAGACGCCGGCGGCGGTCCGGGCGCTGTGGGCCCGCGTGGACGAGGCGGTGCTGGCGGACGTGGCGCGCGCGGGTCGAGGGGCAGCTGCGCTGTCGCGGGCGCAGGCGATGCGGGCGTGAGCCCGGCGGCGCGTGACCTCGAAGCCGTGGCGGCGGGGTCCGGCGTCGATCCGCTCCCGGTGCGTCGTGACCAGCTGATCGGCCAGGTGCTGGCATCGATCGCCGCGGACGTGCCGACGGACGCCGTGACGTTCTTCGGCGGCACCGCGCTGTCCCGGACGTTCCTGCCGGACGGACGGGCGGCTCAGCGAGGACATCGATCTGCTGTCCTGTGGTGCTCGGTCCGAGGTGGTCGGTGCGGTGCAGAGCGCCGTGCGACCAGGGGTGCTGCGCAGCCACGGTCGTCCTCGCTGGGACCCGCCGCCCACCGAGACGGCAGGCGCCGAGCCGAGCGTCCTCCGAGCCGGGCGTCCTCCGTGCGGCGGGGCTGTCGGTCCGGGTCCAGATCCTGCCCCGGGTGCGGGGTGCCCGTGGCCCACCGAGGTGCGGGAGATCGAGCAGTGCTGCGCCGACGTGCCGCGCGCCGGCCTGCGCACCTTCACCGCGACGGCGTTCGCCGCGGCCACGCCGGCGGCCGGGGGACGCGCGTTCGCCGCCGTGGCCGACCGGTGAGCCGGACCGGCGGCACCTGCCGAACGGGCGCCGTGGCCGCGGCTGCGCCCTCGCGGATGTTTCCTCGATGTGTCGGCTCTGGGTCGCCAGGTAAAAGGTTCGGCCCCGGGGGCGCCGAACGCCGCCGAGGTCTTGCGTGGGTGCGACGGAGACGCTTAGCGTCCCAAACATCTGATGACCAGGTGTCCTGATCTTTCCCTTCCGAGGAGCTCGCGATGACGTTCCCTGCCCGACGGCGCCGCCGTCTCGTCCCCGCCGCCGCCGGCCTGGCGGTCGCCGCCATCGCGCTGACCGCGTGCAGCTCGTCCGCCGACACCGCCTCGCCGAGCGGCAGCGCCTCGGCCACGACGCAGGAGACCGAGACCCTCTCGCTCGCGCTGCACTTCAACTCGCCGCAGGCGTCCTGGGTCGGCATCTACGTCGCCCAGCAGGAGGGCTACTACGCCGACGCCGGCATCGAGCTGGACATCCAGTACCTCGCCAGCTCGACCCTCGCGGTGCAGGCGGTCGGCTCGGGCAGCGCCACCATCGGCATCGCCGCCCCGGACGCGCTGCTCGCGGGTGCGGTGCAGGACCTGCCGCTGGTGGCGGTGGCGAACCACATCCAGCAGGACGCCACCGGCGTGATCGTGAACGGTGCGGCGTCGAGCATCGCGGACCTGGCGGGGATGACCATCGCCACCGCGCAGGGCACCGCCGAGTCCGGCCTGTTCCAGGCCGCGCTGACCCAGGCCGGCATCACCGACGACGTGACGATCAACTACGTCGAGTCGTCGGCCAAGTGCACGCTGATGATCTCGGGCCAGGCCGACGCCTGCACCGGCTTCTCCTACTCCCAGCTGGTGCAGGCCGAGCTGGCCGGCGTCGAGGCGACCTTCCTGCCGTTCTCGACGGACGAGGACCCGCTGCCCGGCGCGGCGATCTTCACCACGCAGGACGAGGTCGACAACGACTCCGACCTGATCGAGCGGTTCCTGGAGGCCACCTACCAGGGCTACCGGGACGCGGACGCCGACCGTGAGATGGCCGTCGCGCTGATGCAGGAGACCGCTGACACCGCCGATCCGGACCAGATCGCCGAGGCGACCGAGCGGGTGCTCGACCTGACCCGCAGCGACGTGACCGACGAGAACGGCTGGGGCTGGTCGAGCACCGACGTCTGGCAGAACCTGGTCGACGAGCTGACCGCGGGCGGCGTGCTCACCTCGGACGTCGACCCGGCCGACCTGCTGACCAACGACCTGCTCCCCGAGGAGGCCAGTTCGTGGCGGTGAGCGCACCGGCCCGGGGCACCGTGCGGGCGTCGGACCTCGACGTCACGTACGGTGCCCGCACGGCCACCCCGACCTTCGCGCTGCGGAACATCTCGTTCGAGGTGCCCGAGGGCCAGTTCGTCTCCCTGATCGGCCCGTCGGGCTGCGGGAAGAGCACCCTGCTGCGGATCCTGGCCGACGTGCTGCCGCCGAGCGCCGGCGAGGTGCTGGTCGGCAGCCAGACGCCCGAGCAGCTGCGCTCGCAGCGGCTGACCGGGTTCATGTTCCAGGACGCCAACCTGCTGCCCTGGTACACGGTCCGGCAGAACATCGCGATCCTGGCCCGGGTGGCGGGCCGGCCGCGGTCCCGCGAGGCGATCGAGGAGCTGGCCGAGCTGGTCGGCCTGAGCGACTTCCTGGACCGGCACCCGCACGAGCTCTCCGGCGGCATGCGGCAGCGCGTGGCCCTGGCGCGGTCGTACGCGCTGGCGCCGTCGCTGCTGCTGATGGACGAGCCGTTCGGTGCGCTGGACGAGATCACCCGGCAGCGGATGAACGACGAGCTGCTGCGGGTGTGGGAGCGGGAGCAGCAGTCGGTGTTCTTCGTGACGCACTCGATCCCGGAGGCCGTGTACCTCTCGGACCGGGTGCTCGTGATGGCGCCGCGGCCGGGCCGGATCGTCGCCGACATCACGATCCCGTCCCCGCGCCCGCGCCGCGAGGAGATGCGGTTCGAGCCGCAGATGGCCGAGATCGTCTCGCGGATCCACCACTACCTGCTCGGCGCGATGGAGGAGCACTGATGCGCACCCGGATGCGGGCCGTGCTGCCCCCGCTGCTGTCGATCGTCGGGCTGCTGGTGATCTGGCAGACCGCCGTCGTCCTGCTCGACGTGCCGAAGTTCATCCTGCCCGCCCCGACGGCGATCGCCCAGGCTCTGGTCGACGAGCGGGACGTGATCGGCCGGAACGTCGGCGTGACCCTGCTCGAGCTCGCTCTGGGCTACGGCCTCGGCGTCGGGGCGGGCCTGCTGCTGGCGATCGTGATGAACTTCGCCCGGCCGCTGAAGTCGGCGCTGTACCCGCTGCTGGTGGCCTCGCAGACCATCCCGAAGGTGGCGATCGCGCCGCTGTTCGTGCTGTGGTTCGGGGTCGGCCTGCTGCCCAAGGTGCTGATCATCGCGCTGCTGGCGTTCTTCCCGGTGCTGATCAACACGATCAGCGGTCTGGACGCGACCGACCGCGGGCACATCGAGCTGTTCGCCTCGGTGAACAGCTCGCGGTGGGACCTGTACCGGCACGTGAAGATCCCGGCCGCGGTCCCGCACCTGTTCGCCGGGCTGAAGCTGGCCCTGACGGTCAGCGTGATCGGCGCGGTGATCGCGGAGTTCGTCGCGTCCAGCTCCGGCCTCGGCTACCTGCTGCTCGCGTACAACTCCTCGCTGCGCACCACCGAGCTGTTCGCCACCCTGGTGGTCCTGATCGTGATCAGCGGGCTGGCGTTCGTCGCGATCGTGCTGCTGGAGCGGCTGGTCTCCTGGCAGGCGCGCGACCGCGGCGGGGACGACGCGGGCAGCACCCTCCCCCCGGTGACGGGCCAGATCGCATGACGGCGCGCACGGAGCCCACGGCCCTGGACCTGGACGCCCTGGTCACGCAGGACGAGGCGCGCGACGTCACGGCGCGGCTGGTCGGTGCGCCGAGCCGGTGCGGCATCGACGACGAGCTGGGTGTCGCGACGGTGCTGCGGGACCTGCTGGCGGAGGACGGCATCGCGGCGGAGCTGCGCGAGGTCACGCCGGGCCGGCCGAACGTGCTGGCCTGCCTGCCCGGCGACGACCGGGCGGCGCCGCTGATGCTGAACGGCCACCTGGACACCACGCCGTTCGACGGCACCTGGAGCGCCGGGCACGAGGTCCGGGTGGCCGACGGGGTGCTGCACGGGCACGGCGCGCGCAACATGAAGGGCGGCCTCGCCGCGATCGTGCTGGCGCTGCGCGCCTGGCGCCGGTCCGGCGTGCGACCGCCGGGCGACCTGCTGCTCACCGCGGTGATGGGCCACCACGAGGGCGGCGTCGGCACGCGGGCGCTGCTCGGCCAGATCGACTGGCCGCAGGCCACGATCATCCCGGAGCCGACCGACCTCGGGATCCGGACCGTGCAGACCGGCTCGCTGTCGCTGGCGGTCCGGGTGCTGGGCCGGACGGCGCCGGTCGGGGACGCGGCGATGTTCGCGCGGTACGCGGACCCGGCGGACCGGGCGCTGGACCCGGTGTCCGCGCTGCCGGTCGTGCTGCGGGCGCTGGGCTCGGTGCCGTACGCCTGCACGCCGGACCCCCGGGTGCCCGACCTGCCGATGACCCAGGTGCGCCGGGTCGCGGGCGGGTACGGCCCGGACCTGCTGCCGATGGCGTTCGCGCCGGACACCCTCGAGCTGTCCGTCGGCGTCTTCACGACCCAGGGCCAGACACCGCAGACCGTGCGGGACGAGGTCGACCGGCACCTGTCCGCGGCGGTGCGGCCGCTGGGGCTGACGGTCGAGGTGCGCCCGGTCGGGGCGTTCCGCGAGTTCCTGGACGTCCCGGCGGACCGGCCGGTCGTGCGGGCGCTGGCCGCGTCGCACCTCGACGCGGTGGGCGAGCCGGCCACGACCGGCGCGCTGCTGCCGCACTCGTACTTCGGCTGCGACGGGCAGATCCTCGCGATGGCGGGGCTGGACGCGATCAGCTACGGGCCCGGCTCGCACGCGTACCGGTACGACAACCGGGGCCGGGTCGACCTGCGGCACGTGGTCACCTGCGCCCGGGCGCTGGCCCGCGTCCCGCTGCGGATCGCCGGGCAGGAGACCGCATGACCGGGCCGGACCTGCTGGTCGCCGGCGGCGAGGTCGTCGTCGAGGGCCGGCGGCAGCGCGCGGACGTCGAGGTGACCGGCGGGCGGATCAGCGGCGTGGTCGCCGCCGGGACGGGCCGCGGCGCCGAGCGGGTGGACGCGGCCGGGCTGTGGGTGCTGCCCGGCATGGTCGACCTGCACGTGCACCTGCGCGACCCGGGTGCCCCGCACAAGGAGACCTTCGCCACCGGCACCGCCGCCGCCGCGCACGGGGGCGTCACCACCGTCGCGGACATGCCGAACACCGTGCCGCCGCTGCTCACCGCGGACGACTTCGCCCGCAAGGTCGTTGCCGCGGCCCCGCAGGCGAGCGTCGACCACCTGCTGTGGGCGGGGGCGGCCCGTCCGGCAGAGTTCCCCGCGTTCGCCGATCAGGGCGCGCTCGGGGTCAAGGTGTTCCTCGCCGGGCCCGAGCAGGGCCGGCAGTACGGCAGCGACCTGTCGATCGGCGACGACGGCCGGCTGCTGGAGGTGCTGGCCGCCGCCCGGGACTGCGGGCTGCCGGTCGCGGTGCACCTGGCGAACCCGGCGATCGAACGGGTCTGGCGGGCGTCCTGGCGGGGCCGCGGCCTGCACGAGCTGCGCACGCAGATCATCGACGAGAGCCGGCTGGACAAGGTCGAGGCCGCCGGCCGGGTGCTGCTGCTGGCCGAGCACACCGGCGCGCACGTGCACCTGGTGCACATCAGCGCGGCGGCGCTGCCGCTGGTCGCCCGCGCCCGGGCCCGCGGGGTCCGGGTCACGGTGGAGAGCTTCGCGCCGTTCACCTCGACCGACGACTTCGACCGGCTGGGCGTGATGGTCTACGACCGGTACCGGCGCCCCGACGAGGTCGCCGAGCTGTGGCGCGCGATGGCGACCGGTGAGATCGACACGATCGCCTCCGACCACGCCCCGCACACCTGGGACGAGAAGCTGGCCGGCGACCGGGACGTGCTGACCGGCGCCTCCGGCTACCCCGAGCTCGACACGATCTACCCGATGCTGATCGACCGGGTGCTGGACGGGCACCTCGACCTGGTGCGGATGCTGGAGATCGCGGCGCTGCGTCCGGCCCGGCTGGCCGGGATCGCCGGCCGCAAGGGCGCCGTCGCCGTCGGTCGGGACGCCGACCTGGTGCTGGTCGACCCGCGGGGCTCCTGGACGGTCCGCGCCGCCGAGTGCGCGTCCCGGGCCGGGTGGACCCCGTTCGAGGGCCGGCCGCTGCGGGGCCGGATCGAGCAGGTGCTGCTGCGCGGGCGTCCGCCGGCACCGGGCCGGGGCACGTTCCTCGCGCCGGACCGCCAGGAGCAGGCAGGCAACCAGAGAGGAGAACGGTCGTGAAGGTGGGGGTGCACTTCTCGTGCTCGGCGCTGGTCGGCGAGAGCTGGCCGGACATCTACGCCTCGGCGCTGCGCCAGGCGGAGATCGCCGACGAGCTCGGCTACGACTCGGCGCTGGTGTCCGAGCACCACTTCAAGGCCGAGGGTTGGGTGCCGTCACCGTTCGTGCTGTGCGGGGCGATCGCCGCGCGCACCACCCGGATCCGGGTCGGCACGGACATCGTGATCCTGCCGTTCGCGCACCCGCTGCGGGTCGCGGAGGACATCCTGACCCTGGACAACCTCTCCCGGGGCCGGGCGGTGCTCGGCGCCGGCATGGGGCACAGCGCGGCGGAGTTCGAGCGGTTCGGCGTGCCGTACAAGCAGCGGGTCAGCCGGACCGAGGAGGCGCTGGCCGTGATCCGGGCGGCGTTCGAGCAGGACGAGATCACGGTCGACGGCCGGTACACGCAGCTGGCGCCGACCCGGGTCACCCCGAGACCGGTCGGCTCGCCGCCGCCGGTCTGGTACGGCGCGATCAGCGAGGCGGGCGCCCGGCGTGCCGCCCGCAGCGCCGACGCGCTGGTGATCGGGCCGTCGTTGTCCGTCGCCGAGGCCGCCGCCGCCCGTGCCGCGTACGACGAGGAGCGCGCCGCCCTCGGCCTGACCGGCCCGGGGGAGGTGCACCTGCGCCGGGAGATCGCCCTGGCCCCGACCGCGCAGGAGGCGTGGGGCGTCGGCCTGGAGCCGCTGCGCTACCAGGCGTCCTCCCTGTACGCCGACTTCCCGCGGGACGGCAGCGCCGAGGAGTTCCGGACCTTCGCCCGAGACCGCTACCTGGTCGGCGACCCCGCGCAGGTGCGCGAGCAGATCGCCGAGGCCCGGTCGGCCTTCGCGTTCGACGGCCTGCTGCTGCGGTTCCAGCTGCCCGGCACGGCGAACGAGGCCGCGGAGCGCGCGACCGCCCTGTTCGGCACGGACGTGCTGGGGTCGCTCGCGTGACCGGCCTGCAGGACGCGGTCCGGGCGGGCGCCGACGCGGCGGTCGCGCTGCGCCGGCGGCTGCACCGGCACCCCGAGGTCGGCTGGACCGAGTACTACGCGACCTGGCAGATCGCCGGCGCGCTCGCGGACCTGACGCCCGAGGTGCAGGTCACCGGCGCCGACCTGTACCGGGACGTGCCGCGGATGGGGCTGCCCGCCGCCGAGGTCGACGAGGCCGCGCGGCGGGACGCCCGCGAGGCCGGTGTGCCGGAGGCCTGGCTGGACAGCACCGCCGGCGGGCGCACCGGCCTGGTGGCCGTGCTGGACAGCGGCGTGCCCGGCCCGGAGGTCACGCTGCGCGCGGACCTCGACGCGCTGCCGGTGACCGAGTCCGACGCGGCGGAGCACGCCCCCGCGGCAGCCGGGTTCCGGTCCCGGCGGGACGGCATCAGCCATGCCTGCGGGCACGACGGGCACGCGGCGACGCTGTGCCTGGTGGCCGCCGCGCTGCGGGCGGTCGGTGAGCCGCGCCGCGGCCGGGTGCGACTGGTGTTCCAGCCGGCGGAGGAGGGGGCGCGCGGCGCGGCCGCTCTGGTGGACGCCGGCTGGCTGGACGAGACGGACGTGTTCCTCTCGCTGCACAACGCGTCGCGGGACTGGTTCACGGTCGGGGACGTCAGCGAGGGCGTGCACGACATCCTGGCCACCACCAAGATCGACGTGCACCTGACCGGCACCGAGGCGCACGCCGCGCTCGCCCCGGAGCGCGGCCGGTCCGCGCTGGTCGCGGCGAGCGCGATCGCCCTGCTGGTGCCCGCGATGCCGCGGCGCAGCGACGTGCAGACCGTCACCGCGGTCGGCGAGCTGCACGCCGGGACCAGCCGCAACGTCGTGCCCGGGTCGGCGGTGCTGCGCGCCGAGATCCGGTCCAGCGACGAGTCCGAGGTCGAGGCGCTCACCACCCGGTTCGGCACCCTGCTCGCCGGGATCGGTGCCGCGCTGGAGGTCGGGGTGCGCGCGGAGACGGTCGGCCGGGCGGCGGCGGCGGACAGCGACCCCGAGCTGATGGCGCGGGTCGGCGGGGTGATCGACGCCCTGCCCGGGCTGCGCCGGGTGCCGAGCATGCGCTTCGACGCGAGCGACGACGCCGCGACGATGATGCGGCACGTGCAGCGACGCGGCGGGGTGGCGAGCTATCTGCACATCGGCAACGCGTTCCCGGGCGCGACGCACAGCCCGCTGTTCGACATCGACGAGCGGATCCTGACGGTAGGGGCGCAGGTGCTGGCCGCGGCTACTGTCGACGCACTGTCAGGTGGCGCCGGCGTGCGCCGCGAACGGAACGGGGACCGATGAGTCCGGCACGAGTCGACAAGACCAGACCGCGCATGGACGGCACCGCGCTCGGCCCGCCCGTGCCGCGGGACCGCGTCTCGGACGTCGTGGCGGGCAAGCTCACCGAGCTGATCGCGAACGGCACCGTGGTGCCGGGGGAGGTGCTGCCGAACGAGGCCGAGCTCGCCGCCCGGTTCGGTGTCGGCAAGTCCGCGATCCGCGAGGCGGTGAAGATCGTCTCGACCCGCGGCCTGCTCACCGTGCAGCAGGGCTTCGGCACCGTGGTGAACCCCCGCGACCGGTGGAACCTGCACGACCCCGGTGTGCTGAGCGCGATGCGCACCCAGCTGACGCTTCGCCAGCTGGTGGAGGTCCGTCGGATGATCGAGCCGGAGGCGGCGGCGCTCGCGGCGGTGCGCGCCACCGAGGCGGACCTGGTACGGCTGCGCGAGCTGGCGGAGCCGCCGGACGAGAGCGGCCTGGTGCCGCACGACGCCGTGAAGGGCCTCACCTTCCACGAGGCCGTCGCGGACGCCGCGCACAACCCCGCGGTCGGGATCCTGTTCAGCACGCTGCGGGTGCTGGCGCAGACCAAGCTCGTGCAGGACGAGGAGCCGCCCGAGCCGGCGGACGGCCAGCAGCGGCCGGTGCCCCGGATGGCCGTCGACCACCGGGCGATCCTCGCGGCGATCGTGCAGCGCGACCCGGAGCTGGCCCGCCGGTGCGCGCAGGAGCACCTGGACGGCCTGGGGCCGTACTGGGGGTGGCACAGCAAGGAGGCCGCCTGGTGATCTGCACGGCGGCCGACGACCGACGACGACGAGGAGCAGGAGCGGCATGACGACCGGATTCGTGGATGTGCACGCGATGGTGCGGTGGGTGCGGGAGGTGGGACCGGAGACGGTGCTCGCCGGCCTGGTGCCGTATCTCGAGCACGACTTCCGTCGGTGGGAGACCTTCGAGCGGACCTCGCGGCTGGCGAGCCACACGCCGTTCGGCGTGATCGAGCTGATGCCGACCACCGACCACGAGACCTACGGGTTCAAGTACGTGAACGGGCACCCGTCCAACCCCGCGCGCGGCTTCCAGACCGTGGCGGCGTTCGGCGTGCTGGCGGACGTGCACAACGGGTACCCGACGTTCCTGGCCGAGATGACCCTGCTGACCGCGCTGCGCACCGCGGCGACCTCCGCGATGGTGGCGCGGGCGCTGGCCCGGCCGGACTCCCGGGTGATGGCCCTGATCGGGGCCGGCAGCCAGTCCGAGTTCCAGGCGCTGGCCTTCCGCGCGGTGCTCGGCATCCGACGGCTGCGGGTGTACGACGTGGACCCGGACGCGGTCGCCAAGCTCGCCCGCAACCTGCGGCCGCTCGGCTTCGACATCGTGGCGGCGGCCGACCCGCGCGAGGCCGCCGAGGGCGCGGACGTCGTGACCACCTGCACCGCCGACAAGACGAACGCGATCGTGCTGCCGGACGACGCGGTGCGGCCGGGCATGCACCTGAACGCGATCGGCGGGGACTGCCCGGGCAAGACCGAGCTCGACCCGCGCACCCTGGACCGGGCGACCGTGTTCGTCGAGCACCACCCGCAGACCCTGGTCGAGGGCGAGATCCAGGCCAAGGGCCCCGGCTTCGAGGTCACCGAGCTGTGGCGGGTGCTGACCGGCGCGCACCCGGGCCGGTCGCGGGCGGACGAGATCACCCTGTTCGACTCGGTCGGGTTCGCGATCGAGGACTTCTCCGCGCTGCGCTACGTGCGCGACGCCGTGGCCGGCACCCCCGCGTGGACCACGATCGACCTGGTGGCCGAGCCCGAGGACCCGAAGGACCTGTTCGGGATGGTCGGGGCGCCAGCGCCGGTGCCCTCGGTCTGACCTGCGGGCCCGCCCCGCGGGCCGCTCGTCGGCCGTGAGCCGGTCACAGCTCGTGCGGCGGCGGTGCCGGTCGGCGCGCGAGCAGCGCCTCGAACCGGGCGGTGGACAGCCCGAGCTGGCCGTAGGCGCGCAGCAGGTGGTCCTCGGCCGCGCGCCGCCGCGCGCGCAGCTCGACGTCCGCCAGGGTGCGCCCGACGTCGCGGTGCCAGGCGCACCAGCCCGGGTCGTCGCCCGCGGGGCCGAGGTCAGCACCGGCACGGTCCCGCAGCTCCAGCGTGAGGTCGTGCACCGTGGCGAGGTCGTGGGCGACCGCCGCTGCGAGCCGCCGTGCGTGCGCGTCACGGGCCGACTGGGTCTGCAGCAGGTACACCAGCTCGACGTCGAACAGCTGGCCGTCCGCCGGCGAGCGGTCGGCCATCGGCAACGGTCCCGCGCGCCGACCGGGCGGGGTGCCGTCGCCGGCAGGGCTGCCACTGCCGACCGGGGTGCCACCGCCGGTCGGGCCGGTGCGTCCGTCGTCGTCCCGGTCTCCGCCGGTGCGGTGCCGTGTCTCGTCCATGCCTGAGCCTCCCGTGCTGCGCCTGGGATCCGATCCCACACCCGGCGGGGGTCGGCGCGGGGCCGCGGTGCGGGGCCGCGCAACCCAGGGCGGCACGGCGGCGACGGCCGGGCAGCGTGCGGTGCACCACGACCGCACCAGCCGAGGAGACCGCGATGCTCCGGACCCCGCGCACCCCGCCCCGCACCCGGCCCGGCACGCTCGACCCGTTCCCGTCCCCGGGCACCCGCCGGAGCGCTCCCGGCCCCGGGGACCGTCCGGGCGACGCGCGCCGACCCGGCCCCGCGGCCCCGTCGGTCGCCGCCCTGCCTGCTCGCGGCCTCGTCACCCTGGTCTGCGCCCTGGTGGCCGGCGTGGTGTTCGCGGCGTGCACCACCGACCCGGGATCGCGAGCGGCCGGTGCCACCGTGCTGGCGGCGACGTCCGCGGTCGTCACCTGGTCCCGGCACCGCTGGGTCGGTGCGCTCACGGGGCTCTCCTGGTCGGTGGTGGCGATCGGCGCGGCCGCCCAGATCCGGCTGGACCCCTCCCAGGCCGGCCGCACCCTGGCGGTGGTGCTGGCTGCGGCCGGTGGGCTCGCGGTCGCCCGGGCCGTCGCCCGCCGTCTGCTGTCCCGCGGGTGGCACGGGCGGGTGCCCCAGGACGTCGCCGGCGTCGCGCTGCTGGCGGCCGCGCTCGCAGCGCGGCTGGCCCCGGCGACCAGCGGCCGGCTCGCGAGCGGCACCCTGCCGGTGCCGGTGGTGGGCAGCGTGCAGGTCGGGGAGCTGACCCGCCCCGTGGTGGTGCTGGGAGCGGCGCTGCTGGCGGACGCGCTGCTGGAGCAGGCGCTGCTCGGCGGGTGGGACCGGCGCGGCCGGCTGCTCGCCGGGACCGGGGCCGCCCTGGGCGGGACCTATCTCGCGGTGCTGCTCGTGCTGGACAGCGGGCCGGCCCTGCTCACCCTGGTCGCGCTCACCACGGTGGCCGCGGGGCTCGCGCCCCGGGCGCGTCTGGCGCTCGGCCGAGCGTGGCGGCTCGGCGGCGTCCGGGCGCGCGGGGCCGCTGTGCTGCGCGCAGCGGTGCTCCTGGCCGGCGTGGTCCTGGTCTCGGGCTGGGTGCTGCGCCGGCTCGGCACGGTGGATCGCTGGGTCGCACGCCTGGCGTCGGTGGACAGCCCGGCCGAGCAGATCGCGGCGGCCCTCACGGCGGCCCGCCGGGGCGGTCTGGTGGGGGCCGGCCTGGGCTCGCAGCCGCTGGTCGAGCACGTCCCGGTGGCCGGCACGGACATGCTGGTCGCGGTGCTGGCGGCCGAGATCGGGCTCGGGGTGGTCGCGGTGCTGGTGGCGCTGGTCCTGGTGCTGCTCGGCGTCCTGCTGCGCGAGGTGGTGCGCGAGCGCGGGCCGGTGCCGGCGGCCGCGGCCGGGCTGCTCGTGGCGCTGGTCGTGCAGCTGGTGGTGGCGGTGCTCGGACCGCTCGGGCTGGTGCCGATGACCGGGGTGTCCGCGCCGTTGCTCGTGGTCGGCGGCTCGTCGCTGATCCCGGTCGCCCTGGTGCTCGGGCTCGCCCAGGGGCTGGTCGGGGCGGCCCCGGCGCCCGGCGGGCCGCCGGGGGTGCCGCTCGTGCTGCGCGGCGTGGTCGCGGCCGTGACCACCGGGTGCCTGCTGGTCGCGCTGCTGCCGGCCTCCGGGGGGTCGCAGTGGTCGGCGCTGATGCTGCCGCGCGGGGCGCTGCTCACCCGGGACGGCCAGACGATCGCCGAGGCGACGGCGGACGGCACCGACCGCCGGGCCTACCCGCAGGGCGCGCTGTACGCGGACGTCGGCGCGCTGGTGCCCGGCTACCGGGCGACGGGCGCGGAGTCCACCTTCGGTACGGCGCTGACCTGCGGGGCCGGCCGGTCGGTGCTGGACCGGCTGGGCGAGGTGCTGCACCCGGCGGTGTGCCGACCGGCGGACGTGGTCACCACGCTGGACTCGGGGGTCCAGCAGGCGGTGGCGGCGGCGCTGGGCGTCCAGCACGGCTCCGCGGTGGTGCTGGACGCGCTGACCGGCGAGGTGCTGGCGATGTACTCGACGGATCAGACCTCGCCCGAGGACCTGGCGGCCGGCGACCAGCCGACCGCACCGTCGCGGCTGGACGCGCTCACCCCGGGCTCGGTGCTCAAGCCGATGGCCGCGGTGGTCGCCGCGCAGCACGGGCTGGGCACCGACGCGGCCCCGGCCGACGTGCTGACGGTCGGCGGTGAGCGGCTGCGGAACATGGGCGGGGCCACCTGCCCGGACACCACGCTGGTCGGCGCCCTGACCTACAGCTGCAACACCGTCCTGGGGTACCTCGGGGCATCGCTCGGCGCCGACCGGCTGTCCGCGGGGCTGGCCGAGACGTTCGGTGCCGGGGCCGCCGTGCCGTTCGACGGGGGCGACGTCGTCGGGCTGAGCACCGGGCTGACCGACGGGTCGACGGCCGCGCAGGCGGCGCGCACCGCGATCGGCCAGGAGGGTGCCCGCACGTCGGTGCTGGCCGTGGCCGCCATGACCGGGGCGATCGCGCGCGCGGCGACGGGCGCGACCGGGGCCGCGCCGGCCCCGCACCTGCTGGCGCTGGTCTGCTCCGAGGGGCAGGTGCAGCAGGCGGCGGACCCGGTGGCCTGGGGCTCGTCGATCGACCCCGACGTGGCGGCCGAGGTGCTGCGCGGGATGGCCGGCGCCACCGAGCGGGGCACGCTCACCGAGCTCGGGGACGCCGCAGCGGCGGCGGGCCGCGAGGTGGCCGGGAAGTCCGGCACCGCGGACGTCGCCACCGACCAGTCGGGCTCCGGGATCCTGCGGTGGGCCACCGTGGTGGTGGACGGCCGCTGGGTGGTGACCGTCGTGGTGCGCGACCAGCAGGCCGGTGCCGACAACGCCGCCGCGCAGACGGTCGCCGACGTGCTGACCGACCTGCCCCGGACCGACGCGGTGTCCGCGGTGTGCTGATCTGCACGGGCACCCGCTTGCGCGGCTGCGCAACCCCACCCCATGAGCAACCTGTGAGCGCTATCGTCCGAGCACCGACGGAGCAGGAGGAACGGGACATGGCCGGCAGCTCGACCGCAACGGTGGCGTTCACCGCCTACGTCACCCCGCGGCCGTGGCCGGGCCCGTCCGGCGGCGAGCCGGGGGCCGGTGCGCTCACCCGCGTGCTCGTGCCCCGGGGCGACAACCTGGTGGTCGGGAACATCGGCCGGGAGCTGCCGGCGGTCACCCATGTGCTGAGCCAGGCCGACGTGGGCGCGGTCCCGCTGGCCGAGGTGCCGGAGCGTGCCGTCACCGTGATGCCGATGACCCGCGGCCACCTGCTCGTCGAGTGCGGGACCTCCGTGGGACGGCTCTGGCGGCTGCACCTGACGCGGGTGCCGGACCGCGGCGCCACGGTCTCCGCGACCTCCGAGGGCGTGCCCCTGGTGCTGACGCACCCGTCGACCGTGGTGCTCGAGCACCGCGTGCACCGGGGCGCGCGCTGGTACCCGCTGCTCAGCGTGCGCCTGCACTGGGAGGGCGCCGGGCGTGGCGCGGTGCGGCGCGCGCCACGGACCACGCCCTCGGCGCGCGACGTCGCCGCCGGACGGATCGAGCACGCGCTGCGAGAGCACTTCGCCGAGCAGGTCGAGCAGGGGGACGAGGTCACCTACGGGCTGGCCGCGGCCGCCGGCTCACCGACCCCCGAGGGGGTCGAGATCGTGGTCGCCGCGGCCCTCCAGCGCTGGGCGAGCTGGCGGCCCCGGCAGCGTCGGTCGGCCCGGGGCGTCCCCGCCGAGCGAGCGGTCGCACCGGGGCGGGGGCCGGGCTGGTTCCGGGGGGACCGGCTGGTCGCCAAGCTGGACCGGATCGTGACCGACCTGAGCGACGGGGCGTCGCCGGACGTGCGCCGCTACCTGCGGGACGCGCTCGGTGCGGGCGGCGACTGGGCGCCGGACAGCTCGGCGCGCACGGCCTGGCAGGTGGCACGCTACCTCGATCAGCGGCAGGTGCTCCCGCCCGGACTGGTCGACGAGCTCCGGCACCCGGGGACCGACCCGGAGCAGGAGCGGGCATGAGCGCCCTGGTGCTGGACGCCGCGGCCGCGCAGTGGGTCGGGGCCCGGGAGCGGCAGAACGACGTGACGCTGTACGGAGAGCGGTTCGTCGCGGTGGCCGACGGCGCGGGGGACGACCTGTCCGCCGCCGTCGCGGCGGACGTCGCGGTGCAGGTCTGGGCGCAGCAGGCGGACTCGCTGGACTCCGCCGGGACGCTGCACGGGCTGCTCGGCGCGCCGGCCGCGGTGGCGCGCGCCCTGACAGCGCAGGGCCTGCGCTCGTCGACGACCTACGCGGGCGCGTTCCTGGACAGCGACGGCCTGGTCTGGCTGACCTCGGTCGGGGACAGCCGGGTGCTGCTGGTCCGGCGCGGAGAGGTGCTGGCCGTCAGCCGGCCGCACAACCGGGCCGCCGAGGCCGCGCTGACCGGCACGGACCACGTGCCGACGCCCCAGGAGGCGGTCACGCTCACCCGGTCGGTGTCCTGCGACCGGCCCGACGTGCCGGACGTCGCCGTCCTCGCGGGGCAGCCCGGAGACCTGCTCGTGGTCGCCACGGACGGCATCGACACCGAGCTGGCTCTGCACCGGCTGGTCCGGGTCTTGGCAGCCGGCAGCGACCCGCAGGACCTCGCGGACCGGCTGGTCGCCGAGGTGCGCGGTGTGCCGGACGCGGACAACGCCTCGTGCGTGGTGGCCCGGGTCGTGGCGGGAGCCGCCTGATGGCCGGCACCCCGACCCCGCACCGGACCCTGCCGGTCGACCTGCTGCACGGCGACCGCTCCACGGTCTCGGTCACCCTGGTCCGCCGACGCCCCGTCGACTCGCACGACCTGGTGCGGATCGACATCTGGGACGCGGTGCTGCACCTGGCGGACGGCGACGAGCAGACGATCGTCAAGCGTGTGCGGCGCAGCCGGACCGACTCGCTCGCCGAGCACGAGGACCAGATCCTCCGGCACATCGAGGAGCGCCGGGCGGCCGGCGACCCGCTGGACAACGTGATCGAGGTCCTGGCAGTCGGTGACGACGGCACGGACTTCTTCTTCGTGATGCGCCGCGCCGCCACCGACTGCCTGCAGCGCGAGGTCCGGGACCGGGACCGCCCCGGGTACGCCCGGTCGGTGCTGGTGGGGATGTTGCGCGGGCTGCTGCAGCTCACCGCGATCGGGGTGGTCCGGCGCGACCTGCACCCGGGCAACGTGCTGCTGCTGCACCAGGGCACGGGCGCCGTCCGACCGGAGGACGTCGTGCTGATCGACTTCGGGAACGCCTATCGCCTGGGCCGGATCCCCCGCACGCCCGGCACCGGCCACGGCATCGACCTGGTGCAGTCCTTCGAGGTGCTGCGCGACCGGCACCGCCGGTTCCTGCCGGTGGACGACGCGTACAGCGCCGCGGTGGTCGCCTACCTGCTGCTGACCCCGGCGCACACCGGCACACCGGTGCTGCCGGTGCGCACCAGAACCGGCGAGGTGCTGCGGTACGAGGAGGGCGAGGTCGCCCGGATGCAGGACCTGGGCTCGCTGGTCGCCCCGGACCTGGGCGCCCTGGAGCAGCGCACCCCGGTCGGTCGCGCCCTGCACGCGGTGCACCCGGAGCTGGCCGTGGCGATCACGGCGCTGCTCGAGCCCACCGCGGCCGCGCGGATCGCCCGGCTGCCCGAGATCGGCGAGCTGCTCGACCTGCCCGACCTGCCCGCGCTGGCCGGCCCGGTCGGTCTCCGTGCCGACCTCCCGCCGGTCCGGGGCCAGCGGTCGGAGCCGGCCCCGGAGGGCCGAGCCGAGCCGGACGGCCTGGACGGGGTGCTCGACGACCGGCTGTGGGACCTGCCGGAGCCGGCGGAGGAGCCGGTGGAGCTGCCGTACTACCTGGCGACGCTGGCCGACTTCCGCCCGCGCGGCGCCGCACAGCCGGCTGAGGCCGGCACCGCGACGGCCCGCGCGGACGGGCCGCGGACCGAGCCCCGGGTGCCGGGCGGCTCGGTGCGGACGACGCAGACCCCGGCGGACAACCCGCGGCTCGCGGCCGAACGGGTGGGGGTGCTGGACGACCGGGCGGTGCCGGACCTCGCGTCGGGTACGGGAACGCGCACCGCGGCACGCTCGCCGTTCGCCCGGGTGCGCTCGCCCCTGCTCGCCGTGCTGCTCGCCGTGGTGGTCTCGCTGGCAGCCATGGGGCTCGCGGTTGCCGGCGTCCTCGCGCTGCCGAGCGTGTACGCCCGGGTCTCGCCCGGGATCGCCTGGGACTTCGCCGGCTGGCAGCCGTGGCCGCAGGCCGCCGGCGCCGCGCTCGTCGTGCTCGCCGTGCTCGGCCTCGGCGCGATGGTCCTGGCGTGGCTCGCGAAGGGGCGCGGGGCGGTCGCCGGAGCGGCCGTCCTGACCTGCGCGATGGTCCTGGCCGTGCTCGGCCTCGGGCTGTCCCTGCCCCGGTGGGAGGCGGCGCCGGCAGCAACCACGGTCGCCGCCAGCAGCGTGACCGCGCTGCCCACCAGGTGCTCGGGCGACGTCGCGACG
The DNA here is from genome assembly GCA_036404115.1 of Cellulomonas sp. Taxonomy (GTDB): domain Bacteria; phylum Actinomycetota; class Actinomycetes; order Actinomycetales; family Cellulomonadaceae; genus Cellulomonas. The sequence continues at coordinate 128,787 of DASWPG010000042.1, forward strand.
TTCAACGTCGCCACCGACCTGGCCTGCTGGCACGTCGATGGCTGGACGGAGCGCACCAGCACCGCCGTCGCAGACGGCGGCTTCGCTGCGACGATGGGCTGGCCGGACGTCGCTGCCGGCGGCGGCCAGGGCAGCACCTGGGCGGCCCTGTCCGACGACACCGACACCTGCCAGCAGGTGTACGCGGAGGTCAGCCAGAACCCGCTCGCCGTCTGGGCGCCCGTCGACGGCACCGGCACGACCACCGTCGAGCTGGACGAGCGCGTCGAGCGCGGCCAGCAGGTGCGCCGCGCGTTCGGGGACCAGGTCTACCTGGTGCACGGCTCCTTCGACGGCTCGGGCGACGGCGTGGTGGCGTACCGCCGGGTCGTGGTGGCCCTGGACGGCTCCGGCACCGCCGAGCTCGCCGCCCCCCGGTCCCCGCAGACGTCGGTCGTCGTCTGGGTGGTGCGTGACTCCTGCGACCCGGCGGGAGCGGACGACGCGGACCTCCGGGTGGCCGACCTGCTGGCCGGCCTGACGGTCACCGACCTCTCCCGGCTCGACCAGTCCTACGCCCGGTCGGTGGCGGGCGACCGGTTCGCCCTGACCGACCTGTCGGTGCCGGTCGGCACCGACGTCGAGCCGGCGCTCCTGCCGGTCGGCTACGACCTGACCGCGCGGGGGACCCTCGCGGGCGCCGGGGTGATCCTGGCCCACGATGACACCTCGACGCGCTCGGCGCTCTGGATCACGGTGCAGGTCGCGGACGGGGACGTCGTCCCCGCGGAGGCGACCACCCAGGCCGGTGCCTGGCTCGTCGGACCGGCGACCGCCACCACCTGGACCTACGGTGACGACCCGGACACCGCGACCTCCGGAGGGGTGATCAGCTACTACCAGGTCGTCACCGGGGACGACGGGCTCCCGCTGACCCTGTCCGCGCAGGTCTGCTACCAGGACGGTCTCGACCGGACACCGTACGACCCGGTCATCACCTCGGTGCTGGAACGCACGACCTTCACCCCGACCGCGACGACCCAGGAGAGCTGATGGCCCGGTTGAGGTACTGCCCGGTGTGCGGGATCGGTGTCGGCCCGCAGGAGCTGCTGTCCCGGCACCCGGTCACCGGTGCCGAGGGTCCGGAGCGCCCGGACGAGAGCGACGACCAGGCCTGGCTGGACTGGCACGCGCAGAGCTACGAGCTGACCTGCGCGCACGGGCATCCGCTGCCGCACCGGGTGCTGAGCGTGGACACGCTGGTGATGTCGTACGTCGGGCAGCCGACCGCGGGCAAGTCGACCATGATCAAGCAGCTCGGCAAGGCGCTGAACTCCACCGCGCTGTCCGGCCGGGGGCTGATCACCCGCACCTCGCTGGGCAGCCGGCGGCTGTTCGACGACCTGTACGACCACGACCAGGTCCCCGGCACCGAGACCGCGCACGCGGACAGCCCGCACCTGTCGGTGGTCTTCGAGATCGACTCGCTGGTGGACGGACGCCGCCGGCCGGCGATGGACGTGATGGTCTTCGACTGCGGTGGGGAGGACATCTTCGCCGACGACGGAGAGAACGTCCGGCAGCGCACCCCGTTCCTGCCGGTCAGCGACGTCGTGGTGTTCGCGCTGCCGCCGGCCGGCCTGCCCGGGCTGCCCGACGACCTCCGGGTCGTGGATCTCGCGCAGACGAAGGTCACCGAGGCCTGGTTCGCGCAGGCCTCTGCGTGGATCGGGCTGCGGCCGGCGTCCCGCGCCCCCGAGGACCAGGTGGTCGTGGTGGCGCTGACCAAGGCGGACCGGTACCGCACCGGCGACCGGTTCGTGCTGCCGGCCGAGCTGCTGCGGGCTCGGCGGCTGCAGAGCACGGCGGTCGGCCTGGACGAGACGTTGGCGGCCGAGCAGCCGGCGCTGTTCGCCTTCACGGACCGTGCCGGCGGCGGCCCGCTGCTCGAGCTCGCCGCCCAGGTCAACGACACGGTGTTCCTGACGGCGGTCAGCGGTGCGGCCCCGGACGACGAGACCAAGCAGCAGCTGTTCGGCATGGCGCCGAACCGCTCGCTCGACCCGCTGCTGATCGCGCTGATGCGCCGTGGGCTCGGCCGGTTCAGCACCGCGGCAGGGCCGGCGTGAGCGCGGCGGCGCATGGCGGCGCGGAGGTCGGGCGCTGGGTGTTCGCCTGGGCGGCCCGCACGCTGGCCGGCGGCACCGGCTACGGCCTGGTGGCGACCAGCCCGGGGGCGGTGCCGGCTCAGGTCGCTGCCCCGGAGTTCGTCCCCCCGGAGCGCCTGGCCGCACTGGCCGGCCTCGCGGCGCCGCTCACCGCCGTGGTGTTCCGGCCCGGCACTCCGGACGGCACGGTGGTGGAGCTGAAGAAGGACCTCGGCCCGGACGGGTCGGGCCGACCGGGCCGGCGCGTGGTGGAGGTGCTGGTCGACCCGGCGGGGGAGCTGGACGGCCGGACGCTCGCCCGGGCGGCCGGCGGGCTGCTGGCCGCCCTGGACTGGCCGATGGACGCCGAGCCGACCACCGGCCTGGGTCGGGTCGAGCTCGCCGCGGGCCCGGCGGTGCCGGCAGCCGGTGCGGAGCCGGCCGGCGCGGAGGACGCGGTGCCGCCCGGCGCGGTCGATGCGCTGCTGGCCGCCGCGGTGGAGGCGGTGCGGGGCCCCCGGCGGATCGTGCTGCTCGGCGTGCCGGAGCCGGCCGCGGTGCCTGTGCTGCGGGCGGCCTGGGACCTGCTGCCGAGCGCCTGGGTCGCCCGGCTCGGCTACGCGACCTACTGGGGCCGGACCGAGACCACCGACGTGGACGTCACGCTGGCGTCCGCGGTCGCCAGCGTCGTGCGCCGGGGGGCGAGCCCGCAGGTCGGCTACCGCGCCGTCGTGGACGGGCTCTGCGAGCAGGACGCCGCCGCGGTCGCGCTGCTGCGCGGGATGGACCCGGCCGGACGCGACCGGATCGTGACCGCCGAGGACCTGGACCATCTGGTCGCGACGCACCTGGTGCAGCGATCGCTGGACGTCCCGGCACCGCAGGAGGCGGACGTCGCGCAGGCCGTCACGGTCGTCGCCGAGCTGTCCGCCCAGGTGCGGCAGCGACTGGCCGGGTTGGTGCTGGACCGTGCCGCACGGCTCGAGGCGGGCCCGGTGGCGGAGGCGGTGCAGGCCGACGGCGGGCCGCTGCGAGACCGGGCCGCGCGGGTCGCGGGCGCAGCGGCCGCCGATCTGCTGCTGGGGGTGGGCGCCGACCCGGCCGGCGTGTGCGCGGCGGCGGTGACGTGGGGGGTCTCGGCCACGGACCTGCTCGCGCTGACCGGGGAGCGGCTGCGTGGCCGGCCGGTCGGTGCGGGGCAGGCGGGAGCTCTGCCCGGGGAGGTGATGCCCGTGGACGAGGCGCCGCCGCTCGGCGTCGCACATCAGGCGGTCGCGCAGTGGCTGGTCGGCGGAGGGCTGCCGGTCGCGGTGCTGCTCGACCGGTCCGACGAGCCCCTGGTCTCGGCGCTGCTGGACGGCTGGGGGCCGGTCGCGGCGCAGCTCGCCGTGCTGGTCTGGACCGACCCGGCCTGGACGCAGGAGCACCGGGCGCTGGCCGAGCAGGTCGCCTGGCGCCACCCGGACGAGCTGGTGACCGCGCTGCTGGGTCTGCTCCGGTCCGGGCGGGTGCGTGCCGAGGACGTGCGTCGGACGCAGGCGTCTGCCGGGGCAGGCACCTGGCTGCATCGGGCTGCTGTCCGGGCGCTGCCCGAGGACCGGACGACCTCGGCACACGTCGTCCGGCCGGCGCCGGTCGTCGTGGCCCGGCGCCCGCGCTGGCGGGTCGTCGCGGCGGCGGTCGCCGCCGTGCCGCTCGCGGTGGCCGCGCTGGTGGGCGCGGGGCCGCTGCGATGGATGGCGCTCGGCGGACTGGTGGTGCTCGCGGTCGTGCTCGTGCTGGAGGGGCTGGTCGGTGCCGGCCTTGCGCGAGCACGCAGCCGGGACCGCCGCTGACGCTGCCTCGGAGCACCGTGTGGCGTGGAGTTCACACGTCACCGGGAGGTCGTCATGGTGGGACAGCTGGTCGTGGTCGTGCTGGTCGGCACGGCCGTCGTCGGATGGCAGGTCTGGGTGCGTTCGGCGGGTGGTCGCGGCGTCCGTCCGGCGCGGTCACGCCCCGTCGGGGTGCCGTCCGGCACGTTCGGAGCCGTCGCGGTGCGCTGGGCGGGCCGGGCCGCGGGCCGGCGCCCGGGGGGCGAGGTGAACCGTCTGATCGAGATGGGCGCGTCCAGCGCGCTGGACGCGCGTCAGGTCCTGCCGGGCGGCACGGTGCTGATGCCGACCTTCCTGCACCTGCAGGTGCCGCACGATCTGGCCGCGGCGGTGCGGATGCACCTGGACCACATCGCGGCCGCGATCGAGCAGCGGGTGCTCGACCAGCTGGCGGTGCTGCACCTGGCGCTCCTGCCCGGGCTGCAGGTCGTCGTGTGCGAGCAGATCGCCGAGGGCGAGCTCGCGGTCGTGGCGTGCTTCGAGCAGACGGCCGAGCCGTTCCCCCCGCAGGAGGCGACGGTGCTGGTGCCCGCTGGGCCCGCCGCCCGCACGTTCACCGCCGGATCGGCCGTCGGGGAGCCTGGGCCGCTCGGCGCCGGCCGGCCCGCCGCCGGTGCGGGGCGCACGAGCGACGCCCCGGCGGTCGGGGGCCTCGGGGGCTCGGGGGCGGACGGTGTGCGCACCCCCCGCTGGACGTCCCGGGTGCCGCGGACCCCGGACCCGGCGGCATGGCGCGGGATGGAGATGGTGCTGACCGTCGGGGGTGTCGCGGTCAGCGCGCCGGTCGGGGTCGCGGTCCGGGGCAACCTGGTGGGACGGTCCCCGCAGGCCGACGTGGTGCTGCCGCTGCGTGGCGGGCTGTCCGAGGAGCACTGCACGATCGCGGCCTGCGGCCCCGAGGAGGTCGAGGTCACCGACCTGTCGCAGTTCGGCACCTCGGTGCACCGGGACGGTGCCTGGCGTCCGCTGGGCCGGGACCGGCGTGCACGGGTGCCGGTCCCGGCCCGGTTCGCGCTGGGCGACGCGGGGAACGGCGGGCCGGACGTCGTGCTGGAGGTGCGGCGCCCGGTCTGAGCCGGGCCTCGGGTGCGCGCGGCGTGCTCCGGCTCGTCGCGCGCACCCGTGCCTGGCTCCGCCCCGACCGTCCGGCGGCCCGCGGTGGCCCGGCGCCGGCACCGGCTGCGCCATGATGGTGGGATGACCAGCGAGATCCGGATCCGGCGTCGTGTCCGTCTGCCCGCCGAGCAGCGACGGCAGCAGATCATCGACGCGGCGGCGGCGATCATCGCGGAGCGGGGCTACTGGGGCCTGTCGGTGCAGGACGTCGCGGACTCGTGCGCGCTGACCGTGAACGGCGTGCTGCACCACGTGGGCTCGAAGGACGGCCTGCTGGTGGCGGTGCTGGACCAGCGGGACCACCAGGGTCTGCTCACGCTCGCCGCCGGCCTGGGGATCGAGCTGCCGGTGGAGGGCGCGACGCCGCAGGACCTGTCCGTGCGGGCGCGCGAGCGGGGGATCGGGCTGCGCGCGATGTGCGCGACGATCGTAGCGCAGAACGTGACGCAGCCGGAGATCGTCCGGCTGTACAGCGTGCTGGAGGCGGAGTCGCTCAGCCCGGACCACCCGGCGCACGACTACTTCACCGACCGGCAGCGGGTCGCGCTGGACGGGTTCGAGCGGCTCGCGCCGGACGGGGTGGACGGCCGGGTGCTGGCGCAGCACCTGCTGGCGGTGATGGACGGGTTGCAGCTGCAGTGGCTGCGCGACCCGCAGCGGGACCTGGTCGCCGAGTGGGACGGGATCGCGGCGGGCCTCACCGGCCTGCTCTGAGCACACCGGGCGGCCGGGCCCACTTCCCTCCGGGCTGCCGTGCCGCTACTGTTACCTCATACCGCGTAAGTTAGAAGTAAGAACGATCCGAGGAGACGACGATGTCCACCCCGTTCCACGCCGCTGTGCAGGCAGTCCGCGACGGTGCCACACCGGAAGAGCAGGCGGCGAAGCTCTACCAGGAGCTCACCGACGCCGAGCAGCTGTGGCTGCTCGACGGTGACGACCCGTTCTGGGTCGGCCAGGCCGTGATGATGTCCGAGGGCTACAACGTCCGCCCGCTGGTGCACGGGGCGATCGAGCGGCTCGGCGTGCCCGGCCTGCGGTTCAGCGACGGCCCGCGCGGCGTGGTGATGGGCGCCTCGACCGCCTTCCCCGTGTCGATGTCCCGGGGCGCGACCTGGGACCCCGCCCTCGAGCAGCGGATCGGCGAGGCGATCGGCGCCGAGGTCGCCGCGCAGGGCGGGAACTTCTTCGCCGGGGTGTGCATCAACCTGCTGCGGCACCCGGCCTGGGGTCGCGCGCAGGAGACCTACGGCGAGGACCCGGTGCTGCTCGGCGAGATGGGCGCCGCCCTCACCCGCGGGGTGCAGGAGCACGTGATGGCCTGCGTGAAGCACTACGCGCTGAACTCCATGGAGAACGCCCGCCTCAAGGTCGACGTCACCGCGGACGACGCCACGCTGCACGAGGTCTACCTGCCGCACTTCCGCCGGGTGATCGAGGAGGGCGTCGCCGGCGTGATGTCGGCGTACAACTCGGTGAACGGTGCCTGGGCAGGCCAGAACCCCCAGCTGCTCACCGGGGTGCTGCGCGACCGGTGGGGCTTCCAGGGCGTGACCGTCTCCGACTTCGTGTTCGGCATCCGGGACGCCGGCGCCAGCCTCGAGGCCGGCCTGGACGTCGAGGAGCCGTTCCAGCAGATCCGGGCCGAGCACCTCGCCGAGGACCTGGCCGCCGGCCGGGCGACGTCCGACGCGGTGGAGCGGGCCGGCCTGCGCATCCTGGCCACCCAGATCCGGTTCGCCGCCGCCCAGCCGGACGAGGTCCCCGGGATCGAGGTCGTCGCGAGCGCCGAGCACCGGGCGCTGGCCCGCGAGGCCGCCGCACGCGGCATGGTGCTGCTGCGCAACGAGACCGTGGACGGTGCCCCGGTGCTGCCGCTGGACGCCGGGACGCTGCGCCGGCTCGCCGTGGTCGGCCGGCTGGCCGACGTCCCCAACACCGGTGACCACGGCTCGTCCGACGTGCGGGCGCCCTCGGTGGTCACCCCGCTGGAGGGGCTGCGCGCCGCGCTGCCGGGCACCGAGATCGTCACCGTGCTCGACGACGACCCCGCGCTGGCGGCCCAGGTCGCCGCGACCTGCGACGCCGTGCTGGTCGTCGCCGGCTACACCGCCGACGACGAGGGCGAGTTCGCCGACCCGGACGCCTTCACCGTGGACCTGGTCTCGCTGTTCCCGCCGCAGCCCGACGACGGCGTCGACCGGATGGCGTCGATGGCCGGCGCCGATGCGATCGCCGGCGGCGGCGACCGGGAGCGCCTCACGCTGCGCCCGGTGGACGAGGAGATCATCCGGGCGGTCGCCGCGGTGAACCCGCGCACCGTGGTCGCGATCGTCGCGGCCGGCGCCGTGCTCACCGAGACCTGGCGCGCCCAGGTGCCCGGGATCGTGATGGCCTGGTACTCCGGCATGGAGGGCGGCCACGCGCTGGCCGACGTGCTGCTCGGCCGCGAGGAGCCCGCCGGGCGCCTGCCGTTCGCCACCCCGACCGACGAGGCGCACCTGCCGTACTTCGACCGGGACGCGTCCGCGATCACCTACGACCGCTGGCACGGTCAGCGGCTGCTGGACCGGCTCGGCGTCCCGGCCGCGTTCCCGTTCGGCTTCGGGCTGTCCTACACGACGTTCACGCTGAGCGGTGCGCAGGCGGTCCGCACCGGGGACGAGACCGCGCAGGTCACCGTCGAGGTGACCAACACGGGCACCCGTCCCGGCCGGCACGTCGTGCAGGTGTACGCCGTCCGCCCGGGGGTGGGGGACCGGGTGCTGCTCGGGTTCGCCCCGGTGCAGCTGGCGGCCGGCGCTCGCGCCGAGGTGGTCGTGCCGGTCTCGCTGCGCCCGCTGACCAGCTGGGACGTCGAGGCCGACGACCTGGTGCTGCCCACCGGTGACGTCCAGGTCGAGGCCGCGGCGTACGCGGGCGACCCGGCCGCGTCGACCACCACGCTCGCCGTGGACTGACTGCTCCACCCCACCCCGGGCGAGGATGCCCGGGGTGGGTTCTCCCCCTGCACACCCTGGAAGGACAATGATGTCTGCTTCGCCCGCCAGCTCTCCCGCCCCCGCTCCCGAGGCGGCGACGTCGACGCCGGGGACCGACACCGGCACCCCCACCACGAGCAGCACGGCGCACCAGATCCGCCTCGCGGTCGCGATCGTGCTGGGCAACCTGCTCTGGATCGCCCCGTTCATCGCCGGCATCTCGGTGCTGCTGCCCGCCCGGCTGGAGGTCGTCGCGCCGGACGACAAGGTCGCGGTGATCGCCACCCTCGCGATGGCCGGCTCGCTGGTCGCCCTGCTCGCCAACATCGTGTTCGGCGCGCTGTCCGACCGGACCCGGTCCCGGTTCGGCCGACGCACCCCGTGGATGCTGCTCGGCTCCCTGGTCACGGCGCTCGCCCTGGTCGGCCTGAGCCGGACCTCCTCGGTCGCCGGGATCATCCTGCTGTGGTGCGTGTTCCAGTTCTTCCTGAACGCGATCGTGGCCCCGCTGGTCGCGGTGATCCCGGACCGTGTGCCCGAGCGGCGGCGCGGCACCTTCTCGGCGGTCTACGGCGTGGGTGCCACCGTCGGCGCCGGGGTGGCCGGCGTGGTGGCCTCCCGGTACGTGGCCGACCCCACCACCGGGCTGCTGGTGTTCGCGGTCGCGGCGCTGCTCGCCGGCCCTGCGGTCGCGCTGATCGCCCCGGACCGGTCGAACCTGCACGAGCCGAAGCCGGCCTTCGACCGCGAGACCCTGCTGCGCAACTTCTCCTTCCCGCGTCGCGGCGCCCGGGACTTCTACCTCGCGCTGTCCGGCAAGCTGCTGTTCGTCCTGGCGATGTACGCGGTCACCGGGTACGAGCTGTACATCCTCACCGACTACTTCGGCCTGGACACGGTGGGCGCCGGCGCGATGATCGCGACCATCGCCACGATCCAGACCGTCGGGGCCCTGGTCGCCGGCTCGCTGTCCGGGCCGCTGTCCGACCGGTTCGACCGGCGCAAGGGCCCGGTCGTGGCTGCGTCCCTGCTGCTCGCGGTGGCGCTCGCGGTGCCGTTCTTCTGGCAGAGCAGCACGTCGATGATCGTGTTCGCCGTGCTCGGCCTCGGCCTGGCGTTCGGCGTGTTCAACGCGGTGGACCAGGCGCTGAACTACCGGGTGCTGCCGGACCGGGAGACCGCGGCCAAGGACCTCGGCATCCTGAACATGGCGAACACCGGCGGGCAGATCCTCGGCCCGGTGGTGATGTCGATCGCGGTGACCTCGCTCGGCGGCTACCGGGCCGGGTTCATCGTCTCGGCGGGGATCGCGGTGCTCTCCGCGGCGATCGTCGCGATGATCCGCAGCACCCGCTGACCACGTCGCGGCGCCGGGCCCCGGGGGCGGGTCCGGCGCCGCGGGCGTGCCCGGGGCGGCCGGCGTCGGTGCGGACCGGTGCGGGCGGGTGCGTCGGGATCAGGCCAGCAGCTCGCGGACCTCGTCCGCGGTCAGCGTCGCGGCGAACAGGTCGCCCTCGTCCAGCACCGCATCGGTCAGGGCGGCCTTGCGGGCCTGCAGCGCCTGCACCTTCTCCTCGATCGTGCCGGCCGCGATCAGCCGGTAGACCATCACGTTGCGGTGCTGACCGATCCGGTGCGCCCGGTCGATCGCCTGCTGCTCGGCCGCCGGGTTCCACCACGGGTCCAGCAGGAAGACGTAGTCCGCCTCGGTGAGGGTGAGCCCGGTGCCACCGGCCTTGAGGCTGATCAGGAACACCGGCGCGGTGCCGGTGCGGAACTCGCGGACCACCCGGTCTCGGTGCGTGGTGGAGCCGTCCAGGTAGACGTACGGCACGCCCGCGGCGTCCAGCCGGGCGGCGGCGCGGCGCAGGTACGAGGTGAACTGGCTGAACACCAGCGCCCGGTGCCCCTCGGCCAGCACGTCGTCCAGCTGGTCCAGCAGGGCGTCCAGCTTCGCGGAGCCGACCCCGGGCTGCGCGGGTGCGTTCCCGGGCGGGCCTGCGCCGTCGTCGGTGCCGATCAGCGCCGGGTCCAGGGCGAGCATCCGCAGCAGCGTCAGCGACCGGTAGACGATGAACCGCTGCCGGTCCAGGTCGTCGATCAGCCCGAACAGCTTCTGCCGCTCGCGCTGCAGGTACAGGTCGTACAGCTCGCGGTGCGCGGGCGCCAGGTCCACCATCAGCACCTGCTCCTGCCGCTCGGGCAGGTCGGCGGCGACGTTCTCCTTGGTGCGGCGCAGCAGGAACGGCCGGATCCGTCGGCGCAGCCGGTCCAGGCGCTGGGTGCGCAGCCGCTCGTCGTCGGGGGAAGCGGTGCCGAGCACGCCGTCGACCGCGCCCGGGCCACCGTCCTCGCTCCCGTCGCGGCCACCCGTGGCACGCCGGCCGGCCGCGATGCCGGTGCGGACCCCCTCGATCGGGCGCACGTACCGCTCGGCGAACACCCGCGCCGACGGGAACAGCCCGGGCGCCACCAGCGCGGTCAGCGCGTGCAGCTCGGTCAGCGAGTTCTCCATCGGGGTGCCGGTGACCGCCACCGTGAACGGCACGGCCAGGTCGCGGGCCGCCTCGTGCACCCGGGACGCGGGGTTCTTCACCTGCTGCGCCTCGTCCAGCACCAGCCCGGCCCAGCCCGGACCGTCCGCGACCGCCTGGTAGGCGCCGGCGTCCAGCCGGAGCAGCGCGTAGCTGGTCACCAGCACGTCGGCGCCCTCGGCGGCCTGCGCCACCGTGACGGCACCGGCCGCCTCGGTGGCGGTCATCCGCCGGACGGTCAGGCCCGGCGTGAACCGCGCCGCCTCGGCGACCCAGGCCGGGGTGACGGAGGTCGGCGCGACCACCAGGAACGGTCGCCGTGCGCCGGGGGCGGCGCCGGCCGGCTGCTGCGCGTCCGTGCGCTGCTCGACCGCGTGCTGGATCAGTGCGAGGCACTGCAGCGTCTTGCCGAGCCCCATGTCGTCCGCGAGGATCCCGCCGAGCCGGTGCCGCCACAGGAACGCCAGCCAGTGGAAGCCCTCCTCCTGGTACGGGCGGAGCGCGGCGTGCAGCCCGCGCGGCAGCGGCACCGGTCGGGGCGCGTCACCCGCCACGTCGTCCAGCAGGTCGCGCCACTCCTGCGCCGGCACGGCCTCGTCCGCGAGGTCGACGAAGTCGGCCCACAGGCTGGTCTGGTGCCGGCCGATCCGTGGCCCGGTGTCCCACTCGGCCAGGTCGCGGGCCTCGGCGATCAGCTCGGCCAGCGGCGCCAGCACCGGGTGGTCCAGCCGCAGGTGGCTCCCGTCCACCAGCAGCAGCCGGCGTCGGCCCTGCGCCAGCGCCCGGAACAGCGGCACGAACGGGATCTGCCGGCCGTCCACCGTCACCGTGACACCCAGGTCGAACCAGTCGTGCTGCTCGGTCGGCACGGTGGTCACCGTCAGCACCGGGTCACCGCGCAGCTCGCGGTAGTCCGGCCGGTCGCCGGAGGTCTCCACCCGGACGCCGGGCAGCGTGGCCAGCAGCGGCAGGGTCGAGCTGACCAGCTCAGCGGTGTCGACGTCGCGCAGCGTCACGGCCACCGGGGGATCGGTCGGGCTCGCCGGGTCGGCCGGCCACCAGTGCGCCGGGACCGTGCCGGCGGGCAGCAGCGAGCGCGGGTCGGGCGTGGGGCCGGAGCGGGCGTGGCCGTCCCAGCGCCAGCGCAGGTCGGCGGTGCGCCGCGGGCCGAACCGCACCGTGAGCACCAGCACCGGCGCCGCGGGCGGTGGCAGCGTCACGGACCCGTCCGTGGAACCGACGTCCAGGCCGGCGCGTAGCGCGGGCAGGTGCTCGCCCAGCAGCTCGTCGGCGGCCTCGGCGGGCACCAGCAGCCCGGCGCCGAGGGCGTCGGCGACGCTGCGACCGCCCGGCCCGGCGAGCAGTGCCAGCTGGGAGCGCCCGAGCGGGGCGACGGTGGGGGCGAGCAGCACCTGCCGCGGGTGCGCCGGGTCGACCACGTACACGCCGTGGGTGGCGATCGGGTGCCCGTGCCGCACGTCCACCGGCTCGTCGTCCACCGTGAGGCGGGCACGCAGCCGCACCCCGCCGGCCTCCCGCACCGCATCCAGCCCGAGCGCGGCGCGAGCGGCCACCCGGACGGTCGCGCCGGTGCCGGAACCGACCACCGTGATGCCCAGGTCCGCCGTCTGCGCCAGCAGGTCCCACAGCACCGGGTTGCTGAAATCGTCCAGCATCACCCAGTCCGCGTCGGTGCCCGGCTCGGCGGGACCGGCCGCGCGGTGCAGCGCGCCGAGCTGGCTGAACCAGCGGTGCTGCGCCGGGTCCAGCCCCAGCCGGGTGCGCATGTGCGGCAGGTTCGACCAGGTCAGCGTCCCGCGGGTCCACCCGCGCGCCGTGCGCAGCACCGGGCGCGCACCGAGCCGGTACTCCCCGTTGCCGGCGGGGCCGAGATCGCCGCCCGGCCCGCGGCGGCCCACGGTGCGCGACGTGGGGCCGTTCCACCGGTCCCGGGTGCGCGGGGTGAGCTCACGGAGCTCGAGCTGCAGCCCGAGCTGGGTGCCGGGCCGGGCGCCGGGTGCGGTACCGGTCGCGCTGCCGGCCGACGAGGCCCGCGTGCCGGGGTCGACCCCGTGGGCGGCGAGGCTGCGCAGCACGTCCCGCCAGCCCTCGTCCGGGCTGCTGCCGCCCGTGCCCTCGGGCAAGCCCTCGGGCACGTCGATCCCCATGCGGCGATCCTGTCACGCCCCGGGCGCAGCCCCCGTGTCGAGCATCCAGAAGATCGGGGGCACCGCGCCCGGGTCCCGACCGGTCCTGGACCCCCGGCGAGCGGGGCGGGGCGGGTGCCGGTCCGCCTACCATGGCGTCGACCCCCTGAACCCTGCCGAGCCGGAGACGTCGTGCCCGCACCCCTGCCGTTCGATGCTGTGCTGTTCGACTGCGACGGGGTGCTGGTCGACTCCGAGCCGATCACCATCGGGGTGCTGCGGGACATGCTCGCCGAGCTCGGCTGGGACCTGACCCTGCGGGAGTGCTGGGTGCGGTTCGTCGGCCGGTCGCTGCGCGACGAGCTCGCCGTGATCGGAGCACGTACCGGGGCCGAGGTGGGGGACGCGTGGATCGCCGAGTTCCGTCGGCGGCGCAACGTGGCCCTCGATCGCGACCTGGTGCCGGTGCCCGGCGCCGAGGCGGCGCTGCGGGCGGTCGCGGCGGCGTACCAGGGCCGGGTGGCCTGCGCCTCGGGCGCCGACCGGGGGAAGATCGAGCTGCAGCTCACCAAGACCGGCATGCGCGACGTGTTCGGTCCGCACGTCTACAGCGGGATGGAGACGCCGCGCAGCAAGCCGGCGCCGGACGTGTACCTCGCGGCGGCCGCCGGGCTCGGGGTGGACGCCGGGCGGTGCGCGGTGGTCGAGGACACGGTCGCCGGGGTGACCGCCGGGGTCGCCGCGGGTGCGACCGTGCTCGGCTACGTGCCGCTCGGCCTCGTCGACCCCGGTGCCGCGGCGCTGCGCACGGCCGGTGCCCGACAGCTCCTGACCTCGATGGTCGAGCTGCCGGGCCTGGTCGGCGCGGGCTGACGGTCCGCCTCGGGTCTCGCCGGTCGGCGGTCCGCCCGAGGCGTCGCGCGCCCGCGGTCCGCCCGCGTCAGCAGCCCGCCACGCTCGCGCACCCAGTGCTCGTCGCGGTCGGCTGCACCGGCAGCGAGTCCGCCGGGCCCTGCGTCAGGTACACGGTGCGGCTCTCCCGTCCCGACTGCTGCAGCACCAGGCTGGTCGTCGGGTCGAGCATCAGCTCCCGCCAGGCGTCGCCGGTGCCGTAGTCCAGCACCTCGACGGTGCGCCCGTCGTCATCGGTGCCGGTGGTGACCGAGGCACCCGGCAGATCGGTGGCGACCTGCCAGGCGGCTGCGCGCAGCTCGGCCGGCAGCAGCCCCGGGCTGAAGGTCAGCAGGTCCGCGACCATCCCGAACACCTTGTCCTCGTCCGTCCCGGACCGCTGGTCGGGCTCGACGCTGGCGTCCAGCACGTCGCGCAGCGCCTCGGGATCGGTGGGCAGCGCGGAGACGTCGGTCAGAGACTCGTACCGCACACCGTCGATCACGTACGACCCGAACCCGGTGGTCGGCGAGACGCTGTACGCCGTGCTGAGGTCGCCGTCCGTCACGACCAGCCCGGGCTGGTCGAGGCTGCTCCAGACCTCGGTGGTGCTGCCGTCCTGCCCCTGGGCGAGGGTGTACCAGTAGGTGTGGCCCTCGGCGTCCGCGATCGTGCCGGTGGCCGGGTAGGTGCCGGCGTCGGCGGCGATCGTCGCCGACGGGGCCGGGTCGGCCGAACCGGTCGCGGAGGCCGCAGCGGTCCCGCTGCCGGCGGGCACGGCGCTGCCCGTCCAGGGCGCGGCTCCGCCCCAGGCGCCCGCCGCGGTGACCGCGACCAGGGCCATGGCACCGACGGCCCCGGTCACCTGGGCGGAGCGGGTCACCGCACGGCGCCGGCGGGCGCGGGGACGCACGCGGTCGGTGCGCACCGGGAGCGGCGGCAGCGCGTCGTCCAGCCGGGCGCGCAGGTCACGGGCGAAGTCGTCGTCGGTGCTCATCATCGGGTCCTCGGGGTCGGGTCGGTGGTCGGGGCGAGCGCGGTGCGCAGCCGCTCCAGGCCGCGCGAGGACGTGGACTTCACGGTGCCGACGGAGATGCCGAGGTCGGCGGCGACCTCGCGCTCGGACAGCCCGTCGAAGTGCCGCAGCACCACCACGCGACGCTGGCGCGACGTCAGCAGGGCGAGCGCCCGGACCAGCTGGTCACGGTCCGCGATCCGGTCGGCGGCACCGGCCTCGGCGCGCTCCGGCACCTCGGCCGGATCGGTCAGCACCTCACGGCGTCGGCGGCGCCAGGTGTCGATCCGGAGGTTCGCCAGCGTGCGGCGGGCGTAGGCGAGCGGGTCGCGCTCGCGGGCCCGTCCCCAGGCGAGATAGGTCCGGACCAGCGCCTGCTGCACCAGCTCGTCGGCCTGGTGCGCGTCGCCGCAGAGCAGCCAGGCGGTGCGGGCCAGCGTCGGGGCGGCCTCGGCCATGAACGCGGCGAACTCCGTGTCGTGGTCGAGGCCCCGGACCTGGATCAGGGCGGCCTCGGGGCCGTCGGTCGGGTGTGCGGTGACCACGGGTAGATCGTCTCCCGCGATGCTCGACATGCTCATGACAGGTACACGCACGCCCCGCCCGAGAGGTTGCGTCGGCCGTGCCGTGGGTGTGCAGGCGCTGTGCGAGCAGCGTCGGTGGTCCGGTGGTCCGGTGGTCCGGTGGTCCGGCGCTGCGGAGGCCGGACCGCCGGACGTCAGGCGACGGCGACCAGGTCGAACACGTTGCCGACCGGGTCGACGAGGGTGACGCGCTGCCGGTTGCCGTGCGACGCACCGACCCGGACGCTGCCGAGCCGGCGCGCACCGAGGCGGGACAGCCGCTCGGACTCCGCGTCGAGGTCGGCCGTGACCAGGTCGAGGTGCAGCGGGCCGGGAGAGAAGGCGGAGCCGGTCGCGGCCTGGACGACGACCCGGGGGCCGCCCTCGGGGTCGTCGGTGAGCTCGGCGTGCTCGGGGCTGGCGCCGGGGACGAGGTCGCGGCCGAGGGCGGCGGCCCAGAACAGGGCGACGGCGTGGGCGTCGGGGGCGTCGATCGTGACGCCGCGCAAGATGCTGGACATGGGGGTCTCCTCGGGAAGGGAGGGGATGGCGGGGCGCTGGTGGCGGGCCGCGGGGGAGGGGCCGTAGGCTGGAACGGAGGACCCTCCGGTTCCAGTACTGTAAGCGGAGGATCCTCCGGAAGGCAAGAGGACGGTCGAGGGGATGGCGGCAGTGCCCAGGAAGAGCGTGCCCGAGGAGGACGTGCCGGCGGGGGCGTCCGATCGGCCCGGCGACCGCTCGCGCCGGCGTGCGCGTCCGGAGCGTCCGCCCCGCGCCCCGCGTCCCGAGCGCCCGTTGCGCGCCGATGCCCGCCGCAACCGGGACGCCCTGCTGCAGGTGGCCGCCGCGGCGTTCGCCGAGGACGGCGAGACCCCGCTGGAGACCATCGCCCAGCAGGCCGGTGTCGGCATCGGCACCCTCTACCGGCACTTCCCGACCCGCGGCGCGCTGATCGAGGCCGCCTACCGGCAGGAGGTCGAAGATCTGTGCGCCTCGGCGACGGCTCTGCTCGCGCGCGGTGGTGCGGACGGCGGGCTGTCCGGCATCGACGCGCTGCGCGAGTGGATGGGCCGGTTCGCCGGCTACGCCGCGGCCAAGCGGGGCATGGGGGGCGCGCTGCGCTCCGCGATCGGCTCCGACTCCCCGCTGTTCGGCGAGACCCGTGCGCGGATCGTCGCCGCGATCGACGAGCTGCTGGCCGCGGGGCGGGCGGACGGCTCCGTGCGCACGGACGCGGACGGCGAGCAGGTGATGCTCGCCCTCGGCGCGGTCTGGATGGTGCCGGCCTCCGACGCGTGGGCCGAGCGGGTGCGCGGCGTGCTCGGTCTCGTGGTGGACGGCCTGCGGTACGGCGCCGGCGGCACCGCGTAGCGGTCGCGGAAGGGCGGGGCGTTCACCCGGCCGCCGGTGGTCCGGGCCGGTCTGCCCGGATCGAGACGGCGGCGGCGAGCAGGGCGGCGAGCACGGCCGCGATCAGGAGTGCTCGTGCGCCGGTGGCGGCCAGCACGCCGCCGAGGGCGCCGGCGACGGCGATGGCGAGGTACATCGCGGAGGAGTTCAGGGCCACGGGCAGGCCGGTCCGGCCCGGGTCCGCGACCAGCAGCCGGTGCTGCTGCGGCCCGGTGATCGACCAGGCGGCGATGCCGTAGGCGGCGGCGGTGACCAGCACGGCGGGACGGTTGCCGGCGAGCCCGGCGGCGACGATCGCGGCGGCGGTGGCCAGCAGGGCCGCAGTGACCACCGGGCGGGCGCCGCGGCGGTCGGCGAGACGGCCGGCGAGCAGGTTGCCGAGGGTGCCGGCGCCGCCGATCACCAGCAGGACCAGGGCCAGGAACCCGGGGTCGTCGGCGAACGGAGCGTAGACGACGGACACGTAGGCGTAGAAGACGTAGACGGCGACGAACCCGAGCAGCGTCGTGGTCAGGATGCGGCGGACGGCCGGGACCCGCACGGGGGCGAGTCGTTCCGCAGGCCCGCGTCGTGGCCTGCCGGGCAGGCGGGGGACGCCGAGGCCGACCGCGACCGCCGCGAGGACGCCGAGGGCGGTGATCGCCCAGATGGTGGCCCGCCAGCCGAGCGCCCCGCCGAGCAGGGTGCCGAGCGGGGCGCCGACCGCCGTCGCCACGGTCAGTCCCGTCATCACCGTCGCGATGGCGCGTGCCCGCCGGGACGGGTCGGCCAGGGTCGCGGCGACGAGCGTGGACGCCGGCGTGATGAGCGACGCCCCTGCCGCCGTCACGATCCGCCAGCACAGCAGCTGCCCGAGGGAGGGGGCCAGCGCGGAGAGCGCGTTGCCCGCGGTGAACAGGGCGAACCCGGCCAGGAGCGTGACGCGCCGAGGCCAGGCCTCGCTCAGCACCGAGAGGAGCGGGGCGGCCACGGCGTACGCCAGGGCGAACACGGTGGTCACCTGTCCGGCCGCGCCCACGCTGACCCGCAGGTCGGCGGCGAGGGCCGGGAGCAGGCCGGCGAACACCAGCCCCTCGGTACCGACGGCGAACATGCCGACCGCGAGCGGGACGAGCGGGACGAGCGGGACGAGCGGGACGAGCGGGGCCGGGTGCCGAGCGCCCGGGACGGTACCAACCTGTTCCATCCTCGGACGGTACCAGGATGTTCCGTCCTGATGGAACAGCCTGGTACCGTCTTGGGCATGGCACGACGAGCTCGGGAACGACTGCTGGAGGCCGCGCGCGAGCTGTTCTCCAGCGACGGCATCCGCACCGTCAGCGTGGAGCGCGTCCTGGAGACCTCCGGGGTGGGACGTGCCTCCTTCTACCGGCACTTCACCAGCAAGGACGACCTGGTCGTGGCGGTGCTGGACCACTACAACCAGCGGTGGCGCGAGCTGTTGCGCAGGCAGGTGCCCGAGCGGGGCGAGGGCGTCCTCGGCGTCTTCGACATCCTGGCCGAGCGCTTCGCGGAACCGGACTACCGAGGGTGCCTGGCGCAGGCCGCACTGATCGAGTTCCGCGATCCCGCGCACCCCGTCCACCAGGCCGCCGTCCGGCACCAGGGCGACGTGGCAGGCGACCTCGCCGGCCTGCTCGACCCCGGTCGCGGCCTCGCGGACCGGGAGCGCATCGGACGGCAGCTGCTGCAGCTCGTCGACGCCGCGATGCTCGCCGCGCTGCACGACCCCGGCAGCCGTCCCGCCGTCGAGGCCCGGGCCACCGCTGCCGCGCTGCTCGATCGCGAGGACGCCCCGCTGCCGGGACCGTAGCGGCGAGCGGGCGAGGGCGGCGCCTGCCCGTGGGCGCGCTCGGCCCCGCGATGACGGCCCCGCCTGCCGCGGACGCCCCGGTCAGCCCGCGTCGGCCAGGACCGCGTCGATCTGCCCCATCGCCAGGCTCATCCCCTCGGCCATGCCCAGGGCGAGCACCTGCTCCATCTGCGCCGTGCTCGCGAACCGGGACACGACGGTCATCCGGGTGCCCGCCGGGACCGGTTCGAGGTCCAGCCGCATCGTCACGGTCGGCATCGCGGGGTCGGGCTCGCCGTCCGGCCCGGAGAACCCGTCCTCGATCGTCAACGACCGCGGCTCGTCCAGGGCGAGGAAACGCCACCACCCGCCCGCGCGGGTGCCGTCGGGCCCGGTCATGACGTAGCGCGAGCGACCGCCCACGGTGACGTCGTGCTCCGTGACGGTGGCCGGCCAGTTCGGCGGCCCCCACCAGCGCTCGAGCCAGCGCGGATCGGTCCAGAGCAGCCAGACCTGGCCGGGCGGGGCGGCCAGGTCGGCCACGATGGTCAGGGTGCGGGCCTGCGGGTCGGGGGTGGTGCTGACGACGGTCATCGTGCGGTTCCTCCGATCGAGCAGGGCATGACGACGGGACGGCCCCGTCTCCCCGCCCATTCCAGCACCGCCCGGCCGACCCGCACGGCAGGGCGCCACCAGCGTTCGGCGTCGTGCGGTGCGGGGGCACCGGGGCCGCTGCGGGGGCCGCGGATCGCGTGCGGCGGCCGCAGGGGCCACTCTTGCTCCGGACGTCCGGCCCGCCCGGTCGTCCTCCTCGATCGAAAGGACCCCCGATGATCGCGACCGGGCTCGTGCTCGCCACCCTGGCGGCGCTGCTGCACGGCTACATCTTCACGATGGAGTCGGTCACCTGGACCTCGGCCCGCACCCGGGCCGTGTTCGGCACCACCCAGGAGGAGGCCGAGGCCACCCGTGAGCTCGCGTTCAACCAGGGCTTCTACAACCTGTTCCTCGCCGTGGTCACCGTGGTCGGGGTGGTGCTGGCCGCCGCGGGCCGGACGGGGGTCGGTGTGGCTCTCGCGCTGTCCGGCACCGGGTCGATGCTGGCCGCAGCCCTGGTGCTGCTGCTGTCCTCGCCGGACAAGGCGCGCGCAGCCCGCACCCAGGGGGCGCTGCCGCTGCTCGCGGTGCTCGTGCTGGTGGTCGGGCTGCTGGTCTGAGAGCCGGCCCGGCCGGGGATCGGCGGCGGCAGCCCGGGCGGCGGGGCGCGTCCGCGGGGCTCAGCCCGGCAGGGAGAGCACCGCCGGCACCGCGGCGTCGTCGCGGAGCAGGCAGAGCACGTGCCGTTCGTGCGGCACCACCGGGTCGGGCAGGGCGTCCAGCGAGAACCAGCCCATCGCCGCCGCCTTGTCGGGCTCCTGGACCGTCGGCTCGCCGGACCAGGTCCGCACGGCGAAGAACACGTCGCACCGCTGCTCGACCTGCGGCCCGTCGGGCTGGAAGCGGTGCAGGGTGGTCAGCGGCTCCAGGTCGGCGGCGGCGATGGTGACGCCGGACTCCTCGGCGGCCTCGCGCACCGCGGCCTCGTGCACGGACTCGCCCGGGTCCACGTGCCCGGCGAGCGTCGCCCAGTGGCCGTCGCGGTACCCGGTGCCCTGGCGGAGCAGCAGCAGCACCTCCCGGTCGCGCAGCAGCACGACGTAGGACGCGGCCACGAGCAGGGTCCGGCCGTCGAGGTGGTCGTCGGGGAGGTAGCGAGTGGTCACCCGGGGACTCTGCCAGCGCCGCGCTCCGGCGTCGTGCCTGCGACCCGGATCTCGGGACTTGTGACACATCTCACACCAACGAATGTGACGCGTCGGACGTGCGGACGGATGTCCTGCGTATGACCACCTCAACCCACCGAGCCGAGGGCCCGGTCCTGCGCACCCTCCGCCGCCGTGCCGCCGTCACCGCCGCCCTCGTGGTCGCGCTGGTCGGCCTCGTGCCCGCCGTCGCCACCGCCGACGACGACGTGGACATCACGCCGTACAGCTCGTCCCAGTGCACGTCCGGACGGTTCTGCCTCTGGTCCGGCACCGGGTACTCCGGATCGTTCTGGAGCACCGCGTCGACCGGTGTGCAGAACACCACGATCACCACCTCGGGCTCGCTGTGGAACCGCAGCAGCGTGGCGGTGCGGGTGTACAGCGGGACGAGTGCCTCCGGCGTGTGGGTGTGCTACGCGGCCGGTGCGATCACCTCCAGCACCTCCGTCGGGAGCGCCTCTGTCCGTACGATGACCTCCTCGACCTGCTAGCGAGCGATCTGAAGGTGGCGTGGGCACAGGGGGTGACCGGGGCGGTGCACCGCCGACCGCTGCGGAGCGTGCCGCAGCGGCCTTCGCCGATGCCTACCGGCTGCTCGCACCCCAGGTGCGCGGGTACGTCCGGCGCCAGCTCCCGGCCGACCAGGTCGACGACGTCGTCTCCGAGACCTTCGTGGTGGTGTGGCGGCGGTGGGCGGATGCGCCGGCCGGTCCGGACGAGCTGCGGCCCTGGGTGTTCGGCGTCGCGCGGCACAAGATCCTGCACGCCCACGAGCAGCGCGGACGCGCAGCCGGATCGCTGGTCCGGGCCGCCGGCCTGGCGCAGACCCGGGCGGGCGAGCCGGACCCGGCCGAGGACCTCGCCTCGCACGATCGCACCCGGCGGCTGCTGGCCCTGCTGCCCCGGGCGGAGGCCGAGGCCATGGCGCTGACCGTCTGGGCGGCGCTCACGCCCGCCGAGGCGGCCCGGGTGCTGGGCTGCTCGCAGACCGCGCTGACCAGCAGGCTGTCCCGGGCGCGGGCCCGGCTGGCCACCGCGCTCCGTGCGGGTGCCGAGGGCCGGGACGACGACCTCGCGGCCGGGGGCGACATCGTGCACGACAGGGGGGACCGATGAGCACCGAGGACGAGCTGCGCGCTGCGCAGGACGAGATCGTGCGGCTGCGCGAGGTGATGGGGCTGCTCGGCATGACCGACCTCCTGCCGGAGGACGGGCCGGGGTCGCAGCCGGACGACGAGGCGACCGAGCAGGAGATCGCCCGGATCCTGGGGCTGCCCGCGCAGGACGCGTCTGCCGACGAGCTGCCGGCCGTGACGGGGCCGGGCACCGCGGGGCCGGCCGCCGCGCCGCGCACGGTGGCGCCCGTCGTCGACCTCCCCGTCGGGCGTCCGCGCCGTCGCCGATGGGTGACCGTGACCGCGGGGGCCGCGGCGGCCGCACTGATCGCGGTCGGTGCGACCGTGCTGCCGCAGCTCGGTACCGAGTCGGCCGTGGCGGACGGGTCGCCGCCGATGCTGGCGCTGCCGATCGCCGCCGCCGACCTGGCCGCCGGTGCGGGCGACCCCGCCGAGGAGACGCTGCTCGAGCTGGCTCAGCAGGCGAGCGCGCAGACCGACCCGGAGCCGGGCGGCGACGTGCAGCACAGCCTGTCCCAGAGCTGGCTGATGTCCACCGAGGTCACCGACGAGGGCACCACCACGACCATCGACCCCACCGTGGTGGAGTCCTGGCTCGCGCCCGACGGCTCGATGGTCTCGGCCGAGTGGCGGGGGGCCGCGCTCGAGGCCGACGGGCAGCTGGAGGCGGTCGACACCTCGCCGGACGAGGCCGCGGTGGACCGGTTCCCGGCCGGTACCTTCGACGCCGACGCGGTGACCGGGCTGTCGACGGACCCCGCCGTGCTCCGGACGCAGCTGCTCGACCGGCTGCCGGGGCTCGACTGCACCGGTGACGCCGAGCCGTACTGCCTCTACCTGGCGCTGACCGACCTCTCGGACCGGTACGTGGTGCCGTCCGCGACCGAGGCCGCGCTGTGGACCATGCTCGCCGAGGCCCCCGGGGTGACGGTGGCGGGGGAGGTGACCGACCGGACCGGTCGGCGCTCGATCGCGATCTCGGTGCCGGGCGGGCCGACCGACACCGCCGAGGTCGTCCGGGTGCTGCTGGTGGACGCCACCACGGGTCGGCTCTCCGGGCGCGAGGAGGTCACCATCTCCTCCGAGGTGCTCGGGATCACCGAGCCCACCGTCACGCAGTTCCGGTACAACGTGACCTCCGACCGGGTGGCCGAGGTGGGCGGTCCGGCGAGCGACGACTGAGGCCGTCCGCCCGCCGCCGTGCGGTGCTCGCCCGGCGGCTCCCGTGCGCTGATCGCCCTCCGGCCGGTTCGCCGGCGGCCCGGTGACCGGCCCCCGGTGCCGCACGACGACGGCCCGCGCCCGGTTGGGTTGAAGGTCCCGCGACCGGCGAACACCCGCTCGGTACCGTGTTTGTGAAGCCGATCACAAACTGTCCCGCTGGTTGTTCGAAGGAGATCACCCGTGCCCGAGATGATGAAGGCCGCGGTCGTCCGCGAGCTCGGCTCACCACTGGTCATCGAGGAGAGGCCGATCCCGGTGCCCGGCCCGTACCAGGCGCTGGTCCAGGTGGACTACTCCGGCGTCTGCCACACCGATCTGCACGCCGCCCGGGGCGACTGGCCGGTCAAGCCGACCCCGCCGTTCGTGCCCGGTCACGAGGGCTCCGGACGGGTGGTCGCGGTCGGCCCCGGCGTGACCGACGTGCGCGAGGGCGACCGGCTGGGCAACGCCTGGCTCGCCTCCGCCTGCGGCACCTGCCTGGACTGCCTGCGCGGCTGGGAGACGCTGTGCACCGGCCAGCAGAACTCCGGCTACTCGGTGGACGGCTCGTTCGCGGAGTACATGCTGGTGGACGCCCGCTACGCACCCCGGATCCCGGAGGACGTGGACGCCGCCGCCGTCACGGCCGTGCTGTGCGCCGGTGTCACCGTGTACAAGGGCCTCAAGGTCACCGAGGCCAGGCCCGGGGACTGGGTCGTGGTGTCCGGCATCGGCGGCCTGGGCCACATGGCGATCCAGTACGCCGCCGCGATGGGCTACCGGGTGATCGCGGTCACCGGGTCGGAGTCCAAGCGCGCCTCGGCGATCGAGTACGGCGCCGAGCTGGTGGTGAACTACCGGGACGGCGACCCCGGCGAGGCCGTGCAGGACCTGGTCGGCGGGGCGCACGCGGCGCTGGTGACCGCGGTCAGCGAGTCCACGTTCCCGCAGGCGCTGTCGATGCTCCGCCGCGGCGGCACCGTCTCGCTGGTCGGCCTGCCCCCGGGCGACTTCCCGCTGTCGATCTTCGACACCGTGCTGCGCGGCCTGACCGTGCGCGGGTCCATCGTCGGCACCCGGCTCGACATGATCGAGGCGGTCGACTTCTTCCGGCGCGGGGTGGTGCACACCAAGTACGAGCTGCGCCCGCTGGACGCGGTGAACGACGTGTTCACCCAGATGGCGACCGGCACGATCGACGGCCGGGTGGTGCTGGACCTGGGGCTGTAGCGCACCCTCGTCGTCGACCTGGCTCCGGCGCCCGTCGCGTGCTGCGTGCTGCGGCGGGCGCCGTCGTGCGCGGGGCCGGCCGCCGGCGCACGGCCCGCGGCGGTCCGTGGCCGGTCGCCGGGCCGCGCGCGAGGGGCCTGCGACGGCTCTGCGCCTACCCGCGACCGGTCGGAACCTGTCTGCCACCTGTCGGGCAGATGTCCGCCGCCGAGGTGCTGGGCACGGCGAACGGCTGAACCTGGATCCGGTGCTCAGAATCGCACCACAAGTGCGGTCCGGGTCACTATGATCTCGCTCGCGGAGGTCCCGGGCTGCCCCCCTGCCCCGGGATCTCCGCCTCGTCGTCGGTGCGGTGGCTGCTCCCGCACCGACCGGACGTCCCGCCGCAGACCCGACGCACGGATGTGGCGCGGATCACAGTCGAACGATGTGACGTCTGCGGTCCGCCGGCGGACTACCCGGATGACACGGTCGGTGGGTGCGGAGGGTGCCCGGCTGTCGTGCACGGCCCGTCCGAGCCCGCAGGGGGCGGCTCGGGCGGGCCGCTCCTCGTCATCGGCCCGCGGCCTCGCACTGCACGGCGGCGTGCGGATCGGCTCTGCGGGCCGGCTCGGTGCGGATCGGCTCAGTGCGGATCGGCTCGGTGCGGATCGGCGAGGTGCCGGTCGGCCGGCGCACCGGCACCCGCACCGGCCAGGCTCGGCATCATCGCCACCAGCCGCGGACGCCAGTCGTCCGCCCGCTCCGGGAAGCAGCGGCCGAGCAGGTCCAGCATCGCCGAGGCCGCGGTCGAGGCACCCGGCGACGCCCCGAGCAGCCCGGCGATGCTGCCGTCCGCCGCCGTCACCAGCTCGGTGCCGAACTCCAGCACCCCGCCGCCGGGACCGCGCTTGATCACCTGCACCCGCTGCCCGGCCGCGATCAGCTCCCAGTCCCGGCTGCGCGCGGTCGGCATGTACGCCCGCAGGGTGCGCAGCCGTCCCTCCCGGGAGGCCAGCACCTCGGTGACCAGGTAGCGCACCAGGCCCAGGTTGTGCACGGCGACCGCCAGCATCGGCACCAGGTTCCCGGGGCGCACCGTGCGCAGCAGGTCCAGCCAGGAGCCCTGCTGGAGGAACTTCATGCTCCAGCCCGCGTACGGGCCGAACAGCAGCGCCGGCGACCCCTCGACCACCCGCGTGTCCAGGTGCGGCACCGACATCGGCGGCGAGCCGACGGCGGCCTTGCCGTACACCTTCGCCCGGTGCGCGCCCACCAGCTCCGGGTTCGTGGTGCGCAGGAACTGCCCGCTGATCGGGAAGCCGCCGTAGCCACGGATCTCCGGGATCCCCGAGCGCTGCAGCAGCCGCAGGGCGCCGCCGCCGGCACCGATGAACACGAACCGTGCGTCCAGGGTGCGCTGCACGGCAGCCGTGCGCAGCAGCAGCCGCCAGGACCCGTCCGGCCGGCGGCGCAGGTCATGCACCTCGCTGCCCAGGTGCACCCGCACGCCCCGGGCCACCAGGTCGTCCACCAGGTGCCGGGTCAGCGTGCCGAAGTCCACGTCCAGGCCGTCGGCGGCCCGGGTCGCCGCCACCGGCTCGCCGGGTGCCCGGCCCGCCATCACCAGCGGGGCCCAGGCCGCGATCGTCGCCGGGTCGTCGGAGAACTCCAGACCGGTGAACCGCGGGTGCGTGCGCAGCGCCTCGTACCGCCGGCGCAGGTAGTCCACGTCCGCCGCGCCCCGGACGAACGTCAGGTGCGGCACCGGGGTGCGGAACCCGTCGTCCGGCAGCCGCCCGTGAGCGCGCAGGTGGTCCCACAGCTCGCGGGACAGCGCGAACTGCTCGTTGATCGTCACGGCCTTCGCGATGTCGATCGACCCGTCCGGGCGCTGCGGGGTGTAGTTCAGCTCGCACAGCGCCGCGTGGCCGGTGCCCGCGTTGTTCCAGGCGTCCGAGCTCTCCCGGGCGACCCCGTCGAGCCGTTCGACGATCTCGATCCGCCAGGTGGGCTCGAGCTCGAGGATCAGGGTCGCGAGGGTCGCGCTCATGATCCCGGCACCGACCAGGACGACGTCGACCGGTTGCGCAGCAGAGGACACCGCTCGATCGTAACGAGGACCCGGACCGTGCCGCGCGACGGGTCGAGGAGCGGACGCGGTGGGCATCCGGGCTGCGATGCTGGTGCGCATGACGGACGCGCGCCTGATCCTCGGCAACCCGGACGCCCCGGCCACCGTGACGGAGTTCGGGGATCTGGAGTGCCCGTACTGCCGGGCCGCCGAGCCCGTGCTGCGTGCCCTGGTCGAGGAGTCGGACGGTCGGGTCCGGCTGGTGTGGCGGCACTTCCCGCTGTTCCAGGTGCACCCGCACGCGCTGATCGCCGCGCTGGCCGCCGAGGCCGCCGCCGAGCACGGGCAGTTCTGGGTGATGCAGCGGGCGCTGTTCGCCCAGCAGGACCACCTGACCGAGACCGACCTGCGGGCGGTCGGCGCCCGGCTCGGCCTCGACCCGGCGCAGGTGGCCGGCCCGCAGGCGCAGCGGTTCGCGGACCTGGTCGAGACCGACTACCTGGCCGGGCTGGACCTCCAGGTGCGCGGCACGCCGACGCTGCTGGTGCAGGGCGAGCGGTACCTCGGGCCGATCGAGCGGGACGCGCTGCGCTCGGCGGTGCGGGCCGCCGGCGCCTGATCGGAGCCCTGCCGGCCGGCTGCCCGGCGCCGACCTCAGACCCCGGCCACCCAGGGCCGGGGAGGCAGCCCGGGCGGCGGGTCGTCGTCGGGGGAGCACAGCGGCAGCCGGTCGCCCAGCACCCGCAGCAGCACCGTGCCGAGCACCGCCGCCACCAGCGAGCCTGCGAGGATGCCGATCTTCGCCTGCTCGCGCACCTCGCCCTCGAATGCCAGGTCCGCGATGAACAGCGAGATCGTGAAGCCGATCCCGGCCAGCACCGCCCCGCCGACCAGGTGCCCCCAGAGCACCCGGCCCGGCAGCCGGCCGAGCCCGGTCCGGATCGCCAGCGTCGCCGCCCCGGTGATGCCGAGGGTGTTGCCGACCACCAGGCCGACCGCGACGCCGATCGTCACGGTCGAGGTCGCCGCCGTGCGCAGCGCCGCCGGGTCCAGGCGCACCCCGGCGTTGGCCAGGCCGAACACCGGGACCACCAGGTAGGCGCTCCACGGGTGCAGCACGCGTTGCAGCCGCTCGCCCGCCGGGACGGCCGCCCGTGCGGCGAGCTCGGTCAGGTGCTCCCGGTCGGCCGTCGGGTCGGCCACCAGCCCGCTGGCGTACCCCGGCACCGACTCGACGTGCTCGCGGTCCATCGGCCGGGACGGCACCAGCAGCCCGACCAGCACGCCGGCCAGGGTCGCGTGCACCCCGGAGGCGTTCACCGCGAGCCACAGCGCGACCCCGACCAGCACGTAGGGCGCCAGCCGCCACACCCGCAGCCAACGCAGCACCAGCAGCAGCACGACCAGGGCGCCGGCCACGCCGAGCGCGGCGAGGTGCACGCCGTTGTTGTAGAACACCGCCATCACCGTGATCGCGCCGATGTCGTCCACGATCGCCAGCGTCAGCAGGAACAGGCGCAGCCGGTCCGGGCAGGCCGGGCCGAACAGCGCCAGGATGCCGACCAGGAACGCGGTGTCGGTGGACATCACTACGCCCCAGCCGTGCGCGGCCGACGTGCCGGCGTTGAACGCCAGGTAGATCAGCGCCGGGACGGCCAGCCCGCCGAGCGCGCCCAGGGCCGGCACCGCGATCGTGCGCCGGTCGCGCAGCTCGCCGCTGGTGACCTCGCGGTTGATCTCCAGGCCGACCACGCAGAAGAACACCGCCATCGCCGCGTCGTTCACCCAGTGGTGCAGGTCCAGGTCCAGCGACCAGCCGCCCAGGTGCAGCCCCGCCGAGGTGGACCACAGCGTGTCGTACGCGCCGGACAGCGGGGAGTTCGCCCACACCAGGGCGACGAGGGTGGCACCGAGCAGGAACACGGCGCTGCCGGCCTCGGTCGCCAGGAACTCGCGCACCGACGGCGACACCGAGGGCAGCCGGAGCCGCAGCGCGGGGCCGGGGGCGGTCCGGCCGGGGTCGGCGGCGTCGGTGGTCACAGAGGTCCTTCCGTGCGGAGCCCGGCGGGGCGGGCGCTGGGGTGCGGGCCGGGCGGGTGCCGGCGGACGGTCGTCGGCGCTCCCGGCTCGCCCGCACGGTCCCAACGTCCGCGTCCCGGCCAGTATGCCGAGGCGGTGGCCCGACGTCGCAGCGATCCCTCGCCCGCGCGGCCGGGCCCGCTGCCGCGCGGGTGTCGGCCGCGCGGGCCGGGGTGCGCGACGATGAGGGCATGTCGATCCCCCGCACCGCCGTCGTGACCGGAGCCGGACGAGGCATCGGCCGGGGGCTCGCCCTCGGCCTGGCCCGGGCCGGCTGGCGGCTCACCCTGCTCGGCCGCACCGCCTCGCACCTGACCGACGTGGCCCGGGAGTGCGCCGGGGTGGACGGCTCGCTCGGGCTGCCGGCGGTGCACCCGCTGGACGTGACCGACCGCGCCGCCGTCGAGGCCACCGTCACCCGGGTCGAGCGGGAGCTCTCCGCCGACGGCGGGATCGGCCTGCTGGTCAACAACGCCGGCGTGATCGAGCGCCGCGAGGTCGACCTGGTGCAGGACGACCCGGACGACGTGTGGCGGGTGATCGAGACGAACGTGCGCGGCCCGCTGCTGGTCTGCCACGCGGTGCTGCCCGGGATGCTGGCCCGCGGCGGCGGGCACGTGGTGAACCTCAACTCGGGCTCGGGGCACCGGCCCTCCCCGGTGTACACCGGCTACGGCATCAGCAAGGGTGCGCTCGCCCGGTTGAGCACGATGATCGACCGGCAGTACGCCGACCGCGGCGTGCGGGTGCTGGACGTCGCGCCGGGCGTGGTGGTCACCGACATGACGTCGGCGATGCCGCTGCACGACGGGCGCACCGAGTGGACGCCGGTCGAGGCGACCGTCACGCTGGTGGACGCGTTCGGGTCCGGCCGGCTGGACCGGCTGTCCGGCCGGTTCGTGCGGGCGGGTGCGGACACCGTGGACTCGCTGACCGCGGCCACCGACCGCATCCTGGCGACGGACGCACGCACGCTGCGCCTGGCGACCTGGGGCGAGGACGACCCGATCGCCTGAGCCGGTCCGGTCGGGCTGCGGCCGGGCGGGCCGGCGGCGCCGATCCGGTCGGGCAGGGCGGCGTCGGGCGGAGCCGGTCAGCCGAGGGCCGGCGAACCGAGCACGGTCGGTACGTGCGCGCCGTGCCCGGCGTCCCGC
Source organism: Cellulomonas sp. (assembly GCA_036404115.1). Lineage (GTDB taxonomy): Bacteria > Actinomycetota > Actinomycetes > Actinomycetales > Cellulomonadaceae > Cellulomonas. The sequence goes on from DASWPG010000042.1 coordinate 157,896, forward strand.
AGCGCCGCGCGCAGCCGCTCGGCCGCCGCGTCCAGCTGCGCCGCGGGCACGTCCGGCCGGGCGTGCGCGAAGCTCAGCTCGGCCTCGCCCCACGCGGGCAGCACGTGCAGGTGCAGGTGCGGGATCTCGAACCCGGCCACCAGCAGCGCGGCCCGCGGCGCGGCCCAGGCGGTCTGCTGGGCGGTGCCGATCGTCTTGGCCACCGACATCAGGTGCGCCAGCAGGTCGTCCGGCGCGTCGGTGAACCGGGCGACCTCGGCACGCGGGACGACCAGGACGTGCCCGTCGCTGATCGGCGCGATGGTGCCGAAGGCGACCGCGAGGTCGTCGGCCCAGACGAACCGGCCGGGGATCTCGCCGTCGATGATGCGGGTGAACAGGGTGGTCATGGCCCTCACGGTAGCCCCGGCGCGGGGGCCTGCGGCGCTCAGGCCCGGTCGCGCAGCAGGCCCTGCACGGCGAGCACGGTCCGCCAGCCGCGACCGGTGCCACGGCGGCCGCTGAGCCGGTCCAGCACGGCCCCGGTCAGGCGGGAGCGCCCGATCCCGTCCGGGTAGTGCAGGTAGCCCTCGTGCCCGTGCCACGTCGCGCGCTCGCGGCCGTACCGGGCGAGGTCGGCCTGCTGCTCGGCCGGTGCGGGGCCGTCGAGGAACCACACCAGCAGCCGGGCCGGGTCGTCCTGGGCCACGTCCGGGTACGGGTTGTCCCGGACCACCGCGTCGATCTGCGACCGGGTGCGCACGGTCAGCTCGACCGGCACGCCGAGCCGGTCCCGCAGCCCCTCGGTGAGCACGGCGACCTCGACCGGCGCGGCCGGGCGGAGCACGAGGTTGCCGGTGGCCAGGTAGGTGGCGACGTCGGTGTGGCCGAGGTCGGCCGCGGCCTCGCGCAGCGCGGGCATCGCGACCTTCCCCGTGCCGCCGACGTTCACGGCGCGCAGCAGCACCACCACCGGCTCGGCCGCGGCGCTCATGCCGCGGCCCAGCCGGCCGTGCGGTGCGGGTCGCCGGCCCGCGCGGCGTCCAGGCCGGTCGTCACAGGTAGCGCAGCGGGTCGAAGTCGTCCAGCGCGATGATCCGCAGGCGCGGCAGCGTCACGTTGAACGCGTGGACGTCGTCCTCCAGGTCGAAGGTCTGCAGCCCGCGCTCGGTCAGGTGCGCGAGCGACTGGCTGGTGAACTCGCGGAACGCGAGCAGGCCCACCCGGCGCTCGGCACCGAGCAGCGCCTCCATCTCCGGGGCGAAGTCGCCGTCGTGCGAGGCCAGCAGCACGTCGCCGTCCCGGTCGGCGAGCGCGGCGAGGGTGCGCTTGATGCCGATGTCCACGACCTTGCCCTCGCCGGCCAGCGGGATCGGCTGGAACCCGATCGCGAGCAGCGCCTGCACGAAGGACATCGGCAGGGTGCCGCTGGTCGCGTTCAGGAAGAACAGCCCCTTGACCGGCCCGTCCCACTGCCGCTCGGCGAAGTCCAGCACCCGCTCCCAGCGCGGACGCTGGTCGGGCGCCGGGCGTCCGTTCAGGATCGAGGACCCGAGGGTCGCGTCGATGTTCTCCCCGTCGACCAGGACGTAGGTGGGGTGCGCGCCGGCGGTCTCCATCCCGTCAGGGTAGAGGCCGGACGCCCCCGGCGGCACCGGCGCTGCGCGGGGGCGCCCACGGGTGCCGCGCGGGGTGCGGAACATCGGCGAGGCCTGTGCCGTTGTGCCGAGGTCGATGCGGATGCATGGACCGGACGGAGGGCGTGATGGCGCAGGGCGCACGGGCGGACGCGCGGACGGCGGCGGTCGCCTGGGAGGAGCTGTTCCGGGCGCAGGTCGCGGTGATGCGCCGCCTGCAGAGCGACCCGATCTGGGACCGGCTCACCCTGCGCGAGTACGACGTGCTGTTCACGCTGTCCGACGCGCCCGGCCGGCGGCTTCGGCTGCGGGACCTCGGCGGGTCGAGCCTGCTGAGCCAGCCGAGCCTGAGCCGGATGGTCGAGCGGCTGGAGGCTGCCGGCTGGGTGCGGCGCGAGCCGGTCGCCGAGGACGGCCGCGGCATCGACGTCGTGCTCACCCCGGAGGGCGCCCGGCTGCAGAAGGAGGTCGGTCGCCGGCACGTCCAGGCGATCGAGCACTACGTGGCGGGCGCCCTGGACCCCGACGACCTCACGGCGCTCGCCGTGCTGGCCCGTGCGCTGCGCGCCGCGCAGCCGGACATCCCCGACCTCGCCCGGGAGCCGGCCACGGCCGCGACCACGGCGATCACGGGACGACCTGGCATGACGTCGGTCACATCGGTCCGAGCGGTGGCCGGGAGGGACCTCCGGCCCACGACTTCCTGAGCGTCGGCGCAGACCATGGAGAACGGCAGGACAGACCCAGGGGGGTCTCTCGGAGCACGGACGACCCGGTCGGGGGAGGGCAGCGGGATGCAGATCTTGGTGACGGTGGCCTCGCGCCACGGTGCCACCGCGGAGATCGGCTCTGCCATCGGCGCGGTCCTGGCCGAGGCCGGGCACGAGGTGCACGAGGTCGCGCCCGAGGACGTCACCGACCTGTCCGGCTACGACGCGGTGATCCTCGGCTCGGCCGTGTACACCGCGCACTGGCTCCCCGCGGCGCGGGACCTGGCCGCACGGTTCGCGGACGAGCTCGCGGCCCGACCGGTCTGGCTGTTCTCGTCCGGGCTGGCGACCCAGCCTGCCGCCTCGGCCAACTCGCCGCACGAGCTGCTGGCGACGATGCAGCGGGTGGGCGGCCTCGGCCACCGGTCGTTCGCAGGCCGGCTGCAGCGCAGCGAGCTCGCGTTCGCCGAGCGGGCGCTGATCGCGGGCGCGCGGGCCAAGGAGGGCGACCACCGCGACTTCGACGCCGTGCGGGCCTGGGCCCAGCAGATCGTGCAGCAGCTCGGCCGGCTCAGCCCCGCGCACACCGGCTGATCGCGGCCCGCTCACCGGCAGCACCCGCACCGCGATCGGCCGGCTCAGCCCCGCGCACACCGGCTGATCGCGGCCCGCCCACCGGCAGCACCCGCACCGCTCGGAGCGTGTTCTGACGGATCGTCGTGACAACGTCACGTCGCTCGGGCGCCCCGGCCGCGGCACCTCGTCCCCGGTGCGATGGGATGATGCACAGGTGGTGCAGCCCTTCCCGACATCGTCGTCCCTCGATCCCTACGACGCTGTCCTTCTCCTCTCGTTCGGCGGTCCCGAGCAGCCGGAGGACGTCCTCCCCTTCATGCGGAACGTCACCCGCGGCAAAGGGATCCCGGAGCAGCGGCTGGTCGAGGTCAGCAAGCACTACGCGCTGTTCGGCGGGCGCAGCCCGATCAACGACCAGAACCGGGCGCTGATCGCCGCGCTGCGGGCCGAGCTGGACGCGCGGGGCCTGGCCATCCCGGTCGCGTGGGGCAACCGCAACTGGGAGCCGTACACCACCGGCGCCGTCGACAGCCTGCGCGAGTCGGGCGCCCGCCGCGTGCTGGCCCTGGTGACCAGCGCCTACGGCTCGTACTCGGGCTGCCGGCAGTACCGGGAGCACGTCGCCGCGACGCTGCAGGAGCTCGGTGCCGGCGCCGACGACCCCACCGGTGACGGCGGGACGGCGGGCGTCCGGGTCGACAAGCTGCGGCACTACTTCAACCACCCGGGCTTCGTGCAGGCCAACGCCGACGCGGTGGTCGAGGCGTACCAGGAGCTGTCCGACCGGACCGGTCGCCCCGTGCCGGACCTGGTGGTGGACGCCCCGCTGATCTTCGTCACGCACTCGATCCCGCACGCGATGGAGGCGGGTTCCGCGGCGCGACGGCCGGGCTACCTGACCCAGCACCAGGAGGTCGCCACCCTGGTCGCCGCACTCGTCGCCGACCGGCTGGGCGCCGAGCCCGCGTGGTCCCTCGCGTTCTGCTCCCGGTCCGGCCCGCCGAACCAGCCGTGGCTCGACCCGGACATCAACGACGTGCTCGCCGAACGCGCCGCCGCCGGCACGACCGCCGTGGTGATGTCCCCGATCGGCTTCGTCTCCGACCACATGGAGGTCGCGTTCGACCTGGACACCGAGGCGATGGCCACCGCCCGGGACCTCGGCATCACCGCCGTCCGGGCCGGCACCGCCTCCACCCGGCGGCCGTTCGTCGCCGGGCTGGTCGACCTGATGCTGGAGCGTGCCGCCGCCGAGCGCGGTGAGCACCCGGACCGGGTCACGGTGGGCGACCTCGGGCCGTGGCCCGACGTCTGCGCCGCCGGGTGCTGCTTCCAGCGCGCCGGCCAGGACACCGGCATCCCGGCGCTCGCCGGCTCCGACCCCATCGACACGTCCCGCGCAGCCGCGCCGTCCGACCACCCGATCGCCGAGGGAGCAGCACACGCATGAGCACGCACGAGGGCGGTCACGCCCCGGAGGTCGCCGAGCAGATCAACGGCTCGATCCGCTACGCGATGTATGCGGTGTTCGAGGGCAGCGCGCCGCTGCCGGCCGACGCCGACGTGCGCGCCGCCCTGGTGCACGACGTGCTCGCCGACCTGACCGGCCCCGGCGCACCCACGGACCTGGTGGTGCGCGGCTGGTACGACGTGGCGGGCCTGCGCGCAGACGCCGACCTGCTGGTCTGGTGGCACGGGCCGAGCATCGAGTCGGTGCAGGAGGCGTACCACCGGCTGCGGGCCAGCGCCCTGGGCGCGCACCTGCTGCCGGTGTGGTCCGTGGTCGCGATGCACCGGCCGGCCGAGTTCAACCGCGGGCACGTGCCGGCGTTCCTGGCCGGCGAGGAGCCGCGGGACTACCTGTGCGTGTACCCGTTCGTGCGCTCGTACGACTGGTACGTGCTGCCGGAGGACGAGCGGCGCGAGCTGCTGCGCGAGCACGGGCACGCGGCGCGCGGCTACGCGGACGTGCGCGCGAACACGCTGTCCTCGTTCGCCCTGGGCGACTACGAGTGGATCCTCGCGTTCGAGGCGGACGAGCTGCACCGGATCGTGGACCTGATGCGTGACCTGCGGGCCACCGGCGCCCGGCTGCACGTGCGCGAGGAGACCCCGTTCTACACCGGCCCGAAGGTCGAGCTCGCCGAGTGGGCGGAGCGCCAGCCGCGCGCGTGACCGGAGGCCCCGGACGGGCGCCGACCGCGCCGCGGGTGAGACGGGGCGTCCGGCCCGGACGGCCCTCGTCAGACCGTGATGTCCCGCGGCAGCACCGGCAGCAGCCGGCTGACCTGCCCGTCGGCGTCGGTCAGCAGCAGCTCCGGGCCGTCGTGCCCGATCGTGACCGGCCCGGCGAGCAGCGCCAGCACCGCGCGCTCGCGCTCCATGTGCTCCGGGGCGCCGGCCATCAGCGTGGTCGCCACGGGGCCGAAGGTCAGCGTGCGGCCGTCCTGCTGCCAGGTGCCGCGCAGCCGGTTCACGCCGCCCGTGCCGTAGACCTGGCCGTCCCCGTCGAAGGTGAGCGAGGGCCGGGCTCGGTCCGGCACGTCGCCGACCGGCTCGTCGGCGACGGTGGTGAACTCCCAGGTGTGCCCGAGGACGTCGTCCATCTCCCGATCATGGCACCCGTCGCCGGTCACGGGTAGAGGCCGCGCAGCCGGTGCGCCTCCGCCACCCGGTGCACGCCGATCGCCAGCGCGGCGTCGCGCAGGCCGGTGCCGTCGGCGCGCGCCCGGTCGGACACCGCGAGGTAGGCGGTCCGCATCCGGTGCTCCAGGCGCTCCTCGATCTCGGCCTCGGTCCACCAGTACGCCTGGTTGGCCTGCACCCACTCGAAGTACGAGACGACCACGCCGCCCGCGTTCGCCAGGATGTCGGGCACCACGGTGACGCCGCGCTCGGCCAGCACCCGGTCGCCGGCGCTGGTGGTCGGCCCGTTCGCGCCCTCCACCACCCAGCGGGCGCGGACGGTGCGCGCGGTGGTCTCGTCCAGCACGTCCTCCACCGCCGCGGGCACCAGCACGTCCACGTCCAGCGCCAGCAGCTCGTCGTGCCCGACCGGGTCCGACCCGGGGAAGCCGACCACGGAGCCGGTGGCCGCCACGTGCGCGCGCAGCGCCGCCACGTCCAGCCCGCCGTCCGCCCGCACCCCGCCGTACTGGTCGCTCACGGCGACCACCCGGGCGCCGCCGTCCGCGAGGAACTGCGCGGCGTACGCGCCGACCTTCCCGAAGCCCTGCACCGCGGCGCTGACCTCGGGCAGCGTGACGCCGGCATCGGCGAGCGCCGCCACCGTCGCGTGCACCACCCCGCGCGAGGTCGCCGTGGCCCGGCCCAGCGAGCCGCCGACCGCCAGCGGCTTGCCGGTCACCACGGCGGGGATCGTGTACCCCGAGTTCACCGAGTAGGTGTCCATCACCCAGCTCATGGTCTGCTCGGTGGTGCCGACGTCGGGCGCCATGATGTCCCGCTCCGGGCCGATCACCGGCATCACCTCGGAGGTGTACCGGCGGGTCACCCGCTCCAGCTCGGCGGTGGAGTAGCCGCGCGGGTCGATCGCGACCCCGCCCTTGGCCCCGCCGTACGGCAGATCGACGACCGCGCACTTCCAGGTCATCCACATCGCCAGCGCCCGCACCTCGTCGATGTCGACGCCCGGTGCGTACCGCAGGCCGCCCTTGCCCGGGCCGCGCGAGATGTTGTGCTGCACCCGGTAGCCGGCCAGCAGCTCGATCCGGCCGTCGTCCCGGCGCAGGGGAACGGCCACGTGCAGCTCGCGGCGCGGCGTGGCGAGCATCCGGTGCATGCCCTCGTCGTAGCCCAGCCGGTCCACGGTGGTGGCGAGCTGGGCGAGAGCGGTGGTGAGCGGCGAGGTGTGCGGTGCGCTCGCGTCGGCCCCGGGGGTGGTGGGGGACGGGTGCGCCGGCTCGGTGGTCATGCTGCAGCCTCCTTCGTCGTGGCCGGGCACCGGCCCGGTCGGAGCGGGGGCACGGCCTCGTCGCCGTCCCCGTGCAGGTCGCCGCCCGTTCCGGCAGCGGCCGGGGCCACTGTGCCACACCACGGCGTGCTCCGGCCCGGCACCGGCCGGCGGCGGCTCAGCTGGTACGGCCGGGCTCGTACTCGAAGTGCCAGTACTCCTCGTACGGCTGCCCCTCGCGCACCTCGGCCGGGGCGTACCAGCCGTACGTCGGGCCGTTCTCGACCAACCACACGTACCGCTCGCTGTCGAACGCGTAGCTGTCCCACTCCTGCACGTCCAGCGCGGTGCCCCAGCCGTGCGCGGACGTGCCCGGGGTCGCGGCGAGGGCGCCGAACGCCGCCTTCATCGCCACCTGGTCGGCGTACGACCGGTAGGTGAGGTCCAGGTCGATCGAGGAGCCGAACCGGGCCTGGAACGCCTCGTTCAGCGCGGTCAGCGCGTCGGCGGCGTCGCACCGCAGGTACTGGGCGAATCCGAGCTGGTCGGTGCCCCACTCGATCAGGCACATCTGCGAGGCCGGCAGGTTGCCGTTCGTCCCGTCGCCGTCGGCGGTCGGCACCGACGTCACCCAGAGGACGGTGCCGTCCGCGTCCACCGGTCGGCCGTCCACCCAGCCGGCGATGCCGGCGTCCGTGGCCTCGCTGGTGGCCCCGGTCGTGGGCCCGGCGGCGTCGGCGGTCGCGGTGCTGGTGGCGTCGGCGGTCCCGGCGCCGCCGGTCGTCTGCTCCTCGGCGACCGGGGTCTCCTCGGCCTGCGCGGTCGCTGCCGCCGTCCCGGTCCGGTGCAGTTCGGGCGCGGCCGCGGTCACGGAGCCGACGACCAGCAGGCCCAGCGCCGCGGCGACCACCGCCCGTGTCCGGACGCGGCGTCGGGCGCCGCGCCGCGAGCCGTGCCGGGCGCTCCGCCGGTCGTCGTCGGAACCGGTCATGGCTCCATGGTGTCCCAGCCCGGGGCCCCCGGCCAGGGTCGCACCGCCCGGTCGTGCCCGACCCGTGGCGTGCCCGGCCCGGCCGCGCGGCGGAACTGGGCCGGGGTCTCACCGGTCAGCCGGCCGAAGGTGCGGGTGAACGACGCCTGGTCGTAGAACCCGGTGGCCGCCGCGACCTCGGCCAGCGGCAGCGCGCTGCCGGCGAGCAGCCCGGCCGCGTGGTCCACCCGGGCGCGCAGCACGTACTGCTGCGGCGAGAGCGCGTACACCCGGCGGACCCGGCGGTCCAGGGTGGAGGGGGAGCAGCCGGCGGCCTCGGCGAGCCGGGCGACCGTCGGCGGGGCCGCGAGCCGGGTGCGCACGAAGGCGGCCGCCCGGGACAGCGAGGCGACCGTGGCGGGATCGGCGTCCCCGGCCCGGAGCGCCTGGGAGATGCTGACCAGCCCGACCACGGTGCCGTCTGCCGCGCGCACCGGCTCCTTCGAGGTCAGGTACCAGCCGGCCGCGCCGCCCGGCCGCCGGATCAGCTCCAGCTCCCGGTGCAGCGACCGCCCGGTGTCCAGCACCGCACGGTCCTGGGCGTCGTACCGCTCGGCGAGGTGGGCCTCGAACAGCTCGCCCGCGAACCGCCCGACCACGGTCCGCCGGGACCGTTCGGTGGTCCGGCGCACGAACGCCTCGTTCACCACCACGTACCGCCCGGCGACGTCCTTGGCGCAGAACATGGTGCCGGTCAGGTCGTCGCACAGGCGGAGCAGCGCGGGGCTCAGCGCGCGCAGCAGCGCCCGGGCCTCGGCGGTGCCCTCGGGCGGTGCCGGGGCGGTAGCGGGCGGCCCGGCGGGCGCGGTGGGCTGCGGTGGACGCTGCTGCATGACGGGGGCAGCGTAGGCGGTGCGTGTCACCGGGATGTCACGAACCGCCCGCCCGGGGCGTGCGATCGGTGCAAGACGACCCGCGACCGGATCGGGAACGATGCCGCCATGACGACCACCAGCGACCGGACCAGTGCCGGCACCCCTGCCGGCTCCGACGTCCCCGAGCACCTCGCCGCGGGTGCGGTCGACCTCGCGCACCGGTGGATGGCGGCCACCGCCGCGGACGAGACCCCGGCCGAGCGCCGGGCGACCGGTCGGCTCGCCGCGCTGGTCGCGGACCCGGTCGGCCTGGAGCTCGCGGTGCGGTTCGTCGACCGGGTGGCCCGGCCGCAGGACGTGCGGGTGGCCGCCCGCGAGCTCGCCGACCTCGGACGGCGTGCCGCCGATGCCGCAGGCTTCCTCGGCGCCGTGGACCAGGGGCTGCTGGCGATCGGCTCCCGGATGGCCCCGCTGCTGCCGTCCGTGGTGGTGCCGGCGGCCCGGGTGCGGCTGCGCCAGCTGGTCGGGCACCTGGTCGCGGACGCCGGTCCCGGGCTGACCGGGCACATCGCACGCGCCCGCGCCGACGGGTTCCGACTCAACCTCAACCTGCTCGGCGAGGCCGTGCTGGGCGAGCAGGAGGCCGCGCACCGGCTGCGCCGGGTCACCGAGCTCGTCGCCCGGCCCGACGTCGACTACGTGTCGATCAAGGTCTCCGCGGTCGCCAGCCAGCTGTCCACCTGGGACACCGCCGGCAGCGTCGCGCGGGTCGTCGACCGGCTGCGGCCGCTGTACGCGGCGGCGGCGCGCAGCGGCACCTTCATCAACCTCGACATGGAGGAGTACCGGGACCTGGCGCTCACCGTCCAGGTGTTCGACGCCCTGGTCGGCGACCCGGCGGTGCGCGAGCACGAGTCCGGGATCGTGCTGCAGGCCTACCTGCCGGACACCTCGGACGCGCTGGACGAGCTGACCGCGATCGCCCGGCGCCGGGTCGAGGCCGGCGGGGCCCGGCTCAAGGTCCGGCTGGTCAAGGGCGCCAACCTCGCGATGGAGCGGGTCGAGGCCGAGCTGCACGGCTGGGCGCAGGCGCCCTACCCGGGCAAGCCGGACGTCGACGCGCACTACCTGCGGCTGGTCGGCACCGCGCTGGACCCGGCACGCACGTCGGCGCTGCGGGTCGGTGTCGCCAGCCACAACCTGTTCCATGTCGCCTACGCCCACCTGCTCGCCCAGCACCGCGGGGTGAGCGAGGCCCTGGACATCGAGATGCTGCAGGGCATGGCCCCCGCCCAGTCGCGGGCCGTGCAGCGCGAGGTCGGCCAGGTGCTGCTCTACACGCCGGTGGTCGCCCGGCGGGACTTCGACGTCGCGATCTCCTACCTGGTGCGGCGGCTGGAGGAGAACTCCCAGCACGAGAACTTCCTGCACGCGCTGTTCGCGGGCGGGCACGACGACGCGACCGGTCCGGCAGCGGCGCCCGCCCCGGCCGGCGCGGCCACGGCACCCGACGAGGGCATCGACGGGCAGGAGCGCGCGTTCCTGGTCGCGGTGCGCGACGCCGCGGTCGTCCCCACCGCCCCCCGTCGCGCCCCGCGCCCCGTTCCGGAGCGCGCCGCGGACCTCGGGCCGGCCCAGTTCGCGAACGTCGCCGACACCGACCCCGCCGTCGCCGCGAGCCGTGCCTGGGCCGGCGTCCTGGTGGCCGCCGACGTCGAGCCGCCCGCGGGCGCCGTCGAGGTCGGCACCGTCGACGAGGTGGACGCCGTGGTGGCCCGCGCGGCCGCCGCAGCCCCCGCCTGGTCCGCCCGCACGCCCGCCGAGCGCGCCGCGGTGCTGCGCCGGGCCGCCCGCGAGCTGGAGGCGGTGCGCGGCGACCTGGTCGCGACGATGGTGCACGAGGCCGCCAAGACGATCGCCGAGGCGGACCCCGAGGTCAGCGAGGCGATCGACTTCGCTCGGTACTACGCCGAGCAGGCGGAGCGGCTCGCGGACGGCTCCGTGCCGGGAGCGGTGTTCCGGCCTCGGGGCGTCACCGTGGTCACCCCGCCGTGGAACTTCCCGGTGGCGATCCCGGTCGGCTCCACGCTCGCGGCGCTCGCGGCCGGCTCGCCCGTCCTGGTCAAGCCTGCGCCGCAGACCCCGCGGTGCGTGCGGGTCGCGATGGCCGCCGTGCAGCGCGCCCTGGACGCCGCCGGTGTGACGGAGGACGCGCTGCAGGTGGTGCTGTCCCCGGAGGGCGAGGTCGGTCGGCGGCTGGTCACGCACCCCGAGGTCGCCCGGGTGGCGCTCACGGGGTCGATCGACACCGCCCGGCTGTTCCTCGGCTGGCGCCCGGACCTCGACGTGCTGGCGGAGACCTCCGGCAAGAACGCGCTGGTGATCACCCCGTCGGCCGACATCGACCTGGCGGTGGCCGACCTGGTGCGCTCCGCGTTCGGCCACGCCGGGCAGAAGTGCTCCGCGGCGTCCCTGGCGATCCTGGTGGGATCGGCCGGCACCTCGGACCGGCTGCGCCGCCAGCTCGCGGACGCCGTGACGTCGCTGCGGGTCGGGCCGGCCGACGACCTCGGCACCGCGATGGGCCCGCTGGTCGAGCCTGCCGCCGGCCCGCTGCTGCGTGCGCTGACCACCCTGGGCGAGGGCGAGGCCTGGTTGGTGCAGCCGCGCCGGCTGGACGACGAGGGCCGCCGGTGGACCCCGGGCGTCAAGCACGGTGTGCGTCCCGGCTCGTGGTTCCACCACACCGAGTGCTTCGGCCCGGTCCTGGGCGTGATCCGGGTGGACACCCTGGACGAGGCCGTCGCGGTGCAGAACGCCGTCGCCTTCGGGCTGACCGGTGGGCTGCACTCGCTGGACGAGCAGGAGATCGCGCACTGGCTGGACCGGGTGCAGGTGGGCAACGCCTACGTGAACCGGCACATCACCGGGGCCGTCGTGCAGCGCCAGCCGTTCGGCGGCTGGAAGGCCTCCGTGGTCGGACCCGGTGCGAAGGCCGGCGGTCCGCACTACCTCGGCGAGCTCGGCGACTGGCAGGACGCCCCCGAGGTCGCCGGCCTGGACGACGCGGCGTGGCTGGCCTGGGCACGGGCGGACGACGCCCGGGTCTGGCGGGACGACCTCGGCGCCAGCCACGATCCGTCCGGGCTGGCCGCGGAGGAGAACACCCTGCGCTACCGGCCGGTGCCGGTGGTGACCGTGCGGCTCGGGGCCGACGGCTCGCCGCGCGACCTGGACCGGGTGCTGCACGCGGCCCGCACGGCCGGGGTGCCGGTCACCGTGAGCCGGGCGGACCGGGAGAGCGACCGGGCGTTCGCGGAGCGGGTCGAGACCGGGGCCGTCTCCGGGCGGGTCCGGGTGGTCGGCACCGCCCCCGGGCTGCGCGCCGCGGCGGTCGGTCGGCTCGGCGAGGTCACCGTGCTGGACGGCCCGGTGCTCGCCAGCGGCTCCCGCGAGCTGCTCTCCCTGGTGCGGGAGCAGGCCGTCAGCCGCACGCGGCACCGGTTCGGGCACATCGACCCGACCCGCTGAGCGCGGCCCGGCGCCGCGCGCCCGGGGGCGGTGCCCGGCGCACCCGGTGCCGGTCGGTCAGGCGGAGCCGCGGACGATCAGCTCGGGGGCGAAGATCCGCGGCGTGCTGCGGGCGGGGGAGCCGTGCAGCTGGCCGACCAGCTCCTCCCCGGCGGCCCGCGCCATCGCGATCACCGGCTGCACCACCGTGGTCAGCGTCGGCTTGGTGGTGCTGGCCAGCCCGCTGTTGTCGTAGCCCACCACTGCGATGTCGTCCGGCACGGCGCGTCCGAGCTCGGCCAGCACCGGCAGCGCACCGACCGCCATCAGGTCCGAGGCGATGAACAGCGCGTCCAGGTCGGGGTGCCGGGCCAGGATCCGACGGGCGCACTCCTCGCCGCCCTCGACGGTGAAGTCGCCGTGCACCACCGCGTCGGACGCCATGCCGGCCGCGGTCAGCGCCTCCCGCCAGCCGGACAGCCGGTCCAGGCCGGCGGACATGTCGGCGGGTCCGGCGATCGTGCCGATCCGGCGCCGGCCGAGCCCGATCAGGTGCTCGGTGGCCAGCCGGGAACCACGCACGTTGTCGGTGTCCACGAAGGCGAAGCTGCGGTTCGGGGTGAGCGGACGCCCGATGAACACGCACGGCAGGCCGGAGTCCTCCAGCGCCTGGTCGATCGAGTCCTCGCGGTGGTGCGAGACCACGATCGCGCCGTCCACGTGCCCGGCGCTCAGGTAGCGCACGGTGCGGGCGGAGTCGCCGGGCCGCGCGATCAGCAGCAGGAGCTGGAGGTCGGACTCGGCCAGCGGCGTCGAGACCCCGTTCAGCACCCCGGCGAAGAACGGGTCGGACAGCACACGCTCGTCCGGCTCGGGCACCACCAGGGCCACCGAGTCGGTGCGCCGGGTGACCAGCGAGCGGGCCGCTCGGTTCGGCGTGTAGCCGAGGTCGGCGACGGCGGCGGCGACGGACTCCATCGCCTCGGGGGAGACGCGCAGCCCTCCGTTGATCGCCCGCGAGGCGGTGGATCGGGAGACCCCGGCGCGCTCGGCGACCTGCTCGAGCGTCGGGGCGGAGTGCGCCGCGGGCGCAGTTCTCTGGTCGACCACGAGGATCGCCCCCTTGCCTGGGATGCGGAGGGTGCACGGGCGGGCAGCCCGCGTCGGGTGCACGCCCGACGCGGGGGACCGAGGCCCGGTCCCCCGCGCGGAAGCGTAGCGGTGCTCAGCCCTTGACCGCCCCGGCCATGATGCCCGCGACGAGCTGGCGCCCGGCCACGAGGAACAGCAGCAGCAGCGGGATCACGGACAGCACGACGCCGGCCATGATCAGGGGTGTGTCCTTGAAGAACCCGGCCTGGAGCAGCTGCAGCGCGACCGGCAGCGTGGGGTTCGTCGTGCCGAGCACGATCGACGGCCAGAAGAAGTTCGTCCAGGACCCGATGAAGGTGAACAGGGCGAGCATCGCGGCGGCCGGCCGGGCGGCGGGCAGCGCCACCGAGCGGAACGTGCGGAACATCGAGGCACCGTCCACCCGGGCGGCCTCGATCAGCTCGTAGGGCAGCGCCGAGTCGAGGTACTGGGTCATCCAGAACACGCCGAACGCGGTGACCATCGCCGGCAGGATCACCGCGAGCAGGTTGCCGGTCAGCTCGAGCTTGCGCATCACGATGTACAGCGGCACCACGCCGAGCTGGGTGGGCACGGCCATCGTCGCGATCACGAACACCAGCAGCGGCCCGCGGCCCTTGAACCGCAGCTTGGAGAACGAGTAGCCGGCCAGCGTGGAGAAGAACACCACGGAGGCGCTGGTCACCAGGGCGACGATCAGCGAGTTGCCGGTGGCGCGCACCAGGTCGATGTCGGCGTCGTACACCCGCTGCAGGTTGCTCCACAGCTCGCTGCCCGGGATCAGCGACGGGATCGGGTTCTGCGCGACCGCGGCGGAGGTCGACGATGCGAGCAGCACCGTGAAGTACAGCGGGTACGCCGAGACCAGGATGAACACGGCCAGCAGCAGGTACGTGACCCAGCCGGGGCGGCGCTCCGAGCCACCGGCCAGCGCGAGGTTGGACCGCTCGAGGCGGCGCCGGGCCGCGCGGGCCGCCCCCTTGCCGGCGGTCTGCTCGATGACGGGGACGGACGGGGTGGCTCTCATCGCGGGGTCCCCTCGGTCGAGCGGGTGGTGGTCGACGCGGCGGGCGTCCGCTTGACGGTCTTCTGCAGCTCGCGGGCCCGGCGCCGGCTCTGCCTGCGGGCGGATCTCCCGGCTCGGCTGAGGTCGTCGGCGGAGGCGATCTTCCGGGTCAGCACGTTGTTCACCAGGGCGAACACGATGATCAGCAGGAACAGCAGCCAGGCGACCGCGGCGGCCCGGCCGAGCTGCTGCTTGTTCCAGCCCAGGTCGTACAGGTAGAGCGTGACGGTCCGCCACTGGCCGTTGGACCCACCGAGCCCGGTGGTGTCGTACATCCGCGGCTCGTCGAAGATCTGCAGGCCACCGATCGTGGAGGTCAGGATCACGAAGATCATCGTCGGGCGGACCATCGGGACCGTGATCGAGAAGAACTGCCGCAGCCGGCTGGCACCGTCGATCGTGGCGGCCTCGTACAGGTCGCGCGGGATCGCCTGCATGCCGGCCAGCAGGATCAGCGCGTTGTAGCCGGTCCAGCGGAAGTTCACCATCGAGGCGATCGCGATGTGCGAGGCGAAGACGTCCTTGTGCCAGCCGACCGGGTCGATGCCGATGTGGCCGAGCACCGCGTTGATCATGCCGGAGCCGTCGGCGAACATCTTGGAGAACACCAGGGAGACGGCCACCGGTGCCACCACGTAGGGCAGCAGGACGCCCATCCGCCAGAACGTCTTGGCCCGCAGGTTCGCGTCCAGCATCGCGGCGATCACCAGCGCGACGATCACCTGCGGGATCGTGGACAGCAGGAAGATGCTCAGCGTGTTGCGCAGCGCGGTCCAGAAGAACTTCTGGTGCAGCACGAACGTGAAGTTGTCCAGCCCGACGTAGTCGCCCTGCCCGCCGATCAGGCTCCACTCGTGCAGCGACACCCAGGCGGTGTACAGCAGCGGGAACAGGCCGACGATCGCGAACAGGATGAAGAACGGTGAGATGTACAGGTAGGGCGAGATCTTGACGTCCCACCGGCCGAGCGTCTGGCGGAAGCCGAGCTTGCGGGGCGGGCGGTCGTCGGGGTTCGGTGCCGCGCCTCGCAGAGGCGTCGTCTGGGTGGCCATGCGTGGTCCTTCGTGCGGGCGGGGCGTCGGGGTTCTCGCGTGCGTCGGCGCCGGGTGGCGGGGCCGGGCCGGGCCGTGGGGCGCACCCACGGCCCGGCCCGGCGGGTGTCAGCCGATCGCGGCGACGGCGTCCTCGAAGCCGGACCACGACTCGTCCGCTGTCTGGGACTTGTCCACATCGACCCGGTTGATCGCGTCGGACAGGCCGTTGCGGATGGTGAAGTAGTTCTCACCCTTGTAGGGGATGACGGTGATCGCGGCGGCGCGGTCGGTGAAGATCTGGCCGACCGCGGCGTCGTCGAAGAACTCGTTCGTGACGGACTGCAGCTCCTCGGACTCCTGGGCCTCGATCTGGCTCGGGAAGTTGCCGGTGGTCTCGAACGCCTTGAGCTGCTGCTCCGGGGCGGTCAGCCAGTCGGCCAGCGCCTGGGCCTCCTCCTGGTGCTCCGACATCGTCGGCACGGTCAGGAACGAGCCGCCCCAGTTGCCGCCGCCGCCGGGGAAGACGTTGGCGACCTCCCAGCCGTCGACGCCCGCGGCGTTGCCCTCGATGTTCGTGAGCATCCAGGACGGGGCCAGCATCACCGCGAAGCCGTCGGTCTGGAACGCGTTGACCCAGTCCTCCTCCCACTGCTTCAGCCCGGCGGACTGGTCGGAGTGCGACAGGATCGTGTCGTACATGTCACGGATGTCGGGGTTGTCCAGCGCGATGATCGAGCCGTCGGACGAGTCCTCGAACGGCTCCTCCATCTGGTTGATCATGCCCTGGGCGATCGCGTCGGCCGAGTCGTAGAACGCCACGCCGGTGCCGGCGGAGACGAACTCGTCGCCGACCGCGAAGAACTGGTCCCAGGTGGCGTCGTCGCCGCCGAACAGCGCCGCGACCGACTCGGGGTCGGACGGCAGACCGGCCGCCTCGAACAGGTCGGCACGGTAGGCGATCGCCTCGGGGCCGATGTCGGTCGGGTAGCCCAGCAGGGCGCCGTCGGTGGTGGTGGCCTGGTCGGTGGTCCAGTCGTTCCACCGGCCCTCGACGCTGTCGGAGGTCAGGTCCACGAACTGGTCGGAGTACTGCAGGATCTGCGGCATCCAGTCGACCTCGACGCCCACCACGTCGGCGAGGCCGGAGCCGGCGCCCAGCGCCGTCTGGAACTGCTCCTTGGCGTCGTCGGACGTCGCGAACTTGTTGTGCTCGATCGTGATGTTCGGGTTGAGCTCCATGTACTCGTCGAGCAGGTCCTCGTAGCCCCACTCGTTGAAGGTGGAGATCGTCAGCGTGATCTGATCCCCGCTCGAGGCGGAGTCGTCGCTCGAGCTGCTGCCACCTCCGCAGGCGGTCGCGAACAGGGCGATGCCTGTTGCGCCGGCCACAGCCATCCACGTCTTGCGCGTGCTCCTCGGCACAGTGACTCCCTCGTCAGTCGGACGGCGACGTCGCCGTTCTGGTGTGACGCCGATTACGTCGTGCGGCGTCGTGAGAGCGTTCCCAAGATCGTGCGGGAGCGTTCCCACGCCAACGTTCAGCAGCCTGGTCCGGGGGTGGGTCGGTGTCAAGCACCCGGGTGCGCCGAACGG
The DNA here is from genome assembly GCA_036404115.1 of Cellulomonas sp. GTDB lineage: Bacteria > Actinomycetota > Actinomycetes > Actinomycetales > Cellulomonadaceae > Cellulomonas. The sequence goes on from DASWPG010000042.1 coordinate 174,890, forward strand.
GTGTGGAAACGATCCCACGGCGACGTCGGTGCAGGTCAGAGAGCTGCGGCCCGCCGGCCGTGTTATGCAATCGTTACGCGTCGGGGGTGGTCGCGACCCATTCCTGGGCCACCGCCTGCTCCGCCTCGAGCGCCCCACGGACCGCCTTCGCAGCGGCCTCCTCCACCGCGGCCCCGAACAGGGGGAGCGAGGCCTTGAGGTCGCCGTCGTAGACGATCTCGGAGCCCGCGTCGACGCCGCGCAGCGTCACCGTGCCCGTCAGGCGCACCGGCGCTCCGGTGATCTCGACGGCCACCGTGCCCCGGCGCGAGCCGTCCGCGGCCGGCCCCTCCCACGCCTCGGCCTGCCGGACCTCCAGGCGTGCACCCACGAACGCCCGGACGTTCGCCGGGATCAGGTCGGTCGGCAGCGACCGCCGGGTCGTCACCGTGAACGCGCCGCCGTCGCCCTGCGTCACGTCCGCCGCCAGCTCCTCCGCACCGCTGGCCCGCACCTTCGCCCGGACGTACACCGGGTCGGCCAGCATCGTGGCGGCGGTACGCGGGTCGGTTCCGACCGAAAGGGTGACCTGCAGGTGCACGGTGACGGGTCCTTCCAGGGATGCGCGCTGGCGCGGGCGAGGCTGATCCGGCGAGCGTAACCGGCCGGGGCGCCCGGCGTGGCCTGCATCCGCCGCGTGGCCCCGATCGGCCGCGCAGCCCGTCCGCCCACGGCGGACAGCCGTCGGGCGCACCCGGGCGAGCACCTACCCTGGACCGGTGTCCACCCTGAGCGACCTCGCGCAGCGCCACGCGCACCTCGACGCGGCCGACCTGGAGTGGCTGCACCTGCTCGTCGGCGACTGGCAGGTGATCTCCGACCTCGCCTTCGCCGACCTCGTGCTCTGGCTGCCGACCGCCGACGGGGACTTCGTCGCGATCGCCCAGTGCCGGCCCAGCACCGGCGCGACAGTGCACTACGACGACGTCGTCGGCTCCCGCGCCCCCGACGGCCAGCGCCCCCAGCTCGAGCGGTCGCTGACCGAGGTGCGCGCCCAGCGCTCCCGCGAGCCCCGCTGGTTCGGCTCCTACGCGGTGCGCGAGGAAGCGGTGCCGGTCGTCCGGGACGGCCGCGCGATCGCCGTCGTCGCCCGCCAGACCAACCTCGGCGGCGCCCGTACCCCCAGCCGGCTGGAGCTCAACTACGTCGAGGCCGCCGACGACCTGATGGGCATGATCGGCCGCGGCGAGTTCCCGCTGCCCGACGCGGCCACCGGCCCGCGGCGCGGCGCTCCCCGGGTCGGCGACGGCCTGGTCCGGCTGAACGCCGAGGGGGAGGTGCTGTACGCCAGCCCGAACGCCCTGAGCTGCTTCCACCGGCTCGGCGCGATGGACGACCTGGTCGGCCGGTCCCTGGTCGAGGTCGTCGCCGACCTGATCGAGCAGAACTCCCCGGTCGACGAGTCCATGCCGCTGGTCCTGATGGGCCGGGCGCCGTGGCGCACCGACATCGAGGCCCGCGGCGTCGCCCTGTCCCTGCGCGCCGTCCCGCTCACCGAGGAGCGCGAGCGGATCGGCGCCGTCCTGCTCTGCCGGGACGTCTCCGAGCTGCGCCGCCGGGAGCGCGAGCTCATCACCAAGGACGCCACGATCCGGGAGATCCACCACCGGGTGAAGAACAACCTGCAGACCGTGGCCGCCCTGCTGCGCCTACAGGCCCGCCGGATGGACTCCCCGGAGGCGCGGGCCGCCCTGGAGGAGGCCATGCGCCGGGTCGCGACCATCGCCCTGGTGCACGAGACGCTGTCGCAGACCCTGGACGAGACCGTGCAGTTCGACGACCTGGTGGGCCGGAGCCTGCGGCTCGCCGCGGACGTGGCCTCCGCCGGGGCCAGCGTGCGCACCGTGGTGCGCGGGACCTTCGGCGCGGTGTCCGCCGAGGACGCCACGGCCCTCGCGCTGGTGCTCACCGAGCTGGTGACCAACGCGGTGGAGCACGGGCTGGCCGGCCGGGAGTCCGGCACGGTCGAGGTCACGGCCGAACGGCTGGAGGACGACCTGCGGATCGTGGTCGCGGACGACGGCGCAGGCATCCCGGCCGGGGCGGGCGCGGGCACGGGGCTCGGCACGCAGATCGTGTCCACGCTCGTGACGAACGAGCTGCGCGGCACCATCGACTGGTCGGCGCGCGAGGGCGGTGGCACGCAGGTCGTGCTGACCGCCACGTTGCGCGCCGCCGGCCGTGAGGCCGCCACCGTCGCCTGACGCGCCGCGGATGCAGCGACGCCCGCCGTCCCCGGTGCGGGGGAGGCGGGCGTCCTGAGGTGCGGCAGGTGCGGGCTGGTCAGCCGGCGCGGCGCTGACGGGCGGTGCGGCGCTTGAGCGCGCGGCGCTCGTCCTCGGAGAGACCGCCCCAGACGCCGGCGTCCTGCCCGGACTCGAGCGCCCACTTCAGGCAGGTGTCCACGACGTCGCAACGACGGCAGACGGCCTTGGCCTCCTCGATCTGCAGCAGGGCCGGGCCCGTGTTGCCGATCGGGAAGAACAGCTCCGGGTCCTCGGTCAGACACGCAGCGCGGTGGCGCCAATCCATGACAACTCCTCAGCACAGGGGCGCGCCACTCCCA
>DASWPG010000043.1:0-16848 GCA_036404115.1 Cellulomonas sp.
AGCGAGCACTTCTGCACGACCGGGCCCTCGAGGATGAAGTACGACTCGTCGCCCGGGTGGATGTCGATCGGCTCGAACGAGGCGCCGGGCGCCAGCTCGTAGATGCCGACCAGCATGGTGTCGGTGCTGAGGAACAGGTAGTTGTTGTCGCTGGTGCGGGCGTTGTCCGGCGGGTACAGGTAGTGCAGGTAGTCGGACTGGCGGAGCAGCATCGGCCGCTTCTCCTCGGGAGGGAACGGCCAGCTCCCCATCACGTCCTGGAACTTGGTCATGGGTGCAGAACTCCTTCGTGGTGGATGGACGGTGGTCGGGGTGCGACGCGGCCGCGCCCGGGCGCGGGCACGGCGGGGCCGGGGCGCGGCCGCGTCGGGGTGTCAGTCGAGCTGGAGAGCGTTCTCGTCCGCGGTGGCGGGCGCCGCCTCGTCCGCGGCCTCCTCGGCGGGCAGCGTGGGTCGCAGCGCGATCAGGGTCACCGCGGTGATCAGGCCGGAGACGCCGAGGATGAGCAGGAAGAGCAGCGGCTTGTTGCACAGCAGGATCACGAACAGCCCGCCGTGCGGGGCCTGCATGGTCAGGCCGGCCACGTACGACAGCGCCGCGCCGACCGAGCTGCCGGCCATCAGCGCGGGGATCACCCGCAGCGGGTTCGCGGCGGCGAACGGGATCGCGAACTCGGTGATCATCCCGGCGGCGCCGACGAACAGCCCGCCGATGCTGGCCTGCTCGGACCTGGTGAACTTCCGGCGCGCGATCAGGATGGCCAGGCCGATGCCGAGCGGCGGGGCCATCGAGGCGACGAAGTTCGCTGCCATCGGCGCCCAGTTGCCGGCGTCGGCCGCGGCGAGCGCGAAGGCGTAGGCCGCCTTGTTCACCGGGCCGCCCATGTCGAACGCCAGCATGGCGCCCTGGATCACGCCCAGCAGGATCAGGGTCCCGCCGGACATCGACTGCAGGGTGTCGAGCATCCAGGTGTTCAACCAGGTGACCGGGATCCCGACCACATAGGTCATCAGGACACCCATCACCAGCGAGCCGAGCACCGGGATGATCAGCACCGGCAGCAGCGAGCGCAGCGCGAACGGCAGCCGGATCTTCTTCAGCGCCAGCACCACGTAGCCGGCGACCACGCCGCCGAGGATCGCGCCCAGGAACCCTGAGCCCTGGGTGGAGGCGATCGCGCCGGCCAGGAAGCCGGGGGCGAGCGCCGGCTTGTCGGCCATCGAGTAGGCGATGTAGCCGCCGAGCACCGCGGTCATCAGTCCCATCGCGGCCTTGCCCCAGGTGTACACGTCGGCGGCGAACCCGCTGCCGTCCGCGACGTAGATGCCGCCCAGGGCGAACCCGATGGCGATCAGGATGCCGCCGGCCACCACGAACGGGAGCATGTAGCTCACTCCGGTCAGCAGGGCCCGCTTGATGACGGTGCCCTGCTCCTTCCACTCGCTCATGACGCCTCCCCGGTGATGCGTCGGGCGGACTCGATCACGCGCTCGGGGTGCGTGATCACGTCGTGCGGTCGGATCTGCACGGTCTTGGCGGTGCTGCTGTCGAACCGGCCGGGTTCGACCAGCCCGACGTCGTTGGCCAGGACGACGACGTCCGCGTCGTCGATCTGTGCCTGGGTCAGCTTGTTCTCCAGTCCCATGGCGCCCTGGATCTCGACCCGCACTCCGTACCCGGCCTTCTTCGCGACCTTGGCGATGGCCTCAGCGGCCATGTAGGAGTGGGCGATGCCTGTGGCGCAGGACGTCACTGCGACGATCTTCACTGCGACTCCCTCTCTTGGTGATGCGTCATTGCTGGTCACCTCACCCGGCATCGGTGCCGGGGCGTCGGGCTCAGGAGCGGAGGGCGGCCTCCGCCTCCCGAGCACGGGCGAAGGCGACGACGATGTCGACCGCCTCCACCGGGGTGCGGGCCGCGTCGAGGGCGTGGACCGCGTCGTCGTCCATCAGCAGGCGGGCGAGCAGAGCGAGCGCCTGCAGGTGCTCGGTGTCCGCCCCGTCGGGGACGGCGAGCATGAACACGCGCCGGACCTCGCCGGTCTCGCCGCAGGACGTGTAGGCCAGCGGTGCCCGCAGCCGCCAGAACACCACCGACGGCCGCCGGACCGTCGCGCTGCGACCGTGCGGCAGGGCGAGCCCGTCGCCCATGTAGGTGGGGCCGAGCCGTTCGCGCTCCTCCAGCGCCGCGAGGAACTCCTCGACGTCGCCGATCCGGCCGTCCGCCGCCAGGTCGTCCGCCATCGCGCGGAACAGCTCCGCCTTCGACCCGGGTGGCACCATGTCCAGCCGGACCAGCTCCTCGCCGATCGCGCGCGCCATCGTCTGTGCGTCCATCACTCTCCTCCTCGAGCGTCGATGGGGGACAGCGTGGTGTCAGAAGGTGTGGCCGTTGGCGAACACGCCCAGCAGCTCCGTGGTGGTCGCGCGGATGTGCTCCACGGTGGCCTCGGTCAGGTCGTGGTAGAACACGGGCCTGCCCGCGTCCGCGACGAGCTGCGCGGCGAACCGCGAGGCCTCGGCGGACAGGTACGAGTAGTAGTTGATCTTGGTGGCGCCGGCCTCGACCGCCTGGGCGATCTGGCCGAAGTCGACGCCGGAGCTGCCGTGCATCACCAGCGCGGTCTCCTCCGGGACGGCGGCGCGCAGCCGGGTCAGGTGCTCGATGTCCAGCTTCGGGTCCTCGACGTACATCCCGTGCACGGTGCCGAAGCAGACCGCCAGCGCGTCCACCCCGGACTCCTTGGCGAAGGTGGCCGCGAGGTCGGGGTCGGTGAAGGTCTCCCGGATGTCGGTCGGGGCGGCGCCGCCGCCGTGGCTGTCGTGCAGCGTCGAGGTCATCACCCCGAGCTCGGCCTCCACCGAGATGCCCAGCGAGTGCGCGAGCCGCGTGAACTCGGTGACCCTGGCCAGGTTCTCCTCGAACGGCAGCGTGGACAGGTCGTACATCACCGAGGTGAACCCGGAGCGGATGCCGCGCCAGATGAACTGGGGGCTCACCCCGTGGTCGATGTGCACCGCGACCGGCACGGTGGCCTTCCGGGCGAACTCGATCATGTACGGGGCGATGCTCTCGACCGGGACCAGCGGGTCGTGCACCTCGGCGTGATCGATGATGATCGGTGTCCCGACGTCCTCCGCGGCGCCCACGATCCCGCGCAGCAGGTCCATGGTCGGGGTGTTGATGCAGCCCACGGCGTAGTGGTGGGTCCGCGCGTCGTCGAGGATCTCGCGCATCGTGACGAGCATGCTTCCAGCCCTTCTGATCGTGCATCGGCGTGGAGCCGCGCCTGTGCGCGAGGGCTCCTCGCGGGCGGGACGTGCTGTCGACGACCAGTGCGGTCTTCGTCGACCTCCCGCCGCCGGGAGGGGCTCCGCAGCGGCTCGTGAAGAGTATTGCACGACTGAAAGATGTTGCACAAGCATCGCGCACGATCTCCCGACCGATCACGGGTCGGGCGGGGCCGAGGCGTCAGCCGTGCCCGAGATGCTCGTGCGTGCGGTGCGAGGCCGGCTCGATCTGGAACGTCGAGTGCTCCACCGAGATCGCGAAGTGCGTGGCCAGGCACTCCTGCAGCTGGTCGAGGATGCGCACCGCGTGCCGGTCCCCGAAGCAGGAGTCGTCCACCACCACGTGCGCGGTGAGCACCGGCAGCCCGGTCGCGACCAGCGAGGCGTGCAGGTCGTGCACCTCCCGGACGTGCTCCACCCCGAGCAGGTGCTGGCGCACGGCGTCCAGGTCCAGCCCGGCGGGCGTGGACTCCAGCAGCACGGCGCCGGTCTCCCGGAGCAGCCGGACCGCCCGTGGCAGGATCAGCGCGCCGATCAGCAGACCGGCGACGGCGTCCGCCTGCTGCCAGCCGGTGGTCGCGATGACGATCGCCGCGACGATCACCCCGACCGAGCCGAGGGCGTCGTTCAGGACCTCCAGGAAGGCGGCGCGCAGGTTGAAGTTCGCCGATCTGCTGCTCGCGAGCACCAGGATCGAGGCCACGTTCGCCACCAGGCCGATCACGCCGAACACGACCAGCTGGGCGGACGGCACGTCGGGCGGCGAGAACAGCCGCTGCACGCCCTCGATCAGGACGTAGACGCCGACCGCGAGCAGCACCGCCGACTGCCCGAGCGCCCCCAGCACCTCCGCCCGGCGGAACCCCCAGGTGCGGCGGGACGTGGACGGCCTACGGGCGAGGTGCGCGGCGACCAGTGCCATCAGCAGGCCGACCGCGTCGGTGAGCATGTGCGCGGTGTCCACCAGCAGCGCCAGGCTGCCGGTGAGCAGGGCGCCGACGGCCTGGGCAACCAGGACGGTGCAGGTGATGCCGAACGCGACGGCGAGCCGGCCGCGGTGGTCGACCTCGCCGCCGTGGCTGTGGTCGTGGCTCATCGCGGGACCCCCTCGGTCGCGTCGCCGAGGTGCGGGCAGGAGATCGGGCTGCCGCCGCCGGCCAGCAGGTCCTCGGCGGCGGCGATCAGCGTGGCCAGCCGTCCCGGGTCGGCGATGGCGTAGATCGAGGACCGGCCGCGCTGCCGCACCGTGACCAGGCCGCAGTCGCGCAGGCAGGCCAGGTGGTTGCTCACGGTGCTCTGCGCCAGGCCGAGGTGCTCGGTCAGCTCGCGCACCTGGTGCTCTCCGGTGAACAGGTGCCGCAGCAGCGTGAGACGGGCGGGCTCGCCGAGCGCCCGGAAGAGCGCGGCGCTCGGGGCGCTCAGGCCCGCGTCGTTGCTGTTCCGGCTCTCGTTCTCATTATCGATCAACCCGGATGTCATCGGCACTCAGCGATCATAGGCCTGTCGGGTGCCTCGTTGCCCACCCCCTGTCCGCGTTCCGGACGGCCACCGCCCTGCGGGGGGGTCACGCACCGAGCGGGCAGCTCCCGCCGGGGTGCGACGGGAGCTGCCCGCTCGGTGGACGGACGGCGTGGGTTCCGGTGGCGTCTAGTCCAGGTAGTCCCGGAGCACCTGGGAGCGGGACGGGTGGCGCAGCTTCGCCATCGTCTTCGCCTCGATCTGGCGGATCCGCTCCCGGGTCACCCCGTACATCCGACCGATCTCGTCGAGGGTGCGCTGCTGGCCGTCGGCCAGCCCGTACCGCATGGTGATCACGCCCGACTCCCGCTCGGACAGCGTGTCCAGGATGCCCCGGAGCTGGCCCTGCAGCAGCGTGAACGTCACTGCGTCGATCGGCATCAGCGCCTCGGAGTCCTCCAGCAGGTCGCCGAACTGGCTGTCGCCCTCGGCGCCGAGCGGGGTCTGCAGCGACACCGGCTCCCGGCTGTACTTCTGCACCTCGACGACCTTCTCCGGCGTCATGTCCAGCCGGGCGGCGAGCTCGTCGGGCGTCGCCTCACGGCCCTCGGACTGGAACAGCTCGCGCTGCACCCGGGCGACCTTGTTGATGATCTCGACCATGTGCACCGGGATGCGGATGGTGCGGGCCTGGTCGGCCATGCCGCGGGTGATCGCCTGCCGGATCCACCAGGTCGCATAGGTGGAGAACTTGAAGCCCTTGGTGTAGTCGAACTTCTCCACCGCCCGGATCAGGCCGGAGTTGCCCTCCTGGATCAGGTCCAGGAACAGCATCCCGCGCCCGGTGTACTTCTTGGCGATCGAGACCACCAGGCGCAGGTTCGCCTCGATCAGGTGGTTCTTCGCCCGCTCGCCGTCGGCGGCGAGCAGCTGCAGCTCACGCCGGGTGGCGTCGCGGTGCGCGGTCTCGGTGGCGAGCAGGTGGCTGGCGAACTGCCCGGCCTCGATCCGGCGGGCGATCGTCACCTCTTCCTCGGCGGACAGCAGCGCCACCCGGCCGATGATCTTCAGGTAGTCCTTGACCGGGTCGGCGGTCGCTCCGGCAGTGACCACCAACGGGGCGGGGGCGTCGTCCTCGTCGGTGGAAAGGATGTACGCGCCGTCCGCGGACGGGAGGATCTCCTGCTGCGTGGCGAGGGGTGCGTGAGCCAATGGAGCCTGCTCTCTGTTCTCGGTGCCGGGCGGCGCTGGCCGGAGGTGTCGCTCACGCCTGCATCCGCCGTGCTGGCGGTGAACCCGGAGGGTGCCGGGTTCGGAGCCCGGTCGCAGCTCTCGGTCATCGGGACCGAGCCGCTTCGCGGCGAGAACCTTAGCAGATCCGATCCGGAAGCTCATCATCGGCACCGCCGGAGCCCGAGTCCGCCGCATGCCGGGCCGGGCGCCGGCATAGGTGAGGATGGCGGGGTGAGCATCCTGGACCGCACCGCCGGCAAGATCGTCTTCCTCGACGTGGACGGCACCTACGCCCACCACGGCGTCGTCCCGCCGGCGCACGCGGCGGTGGTCGCGGCCGCGCGGGCGGCGGGAAACCGGGTGCTGCTGTGCACCGGCCGACCGCTGGCCATGCTGCCGCCGCACGTGCTCGCCGCGGGCTTCGACGGGATCGTGGCCTCGGCCGGCGGCTACGTCGAGGTCGACGGGCAGGTGCTCGAGGACCTGCGCTACCCGGCCCCGCTCGCCGCGCGGACGGTCGCGGCGCTGGACCGCGCCGACGCCGCGTACATCCTGGAGGCCCCGACGGCGCTCTACGGCCGGCCCGGGGTGGACGAGCGGATGCGGGTCGAGCTGGCCGGTCACCTGCGGGACCCGGGCCGTCGGGACGACGAGGGGCCGGGGGACATCTTCCGGTCGCTGGTGATGACGGACGACCTCTCCTCCTGCTCGTTCGCCAAGATCACCTACTTCGCCTCCACGGCCCCGTGGGAGGAGCTGGCCGAGGAGATCGGCGACCAGGTGTACGTGCTGCCGAGCTCCATCTCCGGGATGGGCGCCTCGGCCGGGGAGATCCAGATGACCGGTGTGCACAAGGCGCTCGGCATCGAGGTGGTGGTGGCCCGTCTCGGTGCCGGTCCGCAGGACGTCGTCGCGGTCGGGGACGGGCTGAACGACCTGGAGATGCTGGCCTACGCGGGCACCTCGGTGGCCATCGAGGGTGCCGACCCGCGGGTCCTCGCGGTGGCCGGTCACGTGGCCGCCGGGCCGCAGGACGAGGGGCTGGTGGACGCGTTCCGGATGCTCGGGCTCGTCCCGGCGTAGGTCGGCACCCGCCGGGCAGGCGGACCCGGGCAGGCGGACCCGGGCAGACGGACGGGGTGGGCTCGGCGCGATGCCGGACCCACCCCGCTCGTCGGGCCGCCCCGTCCGGGCGGACGGGGCGGGTCGCTCAGGCCTGGGCGCGAGCCGCCCGCAGCCGCCGGGTGCCGACGACGGTGCCGACGCCCAGGAGCGTCAGCACGCCGCCGACCAGCAGCCCGGTGCCCGGGTCGCCACCGGTGGTCGCCAGGCGCGCCGAGCCGCTGCTCGAGCTGGTGGCGGCAGCCGGGGCCACCGCCGCGCTGGTCGCCGTGCTCGTGCTGGCCGGGTCGGCGCTCGGGATCGCCAGGGCCGGCAGCACCAGCCGGGTGGCGGCCGTGCTCGTGGTGCCCTCGAAGAACACGTAGTACGTGCCACCGGCCAGGTCGGCCGGGATGGTCATCGTGTACTCCAGCGTCCCGTCGGCGTTCGCCGTGGTGGAGCCGATCACGGTCGTCTCGCCGGACATCGACACGATGACCACGGTCACCGGCTCGCTCGGCGAGAACAGGGCGCTCGCGGCCGTGAACCGCATCTGGGCGCCCTGGGTGCCGTAGCTGGTCGGGAAGATGCTCGCCGCCTCGTAGGCGGCCAGGGACTCCGCCGCGGTGAGCACGGTGATCGTGAGCGGGGCGACGTCGGTCAGCGGCAGGGTCGCATCCAGCGTGACGGGGCTCTCGGTGCTCTCGGTGCCGGCCGGCGCCGTGTAGCTCGCCGTCAACTCGAGGGTGTTCTCGCCCGGCACCAGGCCGTCGATGTCGATCGCACCGTCCACCAGGGTGAACTCGGTGGCGGAGCCGCCGTTCAGCGAGTAGCTCCAGGTGACCGGGATGTCGCGCTGCAGGGCGCCGTCGCTGTCGCGACCGACCGCGCTCACGCCCGAGAGGTCGGCGTGGTAGGTGCCGGCGAGGTTCCAGTAGAGCCGGGTCGGGTAGGACTCGATGTCGATCGCGATGTCGGACATCGAGGGGCCGGCGGCCTCCTCGTCGTCGGCGGGCGGGACGAGGTCCTCGGTCTCGCTGCCGCCGGGAAGGGTCGCCTCCTCGCCGGGGGTGGCCTCGTCCTCGGCGGGGGTCGTCTCCTCCTCGCCCGGGGTCGTCTCGTCCTCGGTGGGCTCCTCGGTGGTGCCGTCGTCCGAGCCGTCGTCCGCCGCCGGGGCCTCGGGGTCCGCGGCCGGCGTCTCCTCGTCGACCACCGGGGACCCGGTGCCGTCCGTCCCGGTCGACCCGTCGGGCGTGTCCTCGGTCGCGTCGGTGACGGACGGGGCCGGGTCCGTGATGTCCGCGGACGCGGCGCCGACGCCGAGCGGTGCGACGAGCAGCGCCGCCACGAGCGCGCCCCCGACGCGGTAGGTGCTGGTCCTCATCTGTACGTCCTCCGTGATCCTGACCCGCTGCCCTCGGCGGCCGGTCGCGTGCTGCGTGATCGGTCGGGGTCGTTCCCGGACCGGAGCCGCCGCACGGAATCACCCTCGATGGTGCAAATGCCCGATCTGACGGTGCTGACCTGCGGAATCGACTCGTTCGGACCGTATGCAGCCGCACAGCCGGCTCTGAGCGAACTGCGTGGTTTCCGGCCTCCACCCGGCGTGCTACCACGCGGTCCGCCGATCCCCGTGGCCGGTCCGACGCCGGCCGCGGTGCTCGGACGCAGCGCCGCGGCGCGATCGTCAGCGCAACCGGACCCGGCCCCAGGGCTGTCGCGATACGCTCGTGGACCGGTCGCGCCGGCGGCCGACGACACTGGAGGCCCCTTGCCCGCGTTGCCCGCGCTCGTCGCGTTCGACCTCGACGACACCCTCGCGCCCTCGAAGTCCCCGCTGGACCCGCGGATGGCCGACCTGCTGGTCGCGCTGCTCGGGGAGGTCCCGGTGTGCATCATCTCGGGCGGTCAGTTCGGCCAGTTCCAGATGCAGGTGGTCGACCGGCTGCCCGAACGGGCCGGGTCCGCGCTGTCCCGGCTGCATCTGATGCCCACCTGCGGCACGCAGTACTGGCGGCACAGCGACGGCGCCTGGCACCAGCAGTACGCGGAGAACCTCACCGAGGACGAGAAGTCCCGTGCGCTCGCCGTGGTCGAGGAGCAGGCGAAGGCGCTCGGCTACTGGGAGGCGGACACCTGGGGCCCGATCCTGGAGGACCGCGGCTCGCAGATCACCTTCTCCGCCCTCGGCCAGGCGGCCCCGGTCGCGGCGAAGGCCGCCTGGGACCCGACCGGCGACAAGAAGACCGCGCTCCGGCAGGCCGCAGCCGACCTGCTGCCCGACCTGGAGGTGCGCTCCGGCGGCTCGACCTCGGTCGACATCACCCGCAAGGGCATCGACAAGGCCTACGGCATGCGCCGTCTGGCCGAGCTCACCGGTCTGAGCCTGGACGACATGCTGTTCGTCGGCGACCGGCTGGACGAGGCCGGCAACGACTACCCCGTGCTCGCGCTGGGGGTGACCTGCCACGCGGTCACCGGCTGGGAGGACACCGCCGGGTACCTGGAGGACCTGATCCCCCGGCTGCACGCCGCGCGCGCCTGACCCCGGGCGGTCCGGTCCCGGCCCACCGGCCGGGACCTCAGGTGCGTGGTGCGACCACCCGGTGCTGCAGGTGCACGACGCCGCCGGCGAACCGGCGCACCCCCACCAGGTCCAGATCGGTCCGCACGTCCCGAGGTAGCGCCCGCGTGCCCCCGCCGACCAGCACCGGCGTCACGAACAGGTCGATGTCCGTGACCAGCCCCGCGCGCAGCAGGGCGCCGGCCAGGTGCGCCCCGCCGACCAGCACCGGGTGGTCCGCCTGCGCCAGCAGGGTGCGCACCTCGTCCAGGTCGAGCGCCGGCACGATCCGGGTGCGGGTGCTCCGCGGGGCGACCAGCGTGCGGGACCACACGATCTTGTCGGCTGCGCGCCACAGCCGGGCGTAGTCCTGCACGACCTCGGGCTCGTCGGTGGTGTCCCAGGTCTCCCACGCCACCATCACGTCGTACAGCCGCCGGCCGTACAGGTAGGTGCGGACGTCCCGCTGCAGGTCGTTGATCCGGGCGTGCACCTCCTCGTCCGGCACACCCCAGTCGAACCTGCCGTCGCGATCGGCGACGAACCCGTCCAGCGAGGTGATCGCGGAGTAGCGGAGCGTGGCCACGGCTCACCTCCCGACCGTCCCGGTCCGCCGGGTGGCGGCCCGCGCCCAGGACAGCACATCCGCCGCACGGCCGCACGGTGCGGGAGCGGGAACCGGAGGGGCGCGGGTGGGACCTGCCGGCGGGTCTCGGTACCGTCAAGGCATGAGCGCCGACGCCACCGTGACCCCGGACGTGAACCCTGCTGCGACGGCCGGCCCGACCTCGGCCGACCTGCCCGAGGTCGGGGTGGTGCTGCCCCGCGACCTGCCCGCCGACCAGGTGCTGCCGTTCGCGCGCCGGGCCGAGGAGCTCGGCTTCGCGGAGCTCTGGGTGGTCGAGGACCTCGGCTTCCGCGGCGGCATCGCGCAGGCCGCCGCCGTGCTGGCCGTCACGGAGCAGGTCCGGGTCGGCGTGGGCATCCTGCCGGCCGCGGCCCGCAACGTCGGGTTCGCGGCGATGGAGGCGGCCACGCTGGCCGACCTGTTCCCCGGCCGGGTGCTGCTCGGCGTCGGCCACGGGATGCCGGACTGGATGCGTCAGGTCGGCGCCTGGCCGGACAGCATCCTGACCCTGCTGGAGGAGCACGTCACGGCGCTGCGCGCCCTGCTGCGCGGCGAGGAGGTGCACGCCGCCGGCCGGTACGTGCAGCTGGACGGGCTGCGGCTGGAGGGCGAGCGGGCCACGCCGCCGCCGGTGCTCGCCGGGGTGCGCGGTCCCCGGTCGCTCGCGCTCGCCGGTCGGGTCGCGGACGGCACCGTGCTCGCCGAGCCGGCCACGCCCGAGTACCTGCGGGTGGTGCGCGCGCAGATCGGCGACGTGCCCGGGCACCGGGTGGTCGCGTACAACGTCGCGGCGGTCGGACCGGACGCGGCTGCGGCACGCGCGGTCGCGCGGACCGGCCTGGGCTGGATCGGTGACCCGGGCTGGGCCGTGCACCTCGACCCGCTGGACTTCGCGGCCGACCTGCGTGCGCTGCGCGCGAGCACCCCCGACCGGGCGCAGTTCGCCGCCGCGCTGCCGGACGCCTGGGTGGACCGGCTCGCGGTGACCGGCACGCCGGAGCAGGCGCGGGCCTCGCTCGCCGCGATGGCCGCGGCCGGGGCGGACGCGGTGGTGCTGATCCCGGCCGGGCCGGACCCGGTGGCTGCGCTGGACGCGCTCGCCGCCGTGCTGTGACCTGGCGGCCCCGGCCGGTCGGCCTCACACGGTGCTGAGCACCGCGGCGACGAACCGCGCCGACCGCTCGCGCAGCCCGGCGATCCGCGCCACGACGACGCCGTCCGGGTCGTCACCGGCCTCGATCCGGGTCGGCCGCCGCCGGACGTTGGCCGAGCAGGCGAAGTCCGCGCAGACCAGCGTGCCGATCGTGTTGCCGGCTCGTCCGGCCGCCCCACCGCGTCGGGCCACGTAGAACGCGACCTCGTGGGTGGCGAGCACGTCCTCGCACCAGCCGCACAGCGCACGCTTCGAGCCCATCCGGGCCTCGCCCGCCCGCAGCACGATGCCCACCGGGCGGTCCTCGACCAGCGTGACGACATAGGCGCGCAGCGGGGCCTTGCGGTCCACCCAGCCGAGCAGGTCCAGCCGTTCCCAGTCCGCGTCGGAACGGTCGGCCAGGTCGAGCGGCAGGGTCGCGTCGCGCGCCTCCCGGCGCGAGCAGTTGACGAAGGAGGAACGGATCTCGGCAGGGGTCAGGGGTCGCACGGTGTCTCGGCTCTCGGGGGCAGCAGGGCCGTCGGCCGGACGGCGCACGACGTCCCGGTCGCACGCTCGGCGCTGCCGGTGGGGTCGCGCGTCCTGGTCACGGACGCGACGGAGGGCACGGGTCGGAGCCCGGCGCCCGGTCAGTGCCGAGCGACGGGCGGTGCCGTCAGACCGAGGTGGCCGTGCCGGCCGACCCCACCCTCTGCGGCGCACGACATCCGCTGGCTCCTCCACGCTGCGGCCGCGTCGGTGCGCGGCCTGGACGGCGACCATGATGACCCCGGGGCGGGGCCCGCGTCGAGCGCGATACCGATCGGCTGCTGTGCCGCTGCCTGCCTGCCTGCCTGCCCGCCTGGCTGCCCGCCCGCCTGGCTCCCCGCCCGACCGGTCGACGGTGCGCGGCGTCCGGGGGTCGGTCAGCTCTTGATCTCGACGCCGCCCATCAGGCACACCGCGTTGACGTGCAGCACCGGTGCGTCCAGGGTCGGCGGGGCCTCCGTCCTGTTCTCCCAGCCGCCGAGCAGCGGCAGCCCGCCGACCTCGACCCGCCAGCCCGGCGGCACCGTGATCTCGACGCCGCCCCAGAACGTGAACACGGCCAGCTCGGCCCGCCCGACGATCCCGGCCTGCTGCAGATCGGCCTCGACGCCGCCCATGATCGCGGTCAGGCTGCCGCCGCGGAACTCCTGCGACGCGGTGCGCGGGGTCGCGCCCCACCAGAACGCGAACGCCGAGATCGTGGCACCCGCATCTGCCGCCGCAGCACCTCGCCCGCCGCTCAGCACCGCGATGCCGGCCGCGATCAGCAGCACCGGCCACACCAGGCCCCAGGCGTTCACCCGCACCTGGTCCAGCGAGGCGAGCAGCAGCACAGCACCGACGCCGGTGATCAGCAGCGGGCCGATCGGTGCGCGCGGCGAGGCGATCAGCGTGACGACGCCCACCGCGATCAGCAGCACCGGCCAGGCGTGCGCCCACCACCAGCTCCAGTCGACGTCGATCACGCCCATCCGGTCCAGCAGAGCGGTGACCCCTCCGGCGACCAGGACCAGGCCGAGCAGGCCCTGTGCGACGTTGCGGCGGCTCGCCTGTGCGGTCTCCATGAGCGTGAGCGTAGCGACGGGCGGGTGGTCGAGACATGCAGGTCGTGCGGTTCCAGCCGCTCGGTGCCGCCCGGCTCGTTACGCTCGCGCCGTGACGATCCCGCCGGCCCGGTTCCGCGGCGTGCTGCTCGACTGGAGCGGCACGATCGCCGCCGCGCCCGACTACCCGGAGCTGGTCGCGGCTGCGCTGCGGGAGCGGGGCCGAGCGTCCGACGGGCCTGCCGTCGACCGAGTGATGGGCGCGCTGCGCGGCACCGCCGCCGACCGGGTGGACGGCCCCGAGGTCGACCTCGACCTCGCTGCGCACCGGACCTCCTACCTCGGCTGGTATCACCGGGCCGGGCTGGATCCGGCGCTCGCGGAGGCGTTGTACCGGCGGATCGCGGATCCGGCGGTGCACCGGCTGGTGCCCGACACCGGGGACCTGCTCGCCGCGCTGCACGACGCCGGGGTGCGGGTCGGGGTGCTGTCCGACATCCACACCGACCTGCGCCCGATGTTCGCCGCTCGTGCGCAGCCCGCCCCGGACGGCAGGGCCTGGGACACCCTCGTGCACGCCTGGTCGTTGTCGTACCGGACCCGGCGGGTGAAGCCCGATCCGGCCGCGTTCACCGGAGCGGTCGCGGCGCTCGGGCTCACGCCGGTCGAGGTGCTGATGGTCGGGGACCGTGCGGGCTGGGACGGTGCGGGGGTCGGCTGCGGGATCACCACGCTGCTGCTGCCGTCGCTGCGGGACCCGGACGAGCGCCGGCTGCAACGAGTGCTGGACCTGGTGCTGCCGGGCGCCGTGCTGCCGGACCACCCGCTCGTGGACGTGCCGGCGTGAGACGCGCCCGCGGCGTGCTGGCCGGCGCGGCGGTGCTCACGATGCTGGCGGCCTGCTCGGGCGGTGGCGACGCTCCCGGCGGCACCGCCGGTACCGGCTCCGTCGGTTCCACGGCGGCCCCGGCGACGAGCCCGACCGCTGCGACCGCTGCGGCCGGGCTGCCTCCCACCGGTGCCGTCGTGGACTACCAGCTCGGCGGTGGCTACCTGCCCGCGGACGGGGTCGGCGGGGTGGTCCGGGACTCCACCGGCACCCCCGAGGCCGGGATGTGGTCCGGCTGCTACGTCAACGGGTTCCAGACCCAGCCCGGCGACCGCGACCTGTGGCTGGACCAGCACCCCGACCTGGTGCTGCGCGACGCCGACGGCACCCCGGTGGCCGACCCGGCGTGGCCGGACGAGATGCTGCTCGACCTGTCCACCGCCGAGAAGCGTGCCGCGATCGCCGAGGTGCTGGGCGAGTCGATCCTGGCCTGCGCCGCGAGCGGGTTCGACGCCGTCGAGCTGGACAACCTCGACTCGTACACCCGCTCGGACGGGCGGGTCACCGAGGACGAGGCGATCGACCTCGCCGCCCGGTACGTCGCGATCGCCCATCAGGCCGGCCTCGCGGTCGCGCAGAAGAACAGCGCCGAGCTCGGCACCCGTGGCCGGGACGAGGCGGGCTTCGACTTCGCCGTCGCGGAGGAGTGCCAGCGCTGGGACGAGTGCGCCGCGTACACCGACGTCTACGGCGACGCCGTGCTGGACATCGAGTACGACGACGACCTCGACGGCACCTGGGCGCAGGTGTGCGCCGACCCGCAGGTGCCCACCTCCACGATCCTGCGCGACCGCGGTCTGAGCACGCCGGACGACGCCGACTACGTGTTCGACCGCTGCTGACCGGACGCACCGCACCCCGTCTGCGCACCGCCGGTCGGCGGGGCGGCCGGCCACCGGCGACGGCCACCCTCTCGACGGGTCGGCCGGACGGACCGGGGGGTAGCGTGCTCGGATGAGCGGGAGCGAGCGCCCGGCCCCGGGCGACGTCGGCGACGACCTGGACCCCGGTCCCGTGCTGCGCCGCGGCGACCTCGTGGTGGAGGTGCCCTCCCGGTGCGTCCGCGTCCAGGACCGTCCCGTGCCGCTGACCCGGAGCGAGTTCGAGATCCTGGTCGTGCTCGCCGAGCGGGCCGGGACCCCGGTCTCGAAGGACGCGCTCGCCCGCGCGATCGGACCGCACGCGCACGGCATGCCCCTCGACGTCCCGACCACCACCGCCGACCGGCGGAACATCGAGGTCCACATGGCCAACCTGCGGCGCAAGCTCGACGCCGTCGGCCTCGCACCGCGCTGGATCGTCACGGTGCGCGGTGTCGGCTACCGGCTGGCGCGCGAGGTCCGCGCGGGCGGGGCGGACGCCGCTCGGGCGACGTGACCGGGGACGGTGCACGGGTCGTCCCGCCCGCATCCCGACGGCTGGCGCGCGCCCGTGCGCTCGCCGACGGACCCCGGTGGTCCGCCCACGGAAAAACCCCTTGGCGGCGGGTCGCGACCGTCGTAGCGTCGACCCCACACCGGAAGGAGGTGGTCCACGACATGAAGTCTTCCTGGACGCGTGAGGTGACTGCCCGCTAGTCGCCCGAGCACTCGGACGGATCGCCAGTGATCCGTCTCGGCGCACCCGGAGCCCTCCGGCGAGCGACGAGCGAATTCCCGGCAGTCACCGCAGCCCGTGGGAGCCGTGCATCGTCCAGCACGGCAGGCCCTCCACCCGGAGGACCGGCCCACGGGCTTCTCCCTGCCCGCCGCCGATCCGCGGTGATCGGCGGCGGTGACGCTGCGGGCGGTCCTGGGTGGGGCACAGCACGGGGTGGCTAGGGTGGACGGGTGGTCGAGCTGAAGACACCCCGGGAGATCGACGCGATGCGCGCGGCGGGCGCGTTCGTCGCACGCGTGCTGAGCAGCCTGCAGGACGTCGCCCGCGTGGGCATGACGCTGAAGGACCTGGACACCCACGCGCACCGGATGATCGACGAGGCCGGCGCGCACTCGGTGTACCTCGGCTACCACCCGTCGTTCGGTGCGATGCCCTACCCGGGGGTGCTGTGCTCCAGCGTGAACGATGCCGCCCTGCACGGGCTGCCGTCGGACCAGGCGCTCGCGGACGGCGACGTGCTGAGCATCGACTTCGCGGCGCAGGTGAACGGCTGGGTGGCGGACTCGGCGTTGACCTTCCAGCTCGGCAGCACGGACCCGGACGCCCAGCGGCTGATCAGCGTCACCGAGGAGGCGCTCGCCGCGGGGATCGCGCAGGCACGGCCGGGCAACCGGATGGGCGACATCTCGGCGGCGATCGGGGAGATCGGTCGCGCCGCCGGGATGGGCATCAATGCGGACTTCGGTGGGCACGGTGTCGGGCGGACCATGCACGAGGACCCGCACGTGCCGAACCTCGGCCGGCGCGGCACGGGCATGAAGCTGCGTGCCGGGCTGGTGATCGCGATCGAGCCGTGGTTCATGGCAGGCGGCGACGGGTACGAGATCGACCCGGACGGCTGGACCATCCGCACCGCCGACGGTTCGCGTGCCGCGCACGCGGAGCACACCGTGGCGATCACGCCGGACGGCCCGGTCGTCCTCACCGCCCGCAAGCACTGAGCCGCGGGCTGCGGCCCCGTCGGCCGTCGTCTGGGCAACCGATCGGCTGCTCAACCGTCGGGTTGAGCGATCCGGCGCCTTCCGCCCCGCCCCGGTGCGCTCCGGTCAGGCCCGCAGGTGCGCCCACGCCTCCGGGTTCAGGGTGAGCCACTCGGCGAACGACTGCGCGGGACGGCCGGAGAGCTGCCGGACCACCGGTGAGGTCGTCGCGAGCGCGCCGCCGGCGATGGCGGCGTACGAGGACACCCAGCCGTCGACCTCCCAGGGCTCGGCGCCGAAGGACGCGCGGGAGGCGTACGCCTCGTCCAGGGTCTCGGGGACGTACGTGATCGTGCGGCCGGTGGCGCGGGACAGCACCT